>CAWVVN010000046.1:0-14855 GCA_963933605.1 uncultured Verrucomicrobiales bacterium
GTAGCAGTCGGTGCGCACCCAGGATATCCGGACCGTGAGGGCTTTGGGCGAAAGTCGATGGAGCTCTCATCTGCTGAGCTTACCCGTCTTGTGATTGAGCAAGTGGAAGCCTTAGATGCCATTTGCCATCGGGCAGGAACTAAGCTGCAGTATGTCAAACCTCATGGAGCACTTTATCACGATATGATGGCGCGCCAGGAGGTGTATGAAGCTATGCTGCAGGTGGTGGCTTCGCTGCCGCATTCCCCAGCTCTGATGATCATGGCCCGCGAGCATGATGCCCTCGACCGTGGACTGGCGGGCAGGCATGGCGTGCCCTTGCTTTTTGAAGCCTTCGCGGACCGTGCCTACACTGCGCAGGGCACGCTGTTGGACCGTGCTGAGCGGGGGGCGGTTTATAGTGAATCAGGGCGTATGCTTGAGCAGGTCATGCAGCTTGCCCACGAGGGGAGCGTCACTAGCCATTGTGGTAAAACCATCGCGATCGCTGCTGATACCATCTGCGTGCATGGAGACAACCAGGCATCGGTGGAGGCAGCGAGGCAGATTCACTTAGCACTTAAGTCATGATGGGGATGAAGGTCAGCTGGGCTCCTGTTTCAGAAACGAGTCTCATGCTTTATCTTGGAGACGAGATTGATGTCAAACAGGCGCCGTTGATCGGAGAGATGGCTCGTCGCATCAAGGCGGAGCATCAAGAGGTTTGTGAAGTAACAGCATCCTATACATCGATTCTTGTGCAGGTTCATTCACCTCGCATTAAGCTTGAGGAGTTTGGCGAGAAACTGGTAGCGATGATCAGCCGCAGCGTCGTAACGGAAAAAGCGGAGGGGAAGCTCATCGAGCTGCCTGTGTATTACCATCCCGATGTGGGGCCTGATCTGGAAATGGTGGCGCGCAACAACGGCTTAACAGTCGCAGAGGTTATCGCTATTCACGCGGGCAGAGATTACACGGTATGCGCCATTGGCTTTGCGCCTGGCTTTGCTTTTCTAGCTGATGTGGATGCACGTATTGCGACGCCGAGACATGAGCGGCCACGAGCCAAGGTGGTAGCCGGCAGTGTCGGCATTGCCGATCGACAGACAGCGGTTTACCCGATGGATACGCCCGGCGGTTGGCAGTTGATCGGGCGGTGCCCGGTGCCACTTTATGATCCCGATCAAGTACCGCTGAGCCCGTTTGAGCTTGGTGACCGGGTGCGCTTTATGCCGATAGAGTGTGATGATTATATCGAAAGGGGAGGGCATGTCTGAGGGTGACCATAATGTAAAGGGGCTGAAAGTTCTCAGGCCGGGAGTGCGCACTACGATACAGGATCTTGGTCGTTTCGGTTATGCAGGGCATGGGCTGAGCCAGGGTGGCGCAATGGATTTGCAGGCTCATTGTTGGGCCAACAGGCTATTGGATAATCCAGTCAATCAGCCGACCTTGGAAGTTGCCATTGGCATGGCGAGCTTTCGCGCAGAATGTGACCTGGCGCTGGCGATCGCCGGAGCCGATATGCAGGCAGAGCTTGATGGTGAGCCGATTGGCAATTGGCGAAGCTTTGGTGTGAGGCGTGGCCAGATCTTGAGATTGAAACCTGCTCAAAAAGGGATGCGAACTTATCTAGCTACGAAGAGCGGCTTCCAAGCTGCCCCTGTTCTTGGTAGTTGCTCTACGGTGGAGCGTAATCGTCTAGGCTTAGTCGCCCGAGAGGGGGATGTCCTATCTGCACAGGCTTGTCATCATGTGACGGCAGCCTACGTGCCCCCTAGGTATGTGCCAGACTATCCCGATGCCATTGAGCTGCGAGTTATTGAGTCTTATCAAGCCGACCAATTTAGCCCGGACGCCATGGCAAAATTCTACCAAGAAGATTATAGGGTCACCCCTGATTCAGACCGCATGGGTGTGCGACTTGAGGGTGGGCCGATCACGCCACCGAGTGGCGGAGTCATATCAGAGGGAATCGCCCTGGGGGCCATTCAGATCCCGCCGGACGGACAGCCGATTGTGTTGCTCAATGATCGGCAGACGCTAGGGGGCTACCCTAAGCTGGGGGTTATTGCGCGGGTCGATTTGCCCCAGCTCTGTCAGGCACGCCCGGCTACGCGAATACGCTTTGCCCCGATATCCATTGAGCAGGCGCGGTTGGAGTGGATAGAGTTTTGTGACTATTTCTCCGTCTAGTCTTTGCTGCTTACCCTCATTTCTGTAACACGATCACGCATTCAAGGTGCCTGGTCTGTGGGAAAAGATCAAAGGGCTGCACGGCAGTGAGTTTGTAGCCCGCGAGCAGAAACTCGCTGAGATCACGCATCTGGGTGGCCGGGTTGCAGGAGATGTAGACGACTTTTTTGGGGCCAAAGGCGAACAGTTGCTCGAGGAATTCCTGGTTGCAGCCTTTCCGTGGCGGGTCAATGACCACGGCTGTTTCTTCAGCTGGAAAGGCGATGTCGTCGAAAATGGCTTCAGCGCTGGAGGCGAGGAAGGTGGCGTTGTCGATCTTGTTGAGCTCAGCGTTGCGGCGGGCCCAGTCTGCTGCGGTCTCGCTGACTTCGACGCCGGCGACTTGTTTGAACTTGTGCGCGAGGCACAGGGAGAAGAGGCCTGAGCCACAGTAGGCATCGACGAGGTAGCGGGCGCCGCAGGATGATGCTTGTTCGGCGACGTAGCTGGTGAAGGCAGGCAGGATGAATGGGTTGTTCTGGAAGAAGTCCCCTGCGAGAAAATGAAAGGTGATGTCTCCCGCGTCGGTGGTGACGGTTTCTGAGATGGGGTTGCGGTGATTGGTTTCTACGCGGCCCTCGGTGGCACGCAGTAGTAGGGTGGCGTCTTTTTTGTAGGCTTTGGCGTTGTTACGTGTTTCCTCGCGGATACGAGGCAGAGCATCATTGATCTCATCCATGGCGATGGGGCAATGGGGCACATCGACGAGGTGGGAGCGCTGTCCTGCGAGCAAGAAACCAATGTCGCCAATCTTGCCGTCGCGAGGACGTTTGAAGTGTGGCGTGATTTTGGAGCGGTAGCCCCATTGGCGAGGTGATGGGATGGCAGGGGACACATCGGTATGCACACCGGCCATGTGCTTGAGTAACTCTTCGACCTGCCGCGTTTTCCAAGCGAGCTGCTTGTCGTAGGAGAGGTGCTGATACTGACAGCCACCGCATCTACCAAAGAGCGAGCATTTGGGCTCAAGGCGGTCAGCTGAAGGGACGAGTACGTCGACGAGATCAGCCTGGCTGTGTGATTTGTCGTTGCGGAAAATACGCGCCAGGACTTTCTCTCCCGGAAGGGTGTTTGGCACAAAGACAACCCAGCCTTGTGGTGCTTTGTCTTGGTCGGCTTGGTTGTTTTGGCTGTTTTGGTCGCCTTGGCTGCCGTGCTCGTCTTGGTCCTCGAGTTGCACACGGGCTATGCCGACACCGAGATTGCTCAGCGATAAGATTTCAAGCTCGATTTCCTGATGGTAATCAAACGGATGGGGGTTGAATTTTTTGGGTTTGCGCATGGCAACCGGAGAGCCGATCTATCGTTAAAGCTTAGGGCTTACCGCTCTGCTTAGGGCTTACCGCTCGAAGGGTTTGCTGCAGGGGGTTTGATAGAGATGCTAGGGGATGAATTGTTGGGTTGGGCTGGTGGCTTTACCGCTGCGGGCTGCTCGCCTTCCGCTATTTGTGCGTCCGTTGGTAGTGCAATATCATCTGACGGGGTGCGAAAGAGATTGGTTGCAGCAGCCACGGTGGCAGTAGATGCTTTTGGTTTTGCTATTTTCTTAGGAGCTTCTTTGACGGGCTCTGGTGCTGGGCTTTCTTGTTTGGCACACGAGGCACAAAACTGAGCGATGCATGTCAGTAGAATGAGGTGATGGATTGTCTTCATAGTCATTAAAAAACGTTGTCGGCAAGGCTAACCATTAAGCTTGTCTGGCTAAGGTGGCAATGGTGAAAGTGAGGAAAGTTAGACTGTCTAGGGGTGAATCGTTGGAGAGTTTAGATGATAAAGCAAACAGGCCCACACGGAAGAGTGTAGGCCTGTTGATTAAAGTGTGTTTTTTGTGAAAGTCCTTACGCAGGACTTTGCAGTTGGCGATTAATCACAGAGACGTGGCGCACAAACTCACGAGTTTCTTTTTGCCATTGGGCCATTGCTTGTCGTGATACGGTTACCTTGTTTGAGATGGCCTGCTCGAGCTCATTGTAACTGTCGGTGAGACGCTGGGAGAAATCATGAAATGCCTCCATGGCTTTTTCACTGAGCGCAGTCTCTGGCTCAATCGCTTTGACTTTGTCTGCTTGGCGACACGCTTCACGCATTTCTGCGAGTAGGATTTTTTCATCTGAAACTCGGCGTAGGTTGGTGGTAAGGCCGAGCTTGGAGAGCACCCAGATCATCCATTTGGTGGGGTCAAACTGCCACGGCTTGACGCCATTGCGGTAGTCGTGCTGGAACGCGTGGTGGTAGTTGTGGTAGCCCTCGCCACAGGTGAAGACAGCCATGATTGCGCTATCACGTGCGGAGTTCTCTGTGTTGTAAGGGCGTTTGCCGATGGTATGGCAGAGTGAGTTGATAAAGAAGGTGCAGTGCTGAACTACGACGATGCGCAGGATACCGGCGAGGAGGAAGCCGCCGAGGGCGTAGTGCCATGTAGGCTGAACCATGTAGGCAAGTGCAGTAGGAACAATAACGCCCAAGATGAAGCCGATCCAGTGCACATACTTGTGTTGCCACATACAGAGCTTGTCCCGCATAAGATCATTGACGTTATTGACGGGTTCCTCTGGTCTGACCTTGAAAATGAGCCATCCAATGTGAGCCCACATGAACCCTTTGGAAATATCATAAGGATCATCATCGTGGTCGACGTGTTTATGATGTTTGCGGTGATCGGCGGTCCAATCAAAACATGAGTTCTCGAAGGCGCAGGCGCCGAAGAGGAGGGTGACCAGCCTGACTGGCCATTTCGCCTTGAAAGAAAGGTGGGAATAGAGCCGGTGATAACCGAGTGTGATACTCATGATGGTGATCACGGTGTAGAAAAAGAACATCCCGAACTGAAACCAGTCGATCCCGAAGTGCCAAAGATAGATGGGAACCGCGGTGACGGCGAGGAAAGCGGTGGTGATGAGGAAGATGCTCGTGATCCAGTTGACGCGAGAAAAAGGAATTTTGTTAAACATAGCGGGTAAAAAGAGGGCCACGTGCAGTAATCAGTTTGATCAATCTGTGGCCGATGTGGATAAAAATGGCAGTCTTTATTTGCCAAAGATACGCTCCTGTACACAGGCTTGCTTGTAAAGTCAAGCTCAGGGTGGGACTAGGCGCAGCGGCTAAGCCGCAATAGAAGCCTCAAACACAACGTTTCCATTGAGTTACAAGGGAAACTGTCCATTGAAATTTTCTGGATGTTTCACGGATTAAAAAGGGTTCATCCGCCTTTTTGATCAACTTGAAAGAGGGGCTGAGCAGGTCGGATAGCCACTCAAAGGTATCCTGACTGGGTTGATTCTCAGGAGGGGTGAATTGTTCCAGCCAAGTGCATGGGGTCGCCAGAACGAGATGGCCACCAGGCAAAACTAAGTCAGGCAGCCGCTTGAGTAGTTTAGCGGGATCGGGGAGCCTGCAGATTAGGTTGGCGGCATGAACACAATCAAATTGGCCAAGATTTACGGGCAGATCCATTGCATCAGCACAGAGGAACTGGATGCCTTCTGGATTGGAATGCTCGGGAATGCTCGCCGTCGCTCTGCTATTGACTTGGCCGCTTTCCTTGATGGGGTAATCAATACTGCCATGTTGGCGCATTTCTTCAGCGGCTTCAATGAAGCTGGCAGAATAATCGATGCCGATGACTTCGTCGCATACTTTGGAGAGTTCAAAAGTAGATCGGCCGACTGCACAGCCAATGTCTAGGCCTCGCGATGCTTTTTTCTCAGGAAAATAGGCAACCGTACGGCTTGGAAATCCGATCGCGTCAGCAGGCCCAAATGCCCAAGGCATGAGCTCTGCATCCTTGCCGTAGTGCATGAGTAAATATTCGCTGAGGGCTTGGTCTGTTTCGTAAAGGTTGGGCATCTGCAGGAGGGGTAGAAATAAACAGGGGGGAAGGCAAGCGGTAAGCGATGAATACTTGGCTCAGCTTTAGCAGGAGAGGGCTCTGAGGATGTCGGTTTCAGCCGGTGATCCAATACGATTGAGCTCTACAAGAACTTCATCCCAGATAGGGATTTCCAGCTGTTCCCTTTCGATTTGCCGTTGATCCACAGGGAACTCGTTCGCAGGAAGAATGCCCTGTGCCAGATGGAAGCAAGCCCAGGCTCGCCATGCCCGCAGTTCTTTGTTGGGCCCGCTCATGCGGCTTGCGAGGTGCTGGTAATGACGCACGGGGTTGCCCAGAAAACCTTCTTCATGCCGGCGGGTGAGGATCCAGACTTTGGCCTGATAAGGCAGTGGCCACTGAGTGAGGGCAATATCGTCGGGGGCTAGGCTGACACCAAGTGCATGGTTAAGCTGGAGCAGTGCTTGGGCGGGTTTGCCTTGTAGCCAGAGGGACTGAGCGCAGGTGAGCGCGGCAAGATAGTAGCAGCTGGGATCATCGCCCTCACGTGCCTGCCGGCTATCCGATGGAGTCAGTATACTTTGTGCATGCGGCAAGAATGGGCAAGCTTCGCGGCCTGCGATGTGTTGGCGGATAGGCATGTCAATGGGCGTCTCAATGGGTATCTCTAATCGTCAAGGCTGCGTGCTTCAGCGGTATAATCTGAAAAAAGAATCACCATCGGGCGGCAGCACACTTCACAATCATAATCGACCTCGCATGGGCACTCCTCCGAGGGAGGAAGTGTAACGTCGAAGGATTGAAAGCATGCCGGGCAGGTAACGGGAGTTGTTTCCACAGCGCTAATTTGTTACCAAGTCGCATGATCGTCAATCAGCTTCGTGACCAGAATCCCTTTACCACAGCAGACGGATCTACTATCCGCAGTATTCTTGATGCCACGAATGCCCCTGTGGAAAAGCAGAGCCTTGCTGAGGCGAGCCTGCCGGAGGGGGGATGCACAGAGCGCCACTACCACAAACTCAGTGAGGAAATTTATTTCATTCTTGAAGGGCGTGGGCTCATGGAAATCGATGGTGATGAGCGGGAGGTGGGACCAGGAGATGCCATCCTGATTGCTCCCAGCGCCTGGCACCAGATCAAGGCATTGACAGCGATACGCTTGCTTTGCTGCTGCGCACCGGTTTACTCCCATGAGGATACCTATTTCGAGTAGCTCTCTCGGTTATGGGCGCAGGCTCATACTTAGATTCTCCCGTCATTTTTTAAGTTGGTAGGGGTGGGGAGATCGTTTTAAGTGTATTCATGGCAATGGAGCAGCGTGACTGGAATCAAGACTATTTAGAGGGCCATACTCCATGGGACAAAGGGGCGCCGTCACCGGCATTGCTCGAAGTTATCACAAGTGGAGAGTTACCGGCTGAATCCGAGGTATTGGTTCCGGGCTGCGGATACGGGCACGATGTGCGTGCGCTAGCTCAGGCAGGCTGCCGAGTGACTGGGCTGGATGTCTCAGCAACAGCACTTGCAGCAGCAAAGTTGGCAAATGGTATCAACGGAGCACGCTACCAGGAAGCTGACTTTTTTGATCCGGTGCTTGCTGAAGAAAAGCGTTACGATGTGATCTGGGAGCACACTTGTTTTTGTGCGATCACCCCCGATGAGAGAGACGCTTATGTAGATGCCGCCCATCGACTATTGGTGCCGCAGGGTCTGCTGATCGGAGTTTTTTTCGCCTTTGCTGAAGATCCGAACGGAGACGGGCCACCATTTAAAACCAACATCGAAACCATTCATAGGCACTTCAGTAAACAGTTTTCCCTCGAGTGGGAGCGCCTACCCAAAAAATATTTTCCGACGCGTGAAGGAGAGGAGTGGCTGATGTGTTGGAGGCGGAGTTAAGGCCGAAGTTAACGCGAAGCCACATCAAGGTGGGGATCAGGGCTTGCGGAAGATGGCAAGGTGACGGTCCACGGATTTATTCGGCGCATCGGTGATGATGCGAGAGTCGGAGTTTCGCTCAGAGCAGACTAATTCGGCACCGAGTCCTTGGATGGCATCGAGCGCGAGGCGGTGCTCATGGTCAAAGTAAGAAGTGATCACCAATAGGCCGTCATCATCGAGACGGTGAAGTGCCTCGTCATAGATTTTTGTCCACGTTGTATCGCCGTTCCAGAAATTTTGGTGGCGCATGAAAGCGATGTCGAATTCGCTACCGAGCTGATTAAGATGGCCAAGTTGTGAAGCGTCCTGAACAAGGAAGTCGGCACTTGCCTTACTCGGTAGTTTTTTCCAACGCTCTTTCGCCTCACCTATTTCCCGTGTCCGGATATCGACGCCGGTGAGATGAATGGAGTCAGCCTCACTGCCAAATACATCCGCGAGAACCTCTGTTTCGTCAGCTCGGCCACAGGCGAGATTGAGCAGCTGCATGCCATCAGACGGCTGCCCAGGGATTTGAATGCCGGATTTTTTAAGCGTCTCAGCAAGGAATTTCCTGAGGCGCTTCAGGTCCTTATCGGTGTGAGCGTGAGAGAAGCTAGTCATCTTGGATGGCGTAAATGTTAAGGCTATCGCCTATTATGACAACCTGGTTTCTGCTCATGCTCTATGAGCCTCCTCGTTAACCCCTTCGAATTTCAGATCCCTTAAAGTGGACGGTAATGCGGAATACCTTCTTTTCCCGGCATTCGATCTTGCCCGTATTGAGGTCAACCCGATTGGGTATCTCCATTAAGTGAATATCCACAGAGGCAAAAAATCCGCGCTCTGAAAATACATCAATGAGCATAGCAAGTGCCTTTGGCTTTGAGAGCAGTGAGTCCTCTGTATTAACGTGGGCCCTGCCAGAAATGGCGTGAGGCTTGATGATGGACATGATCTTCGAGTCGATCATTTCGACCACATCGCGAAACAGTTCGGGATGTTCAAGGTTGTAGCGATCTAGGCGATACACCAAGTCACGGCGGGCGTGATTGGTGATGTCAGCGGCTTCTGGTAGCACGCGCAGCACGTCATAAGTGCGGGGGTCGAGCTCGAGAGAGCTCTGGTATTCCATTTCTTGGAGAATGTTGCTCTGCACGGCATCCAGTGGAAGCTGAGCATTGATGAAATGGTAGTGGAAGATTTGCTTGAGTGAGAGCAGGGCGTCGTAGGTCTGCTCCTTGAAGGTGCGGTAGCGGTTGCGTGCAAGATCCTCGCTGGTGTCCGTTGGCCGTTCTTCTAAGATGGTGCCGTTGCCTGTGCGTTTCACTTCCTCGTTGTGGGCAATGATTTCACGGCCACGCTTGAGCTGACGGGCAATACTCTCAGCCTCGTCAATAAAGAGCACCATGATGTGATAAATAGGCTGCTTGAAATGGACCTTGAGAGGGGTGCTTTCAAACTCTCGCCTTAGGGAGACCATTTTATCATAAAGCATTTTGATGCACTCTACCTGAACGGTGGTGCGGGGAAACCCATCAAGCACGACGCCCTCTCGGTATTCAGTAGTGAGCATTTTACGGAACAAAATATCCACCACTTCGCGATCACCTACCATGTGACCTTCCGCCTTGAGTGCCTGCATTTCGGGGGTGTCAAGCAGTGCGCTTACAACGATTGGCTCCGCTGAAATATCGCGAACTTTGCAGATGTAGGCGGTATTGGTCCCTTTACCGGAGCCTGGAGCACCGCCCAGAAGAATGAGCTCCTTTGGGAAACGCATTTTTTCCCGTCCGCGTTCCGCTTCAAGTGTTTCCCAGACAGAATTAAAGATGAGCTGGGCGTCTTTGACTTCCAGATCGGGGCTTTTTTTGGGTGATGGTTCGGTATTGCTCACTGGCATTGGGTTAGTATAACTGGATACAAAAGTCGAGTTTTTAGCTTATCACGTGATCTCGTGAGTTGAGTAATTAGGACAGGGCTTTTTTAAGAATGCCGGCTCCGCTCTCTGAGAAGGCAATGTCACCAGCGGCTTGTTGCCCGCGAGGGCTCATTTTCGCCCAGGTTTTCCGAACGATGCCGAGGAGTTTTTCTTCTTCGGTTTCGGCGATCAAGGCGTCGAACTGGTATTCTAAAAATACCAGGCAGAGACCATCTTCTAGTGTCTGGCAGTCTTTATCGGTGCTGAGATTTTTCTTTAGATTGAGATCCTGAACGCGCTCGATGAGTTCGGCATCATAGCCGGAGGCTATGAGAATCTCTGCTGAGGTCTCCGCATGAAATTTCTTCAACAGTGTGCGCCACTTCAAATAACCTGCTCTTCCCATGGGTTGGGTAGAGCGCGGTGTCTGCCAACGCCGGATATGCTGGCAGCGAGCCGCAAGTCTTAGTGCCAATGATGCGTCAGGATCCAATGCCATAACAGCGGTGCTCAGGCGCTTAGCAAAGACAAGCTCCTTGGGCTGCGGCTTGCCATCGACCTCTATGCTATTGGGGTCTTCGGAATTGGCGGCATCAAATCTGCGGTAAGCATCTTGGAGCATGGCGTCGTTCATGAGCGCATCATGCCCTGCGGGGGGTGGCCCGGGCAATCACGATCTACGCCATGCACGGCTCTTGACACATGGCATGAGCCCAGTCAGAGATGCTTGCCAATGATGGATTCCGAGAAACTTTTAGACATTCTGCACACTGATCCTGACTTTGTGGTGGTCAATAAGCGCAGTGGCATGCTGGCCGTGCCCGGACGAGGCCCGGATAAAGTGGACAGTGTTGCTGACCGAGTCCGGCGTATGTTCCCTGGCTGCATCGAACAACCTGCGGTGCATCGCTTGGATATGGATACGTCCGGTTTGATGGTCGTTGCGCGTAGTGCTGAAGCACACCGGAACTTATCGAGGCAATTTCATGAGCGCTTGACGGAAAAGAAATACATCGCCTTGTTGGATGGGGTGTTGGAGCAAGAAAGCGGAACCATTGAGCTGCCATTTCGCCTCGATGTCGATAACCGCCCCATTCAGATCTATGACGAGATCCACGGGAAAACAGGCATCACGCACTGGCGAAAATTAGCGGTTGAGGATGGACGAACACGGATTGAATTCATTCCCATTACAGGGCGTACACATCAGTTGCGCCTTCATGCCTACCATGAGAAAGGTCTCGGCATTCCGATCGTTGGGGATCCTTTTTATGGCCATGGGGATGGGCCAGGCCAGCTTAAGCTGCATGCTTGCGAGCTCATTATTTCGCACCCGCTCACGGAAGCTCGTTTGAGCTTTAGCTCGAGACCGGAATTTTAGCGCTCATCGTCACTGTCCACTGCGCATTGAGTGGTGCGCTGTGTGCTACGTAATGGTAAGGTCATGATGAATGCAGCGAGCAGCATCACTGCACTGGTCCAAAGGCAGGCAGGCAAGCCGCCGAAGATGAACATGAGCCCGGATAGCAGGGTGCCGACAAGTCGCCCCCATGCGTTTGCCATGTAGTAGAAGCCTACGTTGAGCGCAACTTGGTCATCTGAGGTGAAGGTCAGAATTAGGTAGGAATGCACTGCGGAGTTGATGGCAAAGACAATACCGAAGATGCCAAGTCCAACAAAGATCGAGGCGACTGGATGAAAGTTGAGCATGATGGCTGCGGCGAGACAGACAGTGATAAGGGTTAGTAATCCAACCCAGCGGGCGGCACTTCGCCCCGGTCGATGGTGACCAATCAAGCGGGGGGCGCTTGCTTGCACGAGTCCATAAGCAATCACCCAAGCGGCCATGAATGAACCGACTTGATTAAAGCTCCAGCCCAGCTGGGATTTGAGAAAGACGGGCAAAGCCACCACAAACCAGACATCGCGTGACGCAAACAGAAAAAAGCGTGAGGCGGAAAGCCAGTTGATTTCTCGTGACTTAGAAAAGAGCTGGGTGAACTTGACCTTCTTTTTGCTTTTTCCCATGTCCTGATTGAGAAAAATAAGTGCGGCAAGCAGCACAAGCCCAAGGGCAGCGGCCATCAACCAGAGCGAGTGTGTAAATCCAAGCCAGGTGAGCGAGACTCCACCCAGCATAAAACCGACCCCCTTAAGGGCGTTTTTTGATCCGGTAAGAATGGCAACCCATTTGAATAACGCGCCTTCGCCTCCGTTGACCACAAGTTTTACCGCGCTCTTGGAGCTCATTTTGGTCAAATCCTTGGCGATGCCTGAGAGCGCCTGTGATGCCATCACATAACTAACCGATAAGCTCATGGCCCAATGGGGATGAATCATAGAGAGCATGAGTAGAGCAATAATCTGAAGTGCCAGCCCTGTGTAGAGTGTCACCTTAAGCCCTACCCGTGAGCCTACCCAGCCTCCTAAAAGGTTGGTGAGAACACCACAGAACTCATAGAGCAAAAACAGAAATGCCAGATTGAGCGGCGAGAAGCCAAGGCTGTGGAAATGCAGTAATACAAGCATGCGCAAAGCTCCGTCGGTGAGGGTAAACCCCCAGTACGAAGCTGTGACGATGGCGTAGCTCTTGGTGTTCATGCAGGTAATGTGGCAAGCAATACCAGCTACATGGAGTTGGCCACTTTGGCGACAAGCTCCATCATGCGAGTAGCATAGCCAACCTCGTTGTCATACCAGACGAGTAGCTTGAGCTGCGTGCCGTTGGTGACCATCGTGGAGGGTGCATCGACAATACCGGAGCGCGTATCGTTGGTGTAATCCGCCGAGACCAGCGGGCGTTCTTCATAACCAAGGATGCCCTTGAGTTCATTTTCCGAGGCGGCTTTGAGTAAGCCGTTGACCTCTGCTACGGTTGTAGGATTAGGAAGCTCAAAGACACAGTCGGTGAGTGAGGCATTGAGCAGGGGTAGGCGAACAGCGACACCGTCTAATTTACCTTTAAGCTCAGGGTAGATCATGGTGATGGCGGTAGCCGAGCCGGTCGAGGTGGGGATGAGTGAGTTGAGGCATGACCTAGCACGTCTAAGGTCTTTGTGCGGTGCGTCGACGACTACCTGGGTGTTGGTGACGTCATGCATGGTGGTGATCATGCCGTGTTTGATGCCGAGATTTTCGTGGATCACCTTAACCACGGGGGCGATGCAGTTTGTGGTGCAGGAGGCCGCGGTGAGCAGGTGGTGCTTGTCCGGCTCATAGAGATGATCATTGCAGCCCATGACAATGTTGAGTGCACCTTCTTTGACCGGAGCAGCCACGATGACCTTTTTAACTCCAGCATCAAAATACGGCTGCAGTAGTTCAGGGGTGCGGTAAGCACCTGTTGCATCGATGACAATATCCACCCCACTGAGATCCATTTCAGCAGGAGTCGAAACGTTGCTGTACGCGACCTGTTGGCCGTCGACGGTAATGCTTGATGCATCGTGATCGATCTGACGGTCCCATCTGCCGTGTACGGTATCGAATTCAAGCAGGTGAGCGCCAGTCTCAGGGGTGCCGTGAAGTTCGTTAATAACACTGATCGTGTGTGCTGGGTGATCCCAGCCGGCGCGGAAACTAAGTCGGCCTATGCGGCCGAATCCATTGATTGCGATATTCATAATAGGTTGGTGGGCAGGGTGTTTGCCGAATTATTCGAGAGGTTGCAGAGATCAGCTCGCCCTTGGCAGCAGTCCTCGGTGAGGAATTCCATCAATTCTCGAATACCCTCAATATTGATTTTGTAGGTGATCGAGCGCCCATGACGCTCAGCAAGAATCAAACCAGACGTGCTGAGCTCCTTGAGATGAAAAGAGAGAGTCGGTTTTGGGATATTAAGCTCGGTGGAGATTTGGCCTGCAGGCATGCCATCGTCACCAGAGATGACGAGGAGTCGAAACAGTTCGAGACGAGATGTCTGCGATAAAGCAGAAAGGGCATGCGAAGCATCATGTAATTCCATGCATGTAGAATTAACAAGCTTGGCAGGAAAGTCAAGATGCCAGTGTGTGAGGATTTCGCCACGCAGAGAAGGCATTAAAAATCTCCAATAATACAATAATATTGGAAATATGGAATCATATTGATTTCTGCTCTATGGCTTCCTGCCCTATTGACCCCCGCCTCCCTACTTAGGGTTTGTTGATGACAATTTTACCATCCACGAGAGTGGAGGTGTTCACTGGCCTCAGAAGAGGCGCTCCAGTTTTACTGAGCCCAGGTGCGGAAAGTCTGATAGGCTTAATGCTGCCATCATTGTCTGCTTCGCTTGGTTTGGCGGCCGAGAGAGGCGTGGCAGCTGCTGTCTGCGGGGGAGCCGGAATGGTTGCCTGATTGGGAGCCACCTGATTTGGGGTATTAGGTTCTTTGGGTATTTGAATCGTTGGTGCGCTAATGGCAGGTTTTGGCGGCTGATCTGGCAAGGGTTTGGGCATGCGGATCGTCGGGGCATTAGTAGGCGTAGCCATCTTTTGGCCGGCAGGCGGAGCTTCGGCTATGGGTGCGCTCGGCGCAGGGACTTTGAGGGGTGCGCTTGGAAGAACCGGGGGCGTTATTACAACAGGTTTTGCAGGGGCCGGAATGCTTGTTATTTGAGGGGTGGGTGAGTTAAGGGCAACGGGCGTGGCTTCGGCTTTAGCGGCAGGGACAATGGGTGTGCTGGCCATGCTGGGAGCTTGTTGAGCCGCGGGCATGACGGGAGCGGCTTGCGGGGCTTTTAGTATCGGCGGTGGGGGCTGATTGTTTGCACTGAGAATCACCGGAGCTGGAGCGGCAGGCGGAGGTATCGATGCAGCCGGGGAAATGGGCACAGCAGGTGCGATGGGTGCAGCAGGGATAGCGGGATTTTTCTGCGGATTCGATGTGCTGGCTGGAGCCGGAGGCTTGGGTGGGGCCAGTGGTTTAGGCGGGGACAGAGGTTTGGGGGCTGCCAGAGGTTTGGGGGCTGCCAGAGGTTTGGGGGCTGCC
>CAWVVN010000047.1:0-14799 GCA_963933605.1 uncultured Verrucomicrobiales bacterium
CTGAGGATAAGGCTGAGGATAAGGCTGAAGATGACGGTTCCGCCGATGATGCGCTATCCCAACAAGTCGATACACCAAATGTTGAGGTCAGCAATCCTGTCGAGGATACTGAGGAGCCGGCGCAAACGACAGAGCCGATAGCTACTCAAGTTGATTCTCCGTTTCACATATCAGTTAATCAAAATCACAGTAAGGCAGACGTCATGGCAGCCAAGGTTGGAAGCCAGGATGATAAGGCCACTAAGGCTACAGCCTTGGAGGTGCCGGTATCTAGCTCGGACACCGTCAAGGAATCTTCGCCGTCCCCCGTTGATAATGACGAGCCCATACGTAAGCTGGACGCACGAGGGCCTTTTCTTTCTCGAATCCGCCAATTTAGTCAGGTTATTCGAGAGGATCTCGGAGCCAAAGCGATGTTTCTTATTGATGTCAATGGCCAGATTCTTCTCGATGAAGTCGAGAACGCAAAGCTTATCCAAGTGGCGCGAACCTTGGCTAATGCGTCTCAACGGGCAAATCGCCAATCCGCTGGAGCAGCGGCAGTGGGCAATCTGCATGTTAAGATTGGGGCAAGCTCAACACTTGAGGTGATCCCAGTAGATAGCCGCTATGGCTTACTTATTTTGGGAGTCATCTTCCCTGGACCCATTGGGGCTGTGCGAGTCATGCAAGTTGCAGATGAGCTTCACAGAACGATTGAGAGCCGTCGTTAGGTGGATTTCTATCATCCATTCACATGCCCGTCTTTGACAAGCTGATCTACTGGAGAGATACCACTGTGCGTAAGGCTGCCGAAAATATGGCGGTAGATCAGGTCTTGATATCGCGCGTTGGGAACGATCCTATTCTAAGGGTTTATGACTGGAGTGAGCCATCGGTAAGTTTTGGTTATTTCCATGCCTTGGAAGATGCGAGGCTTGCCTTTCCATCCAGTAAAGAGAGCCCTGTTGATTATGTCAGAAGGTGGACCGGCGGCGGTATTGTCGATCACCGCATTGATCTAACCTATACTCTGGTCGTTCCTCGGCAATGTGGGCTGAGTCAAGAACGAGGAGCATTGAGTTACCGAATCATTCATCAGGTGCTAGCTGGTGTGCTCAACGCATTAGGTCAGAATGTTGCGCTGAGCGATCATGATGATGGTGACGGTTCTGTATGTTTTAACAATCCAGTCACGTTTGACTTGGCCGATACACACGGGGTAAAAATTGCCGGTGCCGGACAGCGCCGAACGCGCCATGGGCTACTCCATCAAGGAAGTCTTCTGACCGAGTTGGACGCAGATCTTATTGGGCAGGAGTTTGCCTGTCAGCTGGCAAGTAAACAGGAAGCCTGGCTTGCTTGTGAAAGCTTTGAAGAAGAAGTGCTAGCGATTGCTGCTGATCGCTACGCCACGGCAGAGTGGCTGGGGAAGAAGTAATACAGGCCGGTTAAGCTCCTCAGCCTTTACGGGGCAGAGGGATCCGCGGTTTGGTCGGCTTTTTCTGAGACAGGTTTTCTTTTGAGTAGATCGATGAGCTTAGTGGGAAGGGAGTCCCTTGTGCGCAATTTGTGGCTAACGGTCATGCCCGTAAAGAGAGCGGCAATGATGAGGATAAAGATCAGAAGTGGCTTTGCTGAGCTTCCACCAGAGCGAATCGCCGACTGGTTGTAGCTAGGAGGCGTGGGAGGCGTGGGTGTGGGCGAACTCGGGCTGTCTGATTCGTCGGATTGCTTGTTTGCATCAGATGAGGCGGTGTTTTCCTTGAGAGCTAAGCTGCCCTTTTCTTCTGCCTCAGCTTCGGGTTGTGAAGCGGACTGTTTCTTCATCTGATGTGGCACAAAGTCCTCCTTGGAAAGGGTTTCGATCTCTTCCTCGGAGAGCTGGAAATCTAAAGTGACATCTCCCATGCTTAACGCCATTCCATCTTTGAGATCGATGACCTGCATTAAGGATTTGTCTTGTTGGATGCCGTTGGTGGAATCTTGATCACGTAAGATAAATCCACCTTTGACTCGTTCCATCGTGCAGTGCTCACTGGAAGTAGAACGGTGCGTAAGCAGGATGTCATTATCACTACCCCGCCCAATACTGACACGCTTGCGGTCAATTTCAAATCGGTAGGGTTGGCTTTGGCCATCGGGCTCTGTGATAACAATTCTAGGCATGATGTCGGATGAGGTGAATGGTAGTTAAGCAGCCTTATCTAAAAGGCGAGTTGCGTGAATGGAGCTTATTAAAAGGCAAATTTCATGCAAAAGAAAAGGCCTTAGTTGATTCTATGAGGCAAATTGCTGGGTTTTTGCCCATCGTTGATCGGTTGAACCGTTTGGTGTTAATCAGCGGGGCTAATCAGCGGTGTTAATCGGCAGTGTTAATCGGCAGTGTTAATGCGCTTCATCTTGCTGATGCGTCCGGTGGCATTCCAGTCCTGAACATAAAGATTGCCGTCTTTGTCAAAGCTGAGCCCGTGTGGTGCGGTGAAGATCCCTGGTTTTTGGTCTGCTGGTTTGACGGGAAACTTGGCCCATTGTGCTTTGTCGGGATTATCACCGACGAGGGATACGATGTTGCCTTCTTTGTCGAGAATGGCAACTCGGGCCTCGAGTTCAGCTACGGCGCAGTGGTCACCATGAAAGGAGACAGCGCAGGGGCGGCGCAGCCCAGTAGCGTATTCGCCGATCCAATTTCCTTCTAGGTCAAGGTGGACCAAGCGGCGCTTTTCACGGTCACAGACCAGTAAGCGAGGGGAGCCAAAACGGGTATCGATACCAACGCCGTGGCAAGTGATGAATTTTTCTTTTTCCTGGCCGCGGCCACCGAAGGATTTAAGGAGTTTGCCGGTTTTGTCAAATTTATGGATCAGGTTAGAGCCGTATCCCATGCTGACAAAAATCGAGCCGTCAGGAGCTACGGCGATACCGGTGAGTCCTCTTGTGCCTCCAGGAATTTCGCCGGTGGCTTTGTTGGGAATAGTCATCACGACGTTGCCATCGAGATCGAGTTTGATAGCTCGCGGAGATATGCCTTTGCCTCCACTGAGTTGGGCGCCGTAGATGTATTGCTTGTCTCCTTCGGTGTGGATTTGCATGCCATGCATGCCTTTGATTGATGGGCTCATGGCCTTCACAAAGGTGCCGTCAGGATTGAATACGCAGAGAGCTTTTGGCCCATCGCTGCTGACGTAGATGAGGCCCTTGTTGTCGACAACGACGCCGCCGTGGGTGGGCCCGAGATTTGAGCCATCGGGGATCTTGCCAAATCCAGGCACCGTTTCATAGCTGTAGGCTCCTTGGCCTGCGCTGACAACGGTCGTGAATGTCTTGTCGGACGGAGCGCGGTGGTCAGTGCTTTGGTCAATATGAGTGTGACCATCGTGAGCCACGGCGAATGGGGCAAAGTGGGCAAATGAGGCGAGTGAGAGAATAGCAATGGAGGCAATAGCGGGTGATTTCATGGATATTAGTGATCTGAGTGAGTGATTATCTGAGTGAGATTTTTTCTATACGAAACGTTCGAGGATTTTATTGCACCTTATTGAGTGGCCAATAAAAATCAGTCATCGTGGCCGCTTTTGTTGCTTTGATGGCTGTCGCTGCAAATGATTATGGTCGGGCTGCCGCGGCTGGCTGGCCTTGTGTCGCAGGTTCTTCAGCGTTTCCGGTTGCAGGCAGCTTTGCTGGAGGTGGCGGCGGTGGGTCGAGAATATTGAGGATTGCCAGGGTGGTGAGCGATTCTGGAATACTGGGGATCATTTGGTTTGCCTGCCTGAGTATCTGAATGGCCATGCGTTTGTTGCCAGCCTCACGGTGAATGTCTGCCGTGTAGAGCCATTGGCGTAGCTGATCTGATTCTTTCAAGTGCTTCTTGCTGGCCGAATCAAAGAAGGCGATGGCTATTTTGTTATCTTCGTTCTGGCGGTGCCAAAGCCCGAGGTATTCGTAAATCCTGCCATTGTTTTTAGCTGCAGCAGCCGTGCGAAGTTTTTGAATCAAGGTGTCCGGCTGCTTGCCCCAGCGCTCATTGGCAATGCGGATGGCTCGATAATCACGATCTTGGTCGGCCAACTCGCCGCTGCCCTCTAGGTGCAAAAATGGGCGGTAAAGTGGGTCGCCGAGCACCACGTTTTGCCATGATAAGGTAGGCGCAGCCATGTAGGCGGCTTCAACAAGGGAAAACCCTTTAATCAAGCGATCATGAAAAATATCCAAATGATGGGTGAGGTGTAAATAAGGCTCGTAAACATTACCTATGGTGGCGGCTGCTCCCTTGGCGAGAATGGGGCCTGTCCAATGGCTGTTAGTGTCACGCAGGTTGCTGGCGCTAAAGGAATGCAGATGCATGGCAACGGCGCCCTTGCGGAATTGAAAATGTTCGTTGAGTAATGGCCCGTTTCGATGTTTCGTGTACCAGCCGTAATACAGAGCGGCATCACTCATCGGGTAGTTGGTCGTGAATGTTTGTTTGTTCCTATCGACCACTGTTGGAATGCCGGTGAAAAAATTAAGTTCGGCAATGTTTTCAAGCCACTGGTCTCCCGCAGCGTAGCCGCCACCTTTTTTTGCGATGTCGATATAACACATGCCCCAAAGACCGTGAGTTTCGGTGGAGACGGCATCATTGATCATGCGTTTGCAGATTTCGTAACTGGGGCCATCAATCCGGCCAACAAGCAGCATGATAGAGAGTTTTGCGCTTGCGAAAGATTGATCCTTTTTGAAGTAGGGGTTATTCAGTGGGCCAGCTGTCGGAATTCCCTGTATGCCCATCATGGCAAGCTCTGAATCGACAGAGGCTTCGTTGACATGGGCAAATTGAGGGCCTAGTTTGGCAGATTTTTCGGTCTGTTCGGCAGGAATCACCTCGCGTCCAATCTTGAAGGGAACGCCGCGCATGCAGACCACGGTGGTGATCTTGCATGTGGCAGGCATGATCGTGCCCTCAGCAGTGCGTCCAAATGTCCACCATCCACGTGCGCTAAATGCATTTCTTAGCGGGTCACGCAGGGACGTGTTGTAGGCAATACGGGAGATCTGGCCTCGCTCTGGTAGTGGAATGCCAATTAGGTTTTGTGCAGGGATATTGCGCATTTGGGCATAGTGCCCCGCGAGATCCATGGACTCAGGGATATTGCTGTTGTAGACCACGGCAACACTTTCCGGCGCAATAGGAGCTGCCTTTGCGACGAGGACAGAAAGTAAAAAAGCGGCAATGAGTGTTTTCATAGTATGCGACTGGGCAAATGACCAACTGGAGGTTCAATCAGATCATCTATGCGTTCATGCATCGGCAGGAAAAGTCAGTTTCATGCCGTCATGGGCAAACTGAAAGTGCTCCGCAAGCTCACCCAAAGTCTGATCAACGTCAAGCTCATGTGAAAGATGGGTCAGATATACCT
This sequence comes from uncultured Verrucomicrobiales bacterium, assembly GCA_963933605.1. Lineage (GTDB taxonomy): Bacteria > Verrucomicrobiota > Verrucomicrobiia > Verrucomicrobiales > Akkermansiaceae > Oceaniferula. The sequence continues at coordinate 5,379 of CAWVVN010000047.1, forward strand.
GCTTGGCCCTCAGCTGGGTAGCGGTGGAGATTGATTCGCTGAGGTTCATGTGCGTTGGGTGTTCGCGCTTATGCAGAGAGTCAATAATGAGCACGGAGATATCCTCCAAAAGGTGCCAGCTTTTTGGTGGAATGGTTTTGACGTCAGGGAGATAAGCAATGGACGGCACACCAGGGTAATCAAAACGATACCCTTGGGTGTCAATGTTGCCATGCTCCACGGCAATAGGGGTGATCACTAGTTTTCCCAGAGTGAAGGGCCCCTCGGTTTCATTGGCCTCAGGTTTGACATAGCCGCGGTTAGTGTTGCTGGGAAGAAAGGCCCACTGAAAGGTTCGTTTTATTTCCGCTAGGCATGCTGGGGACCCATAAAGAGGAAGAGCGGTGTCGCTGTGCCAGCAGAAGGCTCGTAACTCGTCAAACCCAGTAATATGGTCAAGGTGCGCATGGGTGTAGAGAACGCTGTCCACTTGGGTAAGATTTTCACGAAGTGCTTGCTCGCGAAGATCTGGTCCTGTATCAACAAGAATCGAATATTCGGGTGTCTGTAGATGAATCGAAGAACGTGTGCGTTTTAGTTTTGGATCATCGGAAGTGCAGACTTCACAGCGGCACCCAATGACCGGAACACCAGTGGATGTACTCGTTCCGAGGAAAGTGAGGCAAATTTCAGGTTTCAACTTGGCTTTAGCTTTGCATAATTACACCCATAGAGCCAAGGAGATTGGTGAAAGAAGATCATGTTGAGTTTACTCAAAGTAAAAAACCTCGCACTCGTTGATGAGTTGGAGTGGCATTTGGACACCGGTCTAGTAGGGGTAACGGGTGAGACAGGTGCAGGAAAATCTGTGATTGTTGGCGCCCTGAAGCTCGTATTGGGCGAGCGGGCCGATAAGGGATTAATCCGCACGGGCGAGAGCAGCTGTATCGTCGAAGCTGTTTTCGACTTGGCGAATGTGCCCCTCTTTAATGCGGTGCTGATTGAGGGCGGTTTAGAGCCATGTGAGGACGGACAACTCATTATTAAGCGTGTGATAGGGCAGTCTTCGAACAAGCAATTTGTTAATAATTCACCGGCAACACTCAGCCTGCTGAAAGGTCTTGGTGAGCATCTCGTAGATCTGCATGGTCCACATGATCATCAGGGGCTTTTATCCACTGAGCGTCAGCTTGCGATGCTCGATGCCTACGCAGGGGTTACTGAGCTCTGCGGCAAATATCGAGCTAAGTGGCGAGGCTGGAGAGACAAGTCAGACGCCTTGGATGATTTTCAAACAGCAGGCATGGCCGATGCAAGGGAGCTAGATTTACTCTCACATCAGCTAGAAGAAATTGATGCAGCAGGCATTAATATCAGTGATGAGAGTGAGCTGGAGTCCACTTACCAGCGCGCATCCAATAGCTCGCATCTGTCCGAACTACTGAGCGGGGCTTTAGCGCTCTTGGGTGGCAGTGATGATTCTCTGAATCATCAAATAGGACAGTTGCAAAAAGTAAGCCGAGATCTGGAAAAGTTGGACCCAGCGCTACGTGATACTCTCGAAGGGGTCGATAAAACCGCACTTGAGCTCCAGGAAATGGAATATGGTTTGGCTCAGTATCTTGAAGATCTCAATACTGACCCAGCTGAGTTACTGCGCCTTGAGGAGCGCATCAATATGCTTGAGTCACTCAAGAGAAAGTATGGCCCGTCTCTTGAAGATGTCTTAGAGCACAGAGATGAAGTAGCCCAGCGTCTGGATAGGGTGGAAAATCGTTCTGAACATTTGCAGTGCCTTCAGGCAGAAGTCGATGCAGCTCGTATTGAGACAGATGAGCTGGGCATAAAGTTGAGTGACAAAAGACGTCGCTTAGCGCCTAAGCTTGCCAAGGATATCTCCCACCACCTGAAGGAGCTCGGATTTAAGCAGGCTGCTTTCGATGTGCGTTTAATGCCACATGCCAAGCCGAGCATGAGCGGTCTTGAAGACGTCGAGTTTGAATTTGGGCCCAATCCAGGAGAGCCGATGAAACCACTCAGGCAAATTGCATCGAGTGGTGAAATTTCCCGGGTCATGCTCTCGGTCAAGAGCGCGCTTGCTCAACAAGACGCGACCCCCTTAATGGTCTTTGATGAAATCGATGCCAATGTAGGTGGCGAAATTGCACGAGCGGTCGGTTGTAAAATGGCGCGTCTCGGTGAAAAGCATCAAGTGGTCTCGATTACTCATTTCCCCCAAGTGGCAGCTGTCGCCGCGCATCACTTTGTCGTGAGTAAAGATGTCGAATCCGGCAGAACGTGCTCTCGTTTGGTGAGAGTAAGCGGGGAGGAACGCATTAATGAGCTTGTCCGCATGCTTGGTGGCGGCGGTGAGCAGGCGCGAGCAATGGCAGAGAGCCTGCTGGAATAGGCGGACTGTGGCTATTATGTGGATGATCTGTGGCAGGCCTGTAAGTAGCTGAGCCACAGTTAGCGCTCACTACCTCAGAGCTGGTGAAATGAGAGTTTTGAAAAGGAGGGAGAAATTTGCCCGTGGCTCCATCTCTCCCTTGGCTTCCAATATCTCCAGTTCCCATGCTCCCGTTGTGCCAAGCTGGTAGGTGTTAAAATCTACCTGATTGTGAAAACCGTCAGAAGCGGTGATTTCGATGGTATGACTACCGTTCGGGAATATGCCATTCTGGAAGCTCAGCGTGACAGGGTCTCCCACGTTCTTCATGCTGGAATCTCGAAAGTAGAAGCGCAGCGCTCCTGAGGAAGAATCTTTCCTCAGTGTGATCGTAGCAGCAGGGATAGCCACCGCTCCTATTTTAATACCAGGAGCATCGCCGCATCTTTTCCAATAGCTTGAGAAATTTGAGATGGTGGCGTAGGCCCCCTTGGAAGGTAATTCTACACCCTGGTTGCCATCGGCGAGATGATTTTTTTGTTTGAGCCAAACTCCCGCCCAAACGGCAAGGCCTAAAAAGATGACCGCTATCGATACAAGGGCGATCTTTTCCGGCCGACTCAGTGATAGTTTATTCTGGATCGCGGCGAGCAATTTAGACCAAGGCATCGAGCTATGGCGCCGAGTCGCATTTTGGGGGTGCTTGCTGCCAAGGTCTAGCCATTCACCCTCATGTGAATCCCTCGCTTCAACAAGCTCATCGGATGCTTGATCCTTTTTTGGGGTATCCATGGTCATATGCCTATTTGGAGGGGGGATTGCGAGGGGTTCAACTCAACCTGAGCTAGCAAAAAAGTATCCGAGCTGCAGGGCTCTTGTCGAGCTTGTTGATGGGCTGTTTCTTCATGGAAGCCCAGCATGGTCCGGACAACACAGTGAAGCTAAGTTCTCATGAATGATATAAATTCGGGCTTGATTTTAGGGTTGTCTTGGGCGAAGCAGGCATTGACAACATCACCCAATTTACCGACATGGCAGACAAAGAAGATATCAATCCAGAAAATATAAAAGGCACTTTCTATGTAGATAGCCAGTGCATCGACTGTGACCTCTGCCGTGAGACGGCCCCCAACAATTTCCGCCGTGAGGAAGATGAAGGTTACTCCTACGTATACAAGCAGCCTGAAAATGACGAGGAGCGCGAGCAGTGCGTTGAAGCGATGGACGGCTGCCCCGTTGAGGCAATCGGCGATGATGGCGGCGAATAATTCGGATACTGGAAATACCACAGGTTCTGATTCAGAGCCTAGAAAAATCACGTCCCGCGCTAAGTCTGGCGCCAAACGAGGTAATGCTGCTAGTGAACAGCAGAGGAAAGCCCGAGCGCGCATTTTGATTGAATGGCTGGGGGGGCTCAATCCACCTAATCCATCGAGGAATATTCACCAGCCAAGAGAATTTGTTGATGTTTTGTTAAAAGGTATTGGCATTTCTGATGGTGTCGATGAGGCGCGTCTCAGAGAGGTTTGGGCTAACGTAGCAGGCCAGTTCGTTGCCCAACATACCGTGCCGGAATCAATCCGTAGCGGCGTGCTTGTCTTGCGGGTTTTGCAGCCCACGATGAAATTTCACCTGCAGCAAATGAGTGGCCAGCTTCTTGAAAATCTGCATCGTGAGCTAGGAGCAGATACGGTCAAAAAAGTCGTCTTTAAAATTGGTTAATCTATCATCTGAAGCCGTGGTAAAATCAAAATTACATCATTATCAGAACTGGATATTTGACTGGTCAGGGACTCTTGTTGACGACCTGGCTATGGTGTTGGATGCCACCAATCACGTTTTAGCTAAATACGGTAAAGGCGAGATCGGGCGTGAGGACTTTAGGATGAGTTTTCGTCTGCCTTACGCGGGGTATTACGAGGAGATTCTTCCAGGTATTCCTCTGGCGGAGCTCGAAGATCACTTTAGGGAGGGCTTTGCACACTCCGAGGCCTCTGGGGTAACGTCACCTCTGCTTCCCTATGCACTGGAGTTTTTGGAGTGTCTGCATTCCAAAGATAAGCGCATGTTTATACTCAGCTCGATGGATGCTGCTGCATTCGAGCGTCATGCGGTGGAGCTTGGAATAGATCATTTTTTCGAAGCGAGCTACGCAGGGGTTTTGGACAAGAGAGATCAGATTCACGCGATGCTCGAAAAGCATTCTCTTGAGGCCTCGGATACTGTCTTTCTTGGCGATATGTGCCATGATGTAGAGACGGCCAAACATGGCGGCGTGGCATCTATTGCATTACTCACCGGGTATCAAAATGCGGAACAGCTTGGGGCCGCAAACCCAGATCTGCTTATTGGCGATTTATCGGAAATACACCCATTACTGGAAATGCCATTAAACAACGAGATTCTATGAAGGAAAAAGATCAAATTTTCATACGTGGTCAAAAAGTCAGCTGTCACATTGGTGTGCCGGATCAAGAAAGGTCAGAGCCTCAGGAGTTGATTATTCATACTCGATTTTCTTCCTTGGTATCTTCTCAAACGCTCGAGGATGACATTGATCAAACCATCGACTACCATGCGGTGTATCTCAGAATTGACGAAGTGGCATCAAGTCAACCTCGTAAGCTGATCGAAACACTAGCAGAGGATTTGGCAGCAATGATTTTATCGGAGTTTTCTGTTGCGGAAGTTTCTATTGAAATCGAAAAGTTTATTCTTCCCAACACACAGTGCGTGGGGGTGGCCATCACACGTAGAAAAGTGAGTTAGGCATGCGGCAAGCATGGCGCGCTGAGCACGGTAGAAGCGGCTCTGGCGGCAAGCGGAAGAGATGATCTTCAATGTTGATGGGGCTTTGACATCACCAGCATATTATTGCACAATTACTGCAGTTCCAGGTTCCTCCATTATTATCTATTCCCTTACTTTCCGGCGCACGTATGGCTAAAAAACCTAAATCAGTAGATCCGGATGCGGATTTGGTGAAGCGTGCACAAGACGGAGAAACACGGGCTTTTGATGAGCTGATTATGAAGTATAGCCGTAAATTATACGGCCTTGTCTACAATATGACCTCCAACAAGGAGGATACGCACGACTTGCTGCAAGATATATTTGCCAAGGCATACCGCTCATTAGGACGATTTCGCGGTAATTCGATGTTTTACACGTGGATCTACTCCATTGCGGTCAATATGACCCTTAATTTCCTCAAAAAACGCAAGAGGAGGGCTGGTTTTAGCTTTGATGACATGGATTCTGGCATTCAGAACGACCCTGGTTTCATCGATCAAGGGCATCATTCCAACCCACGTAGGCAATCAAATATCAATGAATTGCAAAAAAGATTGAACGAAGCGATGCAAACGCTGTCTGAACAACATAGAACCGTGGTTACCATGTTTGACATTCAGGGCATGCCACACGCAGAAATAAGCCAAATTCTAGGAGTTTCAGAGGGGACTGTAAGATCTAGGTTGTATTATGCGCATCAACAACTTCAAGGATATCTAGAGGAATTCCTCTCACCAACACACTCACCAGACCAATAGAAAGCAGCGATTAAAATCAATTTATTAATGAAATCTATTAAAAAACATCTGTGCAAACACATGTTTAATTTAAAAAAACATAAATAATCTTGCATTCTTTAACTTTTTTCTTAAAATACGCACATAACGACCTATTAAGCCCATGAACGACGATAACTTCCAATCACTCAGAAATCTGATTTCGCTCAAGCGCCATGAGCAGCCAGATGATGCTTATTTCGATGAGCTGCTTGAGGAATTTCATCGTCGTCAGCAGCAGGACCATCTTAAGCCATCGCTGCACAAGGAAATTTCGGAGCGCGTTTCAGCCTGGTTTGCTAACGCCAGCAGATGGAACTATGTGATGGGAGCTGGCGCTGCTTATGCGCTTGTTTTCTTTGCGGTCATTTTCTTTTGGCCCAAACCTGAGGTGACACCTGTCCTCAACACGGCGCCTATCCAGCATCAACAGCAAGTTGAAGCAACAGAAGGGCTTGACGAAAAGGCACTCGAGGCCAACGAAGCCAACGAAGCCAACGAAGGTAGGGGCGAGCAAGTTGTCGAACCTCAGGCTTACTAGGCATTTTGTCTACGTAGAGTATTTTTTAGAGCCTTGCTCTTTTTGGAGACTGCTATTGAGCAATCCGTTTTGTACCTCTTTCAGTGAGGCTGCATGGTAATGCAGTGATTTAGATCCCTCTTGGCTGCACTTTTTTTCGTGCCGGCCTATTTTGAAAGCTCATTTTCACAGGCAGTGTTGATTTTTTGTTCCTTTAATCACGTAGGGTGAGCCAATTTGTCGTAAGGCCCAGTAGGCCACCTCAGGGCGCAACTGCAAAATAATTCAAGATCTTGAGTGGTTTTTGATATTAGGTGTTGGAAACCTAAGGCCTTACGGCTACCACTCCGCGCGCTCTTTGTTTTAGCGCTCATCTGATTTCATGGCCTTCGAATTTTCCAGTCTTAATGCCGCCCAGGCAGAGGCCGTCAATGCACTTGATGGCCCTGTATTAATTTTAGCAGGTGCGGGAACGGGCAAAACCCGTACGGTGACCTGCCGTATTTCTCATATGGTCGAGCGCGGGATTGCGCCTGAAAATATTTTAGCAGTGACCTTCACTAATAAAGCAGCCAGTGAAATGCGTGAGCGTGTTGCTGACATGGTGAGCAAGGCAGCCGGCAAGGAGATTACCGTCTGTACTTTTCACTCGCTTTGTGTGCGCATTTTGCGAACGGGAATCGACCGGCTTGGTTATAAAGATAATTTTACGATCTATAGCGGTAACGACCAGACGGGACTGATCAAGCAAATCATTATCCGCAAAGGAGGGGCGCAGGAAAAAATCGAGCCGGGCATGGTTTTGTCGATTATCTCAAAGGCGAAAAATGCCGGCGGCGATGCGGATTCGATTCAAGATCCTTTTATTGCCGATGTTGCGCGTGCCTACCAAAATGAACTGCGTGCGCAGAACGCGGTCGATTTTGATGACCTCTTATTACTTGCAGAACGACTGCTGCGTGAATTTCCAGATGTCTGTGAAATTTGCCGGAAACGCTGGACGCGGGTCACGGTGGATGAGTTTCAGGATACCAATGGATTGCAAATGCGTCTGCTGCAGCAGCTGGTCGGTGAGCCTTATCATGTCTGTGTGGTGGGAGACGATGATCAGAGTATCTACGGCTGGCGCGGTGCTGAAGTAGAGAATATCCTCCAATTCGAGAAATTTTTCCCCAATCCGAAGGTCATTAGGCTTGAGAACAATTACCGAAGCTCGGAGGCGATTATCCATACGGCGAACTCTCTTATTGTGCATAATGTGGGGCGTAGGGAGAAGCAGCTCAGGTCAGTAAAACCAGTAGGGGACCCGCTGCGTATTATCTCGATGCCCGGTGACGAAGAGGAGGCAGAATTCATTTCCCATGAGATTACTGAATTGCATCGAGTGGAAAAAAAACCACTCGAAGATATAGCGATCCTATTCAGAACAAACTCGCAGTGCCGCCATCTCGAGCTGGCTCTGCGCAAAGAGCAGATTCCCTACCGGATGATTGGAGCGCAGAGTTTCTATGACAAGCGTGAGGTGCGCGACATGCTGGCCTACTTGCAGGTGCTTGCCAACCCAAGTGCCGATGTGCCCCTGCTTCGCATCATGAACTCTCCCCCGCGTGGTATTGGTCAGGCTGCTGCAGTATTGCTGACAGATACCTCACGCGAACGTGGCGGCAGTGTCTGGGAGGCCATGGGCGCGGCATCCGATCAACTCTCGAGCCGAGCTCAGAAATCCGTCGATGCCTTTACCGAGATGATCCTGGGCTACCGCGAAAGGATGACTTCCAACCAGGAAAATATGGGGAGCGTGATGACCGCTATGCTCGAAGAGATGGGCTACATTGAATGGGTTAAGCGCAGTAGCAAAAATGACAGTGAGACGGACAAGCGGCGTGATAGTATCGACACGGTAATTCAGGATCTCAAGGAGGCGTCGAAGAAAAAGCTTTCGCTACAAAAGTATCTGGATATGTCAGCGCTTGCACGCGAGCGCGAGACGGATGATGACATCGATAAACAGCGCGGGGTGACCCTCATTACCCTCCATGCTTCCAAGGGCTTGGAGTATCCCATCGTCTACCTTGTGGGGCTGGAAGAGGGCATACTTCCTCACAAACGAAGTATTGAAGAGGGCACGTCTGACGAGGAGCGCAGGTTGCTCTATGTGGGCATCACCCGAGCTCAGGACCGATGCACGTTAACCTGGTGTTCTGTAAGGACAAAATGGGGTCAGCAGCAAGCTGGTGAGGCGAGCAAGTTTTTGATGGAGCTGGATGACAAATACGTTGAGCAGCACGACTACGATGATATCATGGGAGCTGTGGTCACCGAGGAGGAGACGGATAACTTCTTTGCCGATCTGAAGAGCATGTTTGACTAGTCCGTGAGTCTTCAAGCAATCTGCGTGCATGGAAAATTTTCCGTGTATTCCGGCATCAAGATGATTAATACGTTTTTCTATGAACTCTTACATTCTTAAAATCTTCCTCTATGAAACCGAACCGCAGGTGTGGAGGAGGTTTTCTGTGCCCGAGACTGCCACTTTTTCTGATTTGCATCAGATTATCCAAAAGGCGATGGGTTGGAATGATGAGCAGGCTCATCAGTTTCGCCATGGCAAGGGCCGCCACCTCAAGCAGGTGATTGCCAATACTAATGAGCAAGTCGGTCCTGGGGATGAATTTACCGATGAAAAGGACATCACTCTCGCGCAGTTTGCAGGGCGGCGTAAATTACCTGTTCGGCTGATGTATCGTTACGATTTTTTTGATGACTGGACCCACGAACTTGTCATCGAAGAAAAAAAGGAAGGCGAGAACACGCTTAAGATGCTGGGCGGCGAACGAGCCTGCCCACCAGAGGACTGCGGAGGATCCTTCGGCTACAAAGAATGCCTTGCTGGGCATGCTGAGTGGATGGATGACGATTACGATCCAGAGGCCTTTGATCCGGAATCGGTGAAGCTGTGAAGCT
>CAWVVN010000048.1:0-14503 GCA_963933605.1 uncultured Verrucomicrobiales bacterium
ATGACCTGGATTATGAGTATGTGCATCGAATTCATTGGAATATGAACACCATTTCCCGAGATGGGCGCTTTATTATTGATCGATAACGCGATATTTTTTTTGTCTGTAATCTCAGCTAACAAAGCATTACAGCGGACTAGCCGCTGAATGCGACGTTGGGCTAATAATCGCCTTGAGCTTCTGCGCCATGTAATACGGCAGCGGTGGAGCCCACGCCCAGCCGATCTGCACCCTGTTCCAAATAGGCAACGGCTTCGTCCCATGTGCGGATGCCACCGGAGGCCTTGACTTGCATTTTGTTGCCCACGGTTTTGACCATGACATCAATGGATTCAGGGGTAGCGGATCCTGGGCCAAAGCCGGTTGAGGTTTTGACAAAGTCAGCACCTGCTTGATAAGCAAGCTCGCTGGCTACGGCAATCTGCTCGGGTGTGAGGTGGCCACTTTCCTGAATGACTTTGACGAGCACGTTGTGTTGATGAGCGATTTCGACGACAGCTTGAATGTCGTTTTTGACATAGTCAAAATCCTCGGACATGAACTTGCCAATATTCATCACCATATCGATTTCATCGACGCCGTCTTCGATGGCTTGCTGTGCTTGGAAGACTTTCGTGGCTGTGGTGTCAGCCCCGTGAGGGAAGCTCAAGACACAGGAGACCTTCACCGGGCTGTCTTTGAGCAAAGCTGCTGCCATTTTGACGTCGCAGGGTTTGACACACATGCTGAAGACGCCGTTTTCAATGCACATATCAGCGTGCTGCACGAGCTCAGCATCGGTGAATTCGGGCTTTAAGACGGCGTGGTCGATAGTCGCCGCTACCTCTTGTTTGGTGTATGTTTTCATGTTTGGCCGTGAAGGGACAGGGGTGCTGTCTTAGGGGCTTAGGTGAGGCGTGAGGGGCTTAGGTGAGGCGTGCTGCCAGTAGCTCGCGTTGGTAGACGAGCTCCTTAGGTAGGTGGTCGTAAAGATTGAGGAAAAGCTCACCTTGAGAGAGAACTTCCTGTTTCCACTCTTCTTTGTTGAATGCCATGGCTTTGTTAAAGTCATCTTCTGAGAAGTCATCTAGGCCTTCGACATCAAAGTCCTCAAAGTGGGGGGTCCAGCCGATCTGGGTCTCATGTCCGGGGATGCGGCCGTGGCAGCGCTTCACAATCCACTCGAGCACGCGCATGTTGTCGCCGAATCCTGGCCAGAGGAATTTGCCGTTTTCATCGAGGCGGAACCAGTTGACGTGAAAGATGCGCGGTACATGTTTGATCTGGTTGCGCATGGCGAGCCAGTGACCGAAGTATTCGCCCATGTTATAACCAGTGAAGGGGAGCATGGCGAACGGGTCACGGCGCACGCCTGCTTTGAGGCCAATGGCGGCTGCGGTAACCTCGGAGCCCATGGTGGCGCCGATGTAGACGCCGTGGGACCAATTGAATGCCTGGTAGACAAGGGGCATGGTGGTCGGGCGTCTGCCGCCAAAGACGATGGCCGAGATCGGGACGCCGTCAGGGTTCTGCCATTCGGGGTCAATGGTGGGGCACTGTGCCGCGGGTGCGGTGAAGCGTGCGTTAGGGTGTGCTGCGGGAGTTTCGGATGCTGGTGACCAGTCCTTGCCTTTCCAGTCGATGAGGTGAGCGGGGGGCTCCTCGGTAAGGCCCTCCCACCAAACGTCACCATTATCGGTCAGGCCGACGTTGGTGAAGATGGCATTCTCCTTCATCGAGTCCATGGCGATCGGGTTGGTGTCATACGAGGTGCCTGGGGCAACGCCGAAGTAGCCGTTCTCAGGATTGATGGCGTGCAGGGTGCCATCCTCATGAGGCCAGAGCCATGCGATGTCGTCGCCAATGATGGTGGTTTTCCAGCCGGCTTCTACGCAGTGCTTGGGGGGCACTAGCATGGCGAGGTTGGTTTTGCCGCAGGCGGATGGGAAGGCAGCGGAGATGTAGGTTTTTTCTCCCTCAGGAGATTCGAGCCCGAGGATGAGCATGTGCTCGGCCATCCAGTTATGCTCACGTGCGATGTTGGAGGCGATCCGCAGAGCGAGGCACTTCTTGCCGAGCAGGGCGTTGCCGCCGTAACCGGATCCGTAGGACCAGACTTCACGTGTCTCAGGAAAGTGACAGATGTATTTATCATCATTGCATGGCCATGGGATATCCTCAACACCCTCGGTCAGAGGCATGCCGACACTATGCGCGCAGGGGATGAAAAAGGTGTGGCCGTCACGCTTACGAGGTGCGGCGCCACTTTTCTCATCTTCGAGGCGCTTTAATACCGCAGCACCCATGTTGGCCATGATGCGCATGTTGACCGCGACGTAGGCGGAGTCTGTGATTTCCACGCCGATTTTGGCAAGTGGTGAGTCGATCGGACCCATGCAGAAGGGGATGACATACATGGTGCGTCCTTGCATGCAGCCGTCAAATTTCTGGTGCATGGTCTCGAGCATTTCCCTCTGGTCAGCCCAGTTGTTAGTCGGCCCGGCTTGGTCGGGACGGCGGGTGCAGATGTAGGTGCGGTCTTCGACACGTGCCACGTCTCCGGGGGATGAGCGTGCAAGGAAGGAGTTGGGTCTTATCTCTGGATTGAGACGAGTAAAGGTGCCGCTCTCACACAGGGTCTGGGTGAGCTCGTCCCACTCGGCTTGAGATCCGTCACACCAGCGAACGTCATTGGGCTTACAGAGCCGGGTCATTTTTTCGACCCAGGAGTTTAATGCGGGATGGGTGGTGCTCATAGTGAGCACTACCTAAACGAATCAAATGAACGAAGGCAATGGCATTCTATGATATGACTCATAACGCGCAAAAAATGCTTCGTCGGTCGCAAAATAGGGGCAGTTTTATGATCGGGCGAGGGTGATGATTCACCTGAGCCCTGCTGAGCTGATGGGCTGCCTATTACCATCGAGCTGACAGTCAGCGCTTACTTCTTTTTGCCCGCTTTTTTGGCGGCTTTTTTGCCTGCCGCTTTTTTCCCAGCCGCTTTTTTCCCAGCTTTACGTGGTTCGAATTCAAATCCAATCTTGCCACTGGCTTGGTCGAAGGTGAGGTAGGCTGTGAATGCGCGTTTGGTGCGCTTAGAAATAAATCCAGGCAGGAGGTTAGTTTTACCTTTTTCGATCAGCTGAATGCCCTGGTCGCTGGGAATCTCACACTGGAGAATGGTGCGTGAGATACGGATGCCTTCGGGGTTGTCTTTGTTGGTGATCGCAGGAACGTACCATGCCTTGGAGGCTTCGTAAATTTTGACCTCGGAACCGGTAGGAGTAGTGACGGTGGCAATGACTTGCTCTTCGGTAAGTTCGTCACGTTCGCTTTCACCATCGTCAAAGACGAAGCTGACTTTCCACTTTCCTTTTTTGCCGGTCTTGCTGACCTCCTGCTTGAGTTCGAGTGCCGCATCGAATGGACGGTTGAAGCGGGATTTGAAATCTTCCAGTGGGCCGATGAACTTTTTCTCCAGTAAATCGTGCGCTTCCTTCTCATTGATGAGTCTGGACGCGATGTGCTTGTTCATTCTAAACCCACACTCAGGATCCATGCACTCGTAGGTGGCATCGGTGGTTCTGAGTTTGTTGGCTTGGCAGTTGGGACAAGTGGCGAGGAGGTCGGGGAAGACTTTGTTTTTGAGTTCCGCGGTGTAGGTCTTTGCCCGGTTGACGATGTCTTCGGTGAAATCGATGATTCCCCCCATGAACTCTTCACGGCTAAGTTCACCTTGCTCCATCTGGCGGAGTTTGCTCTCCCAATCGCCAGTCATGGATGCTGATGCCAGAGCGTGGATGCCAAGTTCATCGGTGATTTCAATGAGGCGGAGTCCCTTGCGGGTGACAAGAATCTCGCGACCATCGCGCTCGATGTATTTCTGACGGATGAGGCCTTCAATGGTGGCTGCTCGGGTAGCGGGAGTACCTAGGCCTCGCTCTGACATGGCTTCGCGAAGTTCCTCGTCGTCAATGAGCTTGCCGGCACCTTCCATCGCGGAAAGAAGGGTGGCTTCATTAAAGCGCGCTGGGGGTTTAGTCTCTTCATGCTTAACCTCAATATCAGTGACCTGGGCGGATTCTCCCTCTGAGACGGCACAAAGCTCGTCTTTGCCAGCAGCAACGCCTGGTTGGCGTCCGTAGACGGCGAGCCAGCCTGGTGTGACGAGGATCTTGCCGGTGGTCAGGAAGGCGTCTGTGGCGTCAGGGCTGGTGATGCGGGTAATGCGGCGGGTATTAAGAAACTCGGCGTGTGGATAGAACACCGCGAGAAAACGCTTGGTAACGAGTTCAAAAATTTTAGCAGCGGCTTCATCAAGTTTAACAAAACGACCGGTGGGAATGATGGCAAAGTGATCTGAAATCTTGGCATTGTTAAAGATACGTTTGCTGGGGACGATAAGTTGCTCCTTGGCCACATGTTTGGCATGTTTGCCCAGTTCGCCACCTTGCTTGCCAATGGAATCAACGGTGCTGTGCACCTGGCTTACGTAATCTTCAGGAAGATAGCGTGAGTCTGTCCGTGGGTAGGTGAGCATCTTGTATTTCTCATACAGTGCCTGGGCGACTTGGAGTGTGCGCTTGGCAGAGAACCCGTAGCGTGATGAGGCCTCACGCTGAAGGGTGGTGAGGTCGTAGAGCTGAGGGGATGCCTGCTTGGTAGGTTTCTGCTCCTCAGTGACGGTGCCGGTTTTACCATCGCAGCGGCTGCGGATAGCTTCAGCGTCATCTTTTTTCCAAATGCGTTCGGGGCGAGAGTGAGGAAATTCTGTATCACGCTTCCAGGATTCGTTGATCCAGCGTCCTGCGTAGTCACCTTTTGCCACTGAGAAATCGGCATGCACTTCTGCGTAGGGCTCGGAAATGAATTCGCGGATTTCCATTTCGCGTTTGGCGAGGATGGCGAGGGTGGGTGTTTGCACTCGTCCGGCAGCGGTAATATTAAATCCTCCATGGCGAGAGCGGAAACAGGTCAGTGCGCGGGTCGAGTTCAGACCGACGAGCCAGTCTGACTCTGAGCGGCATTTTGCGGCATCGGCAAGATCTTGCATTTCCTCGTCAGTGCGGAGACGGCTCCATGCGTCTAAGATGGCGCCCTCGGTCATGGACTGCATCCAGAGACGTTTGACGGGCTTTTCAACCTTACCGAGCTCGAGGATATAGCGGAAGATCAGCTCGCCCTCACGGCCCGCATCACAGGCATTCACAATGGCATCAACATCCTTGCGGCGGCAGAGGCGCAGCACCTGCTTTAAGCGGGTCTCAGATTGCTCGATGGGCTGCAGTTCAAATTCCTTAGGAATGGCAGGGAGAACATCGAAGTTCCACGGCAGGTTGCGGGGTTTGCCGTTCTTGCCGATAGGCCCTTGGGGCATCTTGAGCTCGACGAGGTGTCCGACGGCTGAAGTGATGACAAAGTTGTCATTTTCAAAGTAAATATCACGTCCACGGCCTTTCTTCTCAAACTTGCCAACCTCAGGCGCTTTTGCGAGCGATTTGGAGAGGTCAGTAGCAACGGAGGGCTTCTCCGCGATGATCAGGGTCTTCGACATAAGTGTTGGAACTACGCGTGGAAAGGCCACTTGGAAAGACAATTTTTTTAAGAATGGCCCTTTCCTACTACGTAGGAAGAAAAGAAGACCGTTATTTGATGCCTATTATAAAGGGCTGATTTGTCGATGCGCAGGGTCGATGCGCAGGAGCGATTTGGAACTTGTGGGCAAATCAGCGCTGCCACGGTCTGAGGTGAGTTAAAGCGCAGATGGCCAGAGTAAGCTGCATAGCCAATCATAAAAAAAGAGCGTCAGGATTTTACCCTGACGCTCTTGAGATCCAAATTTTTTCTTCAGGAGGCTTCTGCAAAATGTCCTGCAAGGGGATCGGGCATGGGTTGTTCCTTGCGGTGCAGAGCCTTGCGCATTTTTTCCAGAGCGATGCTTTGTAACTGCCTGATACGCTCACGGGTGACGCCGAACTCAAGGCCGACTTCTTCGAGGGTCATTGGGGATTTGCCATCGAGGCCGAAGCGGGCATCGATAATGCGGTGCTCACGTTCGTCAAGGGTGTCGAGTAGTTCGCCGAGTTCGCCATGCATGTTTTTACTATCTAGCGCTTCGAAGGGGTTGACCGCGTGCTCGTCGCCGATGAGGTCACTGAACTCGGAGCTTTCATCTTCATGGACTGGTGCGTTGAGGGAGGTTGGACGCATGGAGGCTCGCTCCAAAAGGGCGACCTTCTTGAGCGGAATGCCTAACTCTTCAGCTAGCTCGTCCTGTGTCGGTTCGCGTCCAAGGGACTCGCTGAGCAGGGTGGAGATGCGGCGCATGCGGGCGATTTTATCGACCATGTGCACGGGCAGGCGGATGGTTTTGCTCTGATTGGCCAGGGCGCGTTTGATAGATTGTTTGATCCACCATGATCCGTAGGTGCTGAGTTTGCCCCCTTTGTTGGGGTCAAAGCGTTCCACAGCTTTCATGAGGCCGATGTTGCCCTCGGAGATGAGGTCGGCGAGTGGTAAGCCGTAATTGGAATAATCCTGTGCGATCTTCACAACCAGGCGAAGGTTGGCCCGGATCATGTGAGAGCGAGCTTCTTTGTCGCCCTTTTTAATGCGGGCGGCTAGCTCAATCTCTTGCTCGGGTGTGATAAGGTCGGTTTTGGCAATTTCTCTGAGGTAGAGCCTCAGGCTGTTGTCTGATTCATATCTGGACATGGTGTGTGTAGTTTTGGTGTTACGTTCTATGGAAGTGAATGATCTTTGGTTAATTGTGCTACTTTGTCACTATGGTATCGTCTTCATATAGTTAAGCGTCTCTAAACATCATTTTGTTTGGTAAATCTGAATGTATGTTGTAAAACCCTTTGTAGTTATTTAAACGTGCCCAAATGGATTTTTGTTTATTTTTTTAGAATGATTCTAATTTAAACGAGTGGAGAGCTTCTGCTGTGGTGCTCTATTCTCCATGTGCTGCTGACGGGACTTGTTTTTTGTGAGGCTGTTATGGTCAATCTCGGAGACCTCATCGAATGGAATAATCTGGTGTGAGGGGCATGCAAGCAGCCTGAAGGCGCAAAAAGAGGATTTTCAAATTGGGACTTTACCTTCTAACAGTAGGTGTTAGTTTGAACACATGATTGTTCGTGTGTATTCGTCTGCTCTGCTCGGTGTGGACGGAATTGAGGTTGAAGTTGAAGTCAGTGCGTTTAATGCGGAAAAGCCGGCGATCAACGTGGTGGGTTTGCCTGATGCCGCTGTGCGGGAGAGCTCACAACGTGTGACGTCTGCGCTGGCGACATCGGCGTTGGGCTGGGCAGATGGGGTCAAGACGATCAATTTAGCACCTGCAGATTTGAAAAAGGAGGGGCCACGTTTTGATTTGCCCATTGCACTTGCGTTGGCTGAGACCGCGGGTGCCGAGTGCATTATAGAACCTGAGCGATATTCCATGATTGGTGAGTTGGCGCTGGATGGCATGGTGCGCCCCGTTCGTGGGGTCTTATCAATGGCGCTGGAGGCGAAACGGCGTGGTAGGACACGTCTGATTGTGCCGGCAGCGAATGCGGCTGAGGCTGCAGTGGTTGAGGGTCTGGAGGTGTATGGCGTGGATAACCTGCGTCAGGCATGGGATTTCATCACAGGCCAGAGGGTGCTTGCTCCTTATGAGCTGGATAGGAAACGGCTTTTTGACACACGTCGTCATTATGAGGTGGGGCTGGAGGACGTCAGAGGCCAGCACCAGGTGAAGCGCGCTCTGGAGGTGGCAGCCGCAGGGGGGCATAATCTCCTGATGGTCGGGCCTCCGGGAACGGGCAAATCGATGATCGCCAAACGTCTGCCGACGATCCTACCAGATCTTACCGAGGCGGAGGCGATTGATTCGACCAAGGTGCATTCGATTTCCGGATTATTGGGTAAGGAAAATGCCCTGCTGGTGACTAGACCATTCAGAGCACCGCACCATACCATTTCCGATGTCGGTTTGTTGGGTGGTGGCACCAACCCTGGGCCGGGCGAAGTATCACTGGCCCATAACGGCGTGCTTTTTCTTGATGAGTTGCCCGAGTTTCGCAGGCAGACGCTGGAGGTGATGCGGCAACCCTTGGAGGATGGGTATGTGACGATTTCTCGTGCTGCGGGAACCCTGAGCTTTCCGAGCCGATTTATGATGGTGGCGGCGATGAACCCATGCCCCTGTGGTTATTACGGTGACCCCAAACGGGAATGCCGCTGCTCGCCGCCAAAGATTGAGAAATACCGCCAACGTATTTCCGGGCCTTTGTTAGATAGGATCGATATTCATGTGGAGGTGCCTCTGGTGGAATACCGTGAGCTGGCGAGCGAAGAGTCTGGTGAGACTTCAGCAGTGGTGCGCGGCCGGGTGGAGGCGGCGCGGCAGCGCCAGGTGGAGCGATTTTCCGATCACAGCAATGTCACCTGCAATGCATCGATGCCGAGCAAGGTGATGCGTGAGCACTGCAAGATTGATGCGACCGCGTCAGGCTACCTTGAGCACGCGATGAACGAGCTGAATTTTTCCGCCCGGGCCCATGACCGGATTTTGAAGGTGGCGAGAACACTTGCCGATCTAGCCGACAGTTCTGATATTTTGCCAGAGCACGTGCTCGAGGCGATTCAGTACCGTACGCTGGACAGGAAGCTAATGATGTAGCTGGTCTCGACCAGTCGCTTACTCGGCGGGGCCCTTACTTGCTCTCGCTCTCGAGTGGCAGCAAGTACAGATTGCGCCATGAGACAGCGCAGGATTTACCGCCGTGGATCTGGAGGGCGATGGAGCCTTGGCCAGGGAAGTTGTCGACTTTCCAGATGTAGTCAGTGCGTAGCTTGCCGTTGAGCCAGGTTTGGAGTTCATTGCCGCGGATACGGATAAAGCCGGCGTTCCACCCAGTCGGGTTGAATGCTTCTTGGCCGGTTTTGGAGAGCTCGCGCATGGTTTCCTTGCTGGCTTTTTCTTTGCCGGCAGCACCATCGCGGTTCGGGTAGTGCCAGCCACCGAGGTTTTCCGCGTAGAGCAGGCCGGTCCAATGGCGTTTGGTCTGATCCATCTCGAATTGGATGCCAGCGAATTTTTTAGCGTCGTTGTATTTCGAGTGATACATCAGGCCAGAATTGCCCTTGAGGTGGTCAAAGCGAAACTCGAAGTAGAGTAGGTAGCTATCGTATTCCTCATTCGTGTAGAGGAAGGAGTTGCCTCTGAGGTTCTCGCATGTGCCGGAAACGACGCCATCTTTAAGGGTGAATTTGACCTCAGGTTTGTCGTTATGGATTTTCCAGTCGTCAAGGTTCGCGCCGATGAGGGGAGTGAACTTGAGCTCCGTGAGCTTGTTGACATCGACCTTGTCGAGTAGCAGGTGCTCGTTGACGATTTTTGTAGCGGTTTCGGTGGTGCAGCTTTTGAGCTCATCAAGGGGGTTGGCTTGCAAGCTAGTGATGCTCAGCATTGTTGAGATGATAATGGCGATTTTTTTCATGATGGTTTTTGTTGGTTATTAATTAGAAACAATTTTTTCCATGGCCTTGCCGTAGTCGATGTAGGACTGGTAACACTGGGCCCAATCCACGTCATCGGCCTTGGCATGGAAAACGGTGGCGACGTGCGGCTCAATGGCGATGAATCCTTGGTAGTCGCTTTTTTTCAGATCATCGATGATGGCGGGGATGTAAGCCTGGCCATCGCCGGGGAAGACGTATTCCGGCTCCTGGTTATCGTTCACCGGGTTGCGACAGTCCTTGATGTGGATGTGGATGATGTGCTCACGCACGGCTTGGTAAAACTGCCACGCATCTTGCCACGGGTAGGAATCTGACGACGACTTTTCGCCCTCCGAGCGGGCGACCGAAGGGAGTGCAAGCGGGTCATAGGAACGATCTCTTTGGAATACCGGATTGCCGGTGTCGAAGATGAGTTTGAGCCCCGGAACTTCCTCGACCAGACGCAGGGTGTGGGCACTGGAGAAGCCACCCCAGTTCATGCAGTTCTCGTGTGCGGTGGTAATGCCGGCCTGACTGAAGCGTGCGGTGATCGCGCGCAGGCGGCGGAAGCGTTCCTGTTCGTATTGGTTCTCACCCCATGGCTGCTGAGCGTAGGACATGACGCGGACGATGTTGGTGCCGAGCTGCTGCATGCGTGGGATGGCTCGATCCACTTCGTCAAGTGTGAGGGCGAAGTCACTTTTGATATTTTTCGACCAGCTGCCGATCAGGGAGCCGAACTCGGCGATGCGGATGCCGGCGTCTTCAAGTTGGCCACGGGCCGTGTCGAATTCCGAGTCACTCAGGTCGTGCATGTTTTTGCCATCGATGCCGCGTGCAGAAATATATTGCCAGCCCAGTTCCTGGGTGGCCTTGATCTGGGTAGCCAGATCGGGTGCTGCTTCGTCGGCAAATCCTGTAAGTTTCATGCGGTGCTTATTAATACCTGCAGAGTGTTGCCTAAATTTCGATTTTTCCAGTCTCGAATTTTAGCCTGTTCAAGTAGTGAGATTGTTTTTGTTGCAGATGCAAGGGTTGTTACAGGTGAAGGACTTTCAGTTGTCGCATATGGTAAACTTTTTAGTCGCAAAGCGTTTGTAATTTCAAGTGGTGCATCACGTAAAAAAAGAGAGCATCAAAATGGTTGGTGAAGATTTTCTCTCATCGCGGATACACAAAGCAAGCATCTCATATGTTGAAGATTAAACAGTCCGCATTTCTTCTGTTGGGTTTATTTTGCCTCGGCGTTTGTCCTTGTCATGGACAAGGGGATACCCAGATGCCGAGCAAGCCGAACATCCTCTACATCTTCACCGATGACCAATCGCATCGCTCGGTCTCCTGTTATGAAGAAGCCCGACCTTGGGCACAGACTCAAAGCCGTTGAGGAATTTCGTATGAAGGACGGCGATTTTGTCGACCACCTTCCCGAGCCGAAGCAGGCCAGCCGCAAAGCGGCGATGTCTGATGGCGAATGAATGATGGCCGCGTCGCGGCAGTTCGAGTTTAGAGTTCGAGTTACAAGTGGGTGCTTCGTTCCGGATTTCAATCCGCCTCAGGCGGATCCATCTTACATCTTCAATCGGACGCCGGCCCTACTTCAACTTAAACTGTCCACTTCAACTTCAAAAAGCCCCACTGTGATTCCCCCCCTTGTTGAACTGGGAAAAAAGATGAAAAAAATGTGACCGATGGGGTGACGGGCGGTATTTACTATGAGGGTTCCTTTCCATCACGGGTGGATTCTCTATTTTCTGACCCAATCCGATCTTATCTATTCACTGAAAATTCCCCTCTAGATACAACAACAATAACAACAATGAACAAAATCCCCAAAACAACGACCCTCGCCGTGATAGCCACCCTCGCTGGCCTTGTCCTGACTGCCAGTTCGACCCAGGCGGCGGTGTATTATATTTATAACGAAACCTTCGGCGGCTCGGGAGCAGCCGATCTTAACGGAACCACTGCGGATAACTACACCGGCGGTAACACCTGGACGGCATCCACGGACTGGAAAGCCGACGGGACCATTGCTGGCAGCACTCTCGGTGCAGATGACGACAGTGCCTTTCTTGCGTTCGCGCCAGTTTCCGGAAATGTTTACAATCTCTCCGCCACCGTCACCCTGCCGACTGTAGGTTTTAGCTCGAGTGCCTGGTTGGGCCTCGGCTTTACAAACGGTAATGACACGGGGAATTTTTTCTCTAGCCCTAATAATGCTTCGCCATGGATGTTGTATCGGAATAATTCTGAAGTTAAAACATTCGACGGCCCCGGAATCACAGGAACGAACGTGGGCGAAGGCAACTTCGGCGGGACGATCACGATGTCGATCGAACTCGACACCACAGCTGCTCAGTGGACTTCCGAGTGGTTTGTCGATGGCAGCTCCGTCCGTAGCGAGACTTTCGCCAGCAACCCGACCATCACCAACGTCGGCTTTGCCAGGGAGGATGGAGCAAGCTCGACCATAACGAGCTTCAGTCTGACTGCCGTGCCGGAACCTTCCACCTCGGTGCTGATCGGACTCGGTGGGCTGGCATTGGTCTTCCGTCGCCGCAAGTAAATCGGTGTCACGCAGTCTTTTGCTGCCCATGCCTCGACCACTCGTCGGGATCGGATACCTTTTTTCCCAAGAGCTTCGGCATTCCCGCCGATGCTCGAGGTGTGGATTCTTCAAATACGGTCTAAAAATCACCGATTGCATGTGACCCGGGGTGGGATTCCGGTATATTGAGGCAGAACCATGGAGGCACCGGATAAAGAATTTGTTTACCTGCTCACCGACTGGCAAAACCGCCTGTTCGGCTACCTGGTGACCTTGTTGGGCAACGTGCATGACGCCCATGATGTGCTGCAGGAAACCAACCTGTTGCTATGGCACAAAATGGACGATTTTGAGCCGGACTCGGATTTTGGGGCCTGGGCGCGGAAATGCGCCTATTTCCAGGCGCTCGCCTTTTTGCGCGACCGGAAACGCGACCGGCATTTGTTTGATGACGAGTTACTTGCCCAGTTTGCTGATGAGGCCGCAGATGTAGAGCATGAATCCAGCGACCGCCTGCTGGCGATGCGTGATTGCTTGGCGCGCTTGCCCGATCGACATCGGCAACTGATCAAACTACGCTATGGCCAAAACCAGTCGGTCCGGCAACTGGCGAAGGACACGGGCAAAAAGGAAAGCGCGCTTAAAATGATGCTGATGCGCATTCGCCAAACGCTGCATAGCTGTATTGAATTAAAACTGAAGGAGATAGGGTGATGGGGTCTGGAAAGTTAGATGGAAAAGACCAGCAGCAATTACTGACATTGATCGCTGAGGTGCTTGATGGCACCCTGGACAACGATAGTCGCGAGACTCTCAACGACCTGCTTAAAACCAACCCGGATGCGCGCAGGCTTTACCGAGATCACATGGAGCTGCACGCACGCTTGCACCTCGATTACACGGGAGGGTTAGCTACTGAGGCTATGCCAGTTTCTCTGCCTAGCTCAGCGACCAGCACCGTCTCTGGAGCAACGGTCACTTATTTTGCAAAGCCATGGGGCGTACTCGCGGCAGCTCTGGCAGTGGCGGCCTGCATCACATTGATCGCCACGTTCATTTGGTTACAGCAGCCCAAAGAAACATCGATGGCCGGGCAGCCAACAGAAGCGAATATAGAATCATTTGTGACGATCAAGCAGGTTCGTGCTGCCCGATGGGAAAGCGGCAAGCTGCTGACCGCAGTGGGCGCTCGCCTGGGCACAGGCACCATGCGTCTGAGCGAAGGTCTAGTGACACTCCAGTTCGATTCGGGTGCAGAAGTGAACCTGGAAGCCCCCTCCGAGCTGACGCTGATCGATGCGATGAACGTTTACCTTGTGAAAGGAACCGTGGTGGCGGATATCCCGGATTCGGCAACAGGGTTTCGGGTCACAACACCATGGGCGGAGGTGGTGGATTTTGGAACTCGGTTCTCTGTGAGTGTCGATGCCGAGACGGGTGTAACACGAACACAGGTTTACCAGGGGCTGGTGAAAGTGCAGTCGCAGTTGTCTGGTGAGGTCGTCAGCCTGAAATCCGGCCAGCACAATTCCGTGGAAAAAGGAATGCTGGGGTCGGCACAGGATGGTTTGAGCGAACCCGTCTGGGGAACGGAAAGTCGAGCCGTCAGTCACGGGCCAGACTGGGTCATATTGGGATCGACCAAGGATGCTTATACTGGCCGCGTCAAGGGACACGAATCCAAGGCGCTTCTTTATGTAAAGAACAGCCACAAGTGGCACAAGACGGACCGTAAAGCCTACTTGGGTTTTGATCTTGGAGATATCGATCCAAAGCGCATCGCGGATGCTAAGTTGTCCCTTCATTTTGAACCGACCGGTTGGGGTTTGGTGTCATATGTGCCGGACGCCACCTTCAGTGTTTATGGCTTGCGGAGCCATAACGTGGCGTGGCTTGAGGATTCACTCAATATTGAGAACGCCCCCGCAAACGTAATGGTTAAAGGTACAGGGCTGTTGGCCGACGAGGTTCAGAAGCTTGGGTCGTTTGTTATTGAGCAAGGCGTGCAGCGAGGCGGTTTCGGGATCGATGGAGATGCGCTGACAGCCTACCTGCGAGATCATGCTGGCTCGGTAATTACCCTGATCGTTGTCCGCGATACACCTGAAACCGAGGATGGCGGCCTCGTCCATGGCTTCGCCAGTCGACGCCACCCCAGCTTACCCGCACCCACACTTTCGATCCACTTGAAGAAACGTGATTAACACAGCTCGCGCCTTGACTGTCCTTTTTCGAAAATCCAAAACTATCTATAAATTCAATATCTCATGAACCGGCGTCAATTTATTAAAAAACAGGTGGCAGGCACTGCCATCTTAGCCGCCTCCGGGCTGGTGCATAAAGCGAGTGCTGAGAACTTACCTTCTCCGGATCCAAAGAACCCTGACGTGCTCGATGTTGATGTGCTTGTTGTCGGTGGAGGATCTGCGGGTCACGTTGCCGCGATCCAGGCAGGACGCATGGGGGCGAAGACGGTTT
>CAWVVN010000049.1:0-14394 GCA_963933605.1 uncultured Verrucomicrobiales bacterium
ATATGAGCAGCGATACGAGATAGAATAGAGATCACCAGCTCTGTATTTTTACCCTCCACGGCTCCAAAGATCATGGTTGCCTTGCTATGGGGGTATTGCTCCTGCCATGTTTTTGTTAGGGCTTCAGCAGCTTGTGCATTGTGCGCAGCATCAAGGATGATTTCAGATGGCAAGCTAGATGCCGAGCATCGCTCGAAGCGTCCCGGCCAGTTGACGCTTGCCAGTGCATCACTGATGATTTTGGTGTTCACTGGAAGCTGTGCATGCTCAGCGGCAGCGATGGCAAGTGAGGCGTTGTAAAGTTGATGAGGGCCCGCCAAACTAATCGCTGAGTCTTTGTATGGATCGGTGATGAATCGAAGGGGGGAGCCGATTTCATTAGCGTGCTTCTTGAGAACATCTCTGGCCTCAGGAGTTTGGGGGCTGCTTAAGACAGCTTGGCCGGCAATCATGATGCCTGCTTTCTCTGCTGCAATTTCGGCTAATGTCTCGCCAAGCCATTGTGAGTGGTCCATCGCCACTGGCGTGATCACCGCTATATCGGCAGGCACTGCCGTTGTCGCATCGAGACGTCCGCCCATTCCGGTTTCTAAGGCGATGACTTCGCAGCCTAGCTGCTTAAAGTGCATCATGCCGAGGGCGAGGGTGATCTCAAAAAATGTAGGATGGTGCTCCCAGCTTGCCACGAGTTCTCTGATCTCAGTCAGGTATTGAGCTGTTTTTTCTTCACTGATTTCAGCCCCGTTGACACGGATACGTTCACGAAAATCAATCAGGTGAGGTGAGGTGAAAAGTCCACTGCGCAAACCGCATGAGCGGGCGATGGCGTCGATCATCGCGCAAGTTGAACCTTTGCCATTTGTTCCAGCGACATGGATCACCTTCACTCCAGTCGCGGGGCAGGCGCGTAGCTCGCGAAGTAGTCTGCGGGGCTGCTCGAGCCCAAGTTTGATACCAAACTGCTGGGTCTCGTAAAGCCAATCGATTGCTTCCTTGTGGGTCATCTGCACGGGATGGTGGGCATCCAGTGTTTATGGACTAAATATGCGATACAAGCTGCGTTAGGGCAGCATGTATCCAAGAAGTGTGCCGAGTTTGGCGCGCAATTTACTGCGCTTCACAATGGAATCAATCAAGCCATGTTCGAGCATGAACTCAGCAGTCTGAAAGCCTGGAGGTAAGTCTTGGTGGGTGGTCTCTTTAACGACTCGAGGGCCAGCAAATCCGATCATGCATTTAGGCTCGGCAAGGTTAATGTCGCCGATGGTGGCAAAGGAAGCCGTGACCCCTCCGGTGGTCGGATGAGTCATTACTGAGATGTAGGGCAGGCCGGCTTCCGATAAGCGGGCTAGGGCAGCACAGGTTTTTGCCATCTGCATAAGTGAGAGCATGCCTTCCTGCATGCGGGCACCCGATGATGCTGAAACAATGATGACTCCTTTTTTTTCGTCAATGGCCTGCTCTATGGCACGGGTGATTTTTTCCCCTACAACTGAGCCCATTGAGCCAGCAAAAAACTTGAAGTCCATGACGGCGATCATGGCAGGCTTGCCTTCAATGGTTAGGGATCCTGTCACCACTGCATCGTTGAGTTTGGTTTTCTCCCGCAGCATAGCAATCTTGTCCTCATACTTGCTAAACCCAAGTGGGTTTTTGGAAAAGAGACCGGCGTTGGTTTCCTGAAAACTTCCAGGGTCGGCAAGGAGCTGGATGCGTTCGTGAGAACCGATGAGAAAATGATGCTCACATTTCGTGCAAACGTTGAGGTTTTGCTTGAGGTCAAGTGCGTGAATGAGTTCACCGCAATCTGTGCACTTGGTCCACAGGTCATCGGGCATGTTCTCGCGTTTGTTGCCCGTGCCTCTGAGTTTTGGTTTGTTGAAGATACCCATCTGTTTGAGATTCTATGTAATAAATGAAAAATTCCAAAGCTAAAAATAATCAGTAGCTACGCCCCCAAAGAGCGCGCTGGAGGGTAGGTTCGGAAGTAAGAAAACACGGCGCAGGATCGCCTTCTTGGAGCTTGAGAGGTAGGCATCGGATGGATATTTTGTGTTTCTTAGAGAGTTCTTCCTCTTGCTCGCGCGTGCCATTCCAAGCTGTCATGAGCCAACCCGGTGCATCTTGTGCCCAGTGCTGGTCAAAGCTCTCTATGCTGGCGCATTCGGTGATGTTCTGGTCACGCAGCTCAGTGGCGCGAGCGAGGAGTGTATTGTGGATATCTTGCAAGATATCCGATGCGTTGCGAATGAAGTCCTCCTTGGGCAAAAAGTCTTTGTCCATTGGCCCCTGGTCGCGGCGTTGCATACACACTTTTCCTGATTCGAGATCGCGTGGGCCTATCTCAATCCTGATTGGGGCGCCTTTTTTAACCCATTCCCACTTTTTAACACCACCGCCCAAATCACGGCCGTCAACGTGAACACGCAGAGGCTGATCAGCGTATCTACAATCACGGCGTAGAATTTCGGCTAGGGCATGACAGGCATCAATGATGGCATCTCGGCTGTCCTCCTTGGGTGTGACGGGCACGATGACAATCTGTGATGGTGCTACTCGAGGCGGTAGCACGAGGCCGTCATCATCCGCGTGAGCCATGATGATGGTGCCAATGAGGCGTGTAGAGACTCCCCAAGAGGTTGTGTGGGCATGCTGTTGGTTGCCATCACGTCCCGTGAAGCTGATGTTTTGAGCTTTGGAAAAATTAGTGCCTAAATAATGGGAGGTGCCTGCTTGGATGGCTTTTTTGTCCTGAACCATGGCCTCTACGGTGAGCGTCATATCGGCTCCCGGGAAACGCTCAGCTTCGGTTTTTTCACCAGCAATCACAGGGATGGCGAGGTGATCGCGAAGGAATTCTTCATAGAGTTGGTGGATGGTGCGTGTTTCCTCGATGGCCTCCTCCTTGGTCTCATGAGCCGTGTGGCCTTCTTGCCATAAAAACTCGGCGGTGCGCAGAAAGAGGCGGGGGCGCATTTCCCAGCGCATCACATTAGCCCACTGATTGATGAGCAGGGGAAGATCTCGATAAGATTCAATCCAACGCGAGAAGGCAGCTCCGATGATTGTTTCAGAGGTAGGCCGGATGACGTAGGGTTCGGCGAGCTTTCCCGCGGGAATCATTTTTGTTTTACCCTCGTCATCTTTGACGGCCTCAAGCCGATGATGAGTGACGACGGCACACTCCGTGGCAAAGCCTTCAGCATGCTCAGCCTCTTTTTCGAGATAGGAGAGGGGGATTAATAGCGGAAAATAGGCGT
This sequence comes from uncultured Verrucomicrobiales bacterium, assembly GCA_963933605.1. Lineage (GTDB taxonomy): Bacteria > Verrucomicrobiota > Verrucomicrobiia > Verrucomicrobiales > Akkermansiaceae > Oceaniferula. The sequence goes on from CAWVVN010000049.1 coordinate 3,261, forward strand.
TCTGATGCCCAGTTTCCTTGAAACGCACATCGAGCTGCTGCTGGATAAGCTCCCATATGCCATATCCCCAGGGCTTGATAACCATGCAGCCTCGGGTTTCTGAATTTTCAGCCATGTCAGCAGCTTTGATAACTTGCTGATACCATTCTGGGAAATCTTCGGCGCGCGTGGGCTGAATCGCTGTCTTTTGTGGCTTTGCCATGATGCAGCTTTACAAATCATACTGGCGAGAAATGCACAAGCGAGATGTGCAGGAACTGAAGAAACCTCAACATTGCACGATGAAGCCTTGCAGAGGCGGAGCTAAAATAACGATAAAAAGTATAATATTTCTCGTTTCTGCTGGTCAAGTGGTGCTTTGAACAGCTATTATCTTTGAAGAATTATTGAATATGAACTTAACATTCCGAAGTAAATTAGTTGTGTCTGTCTTGCTGGGCCTGATGAGCATGTCATCGGTATTGTTGGCGCAGCAATATGAGTTAGATATCGATAAGCCTAGGTTTGAAGCCATGCTCTCGCCGACTATTGACGGCCGCACAACAGCTAAAAAATTCGACCCGAAGGAGTGGTTGGAAGTTGAATTGAAAATCAAAATAGCGGCTTCTAATAGAAGTGAGCTATTCGCAGATCGCGTTACCGTTAAGTGGTATATCGCAGCCAATGTCACAGAGAACGGTGACACTAAAGTGCGCTTACTGGAGAAGGAGATCAATTACGTCAACGTGCCTATTGATGAGGATATTTACGTTTCGGTTTATCTGTCGCCATCGGCGGTGAAGCGCATCAGCGGTAAAGATAAGGCAGCAGAAAACACCATTAAAGAGGTGGGCGGTGAAATCTTAATAAACGGCGTGCAGCCCGTCAAGAGCTCTGGTTTCTTTACCACGATGCCCAAGTCAAAAGGGAAATGGTGGGATAAATTAATCCCCTACAAAAAAATACCACTGCTCAACAAAAATGAAACCCCCTTTGAGTTTTTCTGGTGGGATCGTTATGCGGAAATCGAAGAGCTCGATTAAAATGGCACTTGTGAAAGTATTACACGTATATAGACTATTTAGAGAGTTTGATAGCAAACCTAGTAATTTTTGATCAATCATGGCTGATTCAAAAGCAATAGTAGTCCTCAACATAGGATCCCAGCGCATTGCGATGGGTGTGTTCGAGGCGTCAAAGTCTGGGCGACTTACTCTCCAAAAGTATGATTCCACCTCTATTTTGGCTGACCCTGCGGCAGAAATGGCACGGCTTCCTCAGATACGGGTAGCTATCTCTGAGCTCATCGACCGTCTAGGCATCAGTAAGTCGACCAAGCTACGCTACTCCATTTCCGGTCAGTCTGTTTTTACGCGTTTTATTAAATTGCCTCCGATTGAGGACGACAATATCCAACAGCTGGTAGCTTTTGAGGCTCAGCAACATGTACCATTCCCGATTGAAGAGGTGATCTGGGATTGGCAGCTTCTCGATAGTAATTCAACAGATAAGGAAGTTGCCCTGGTGGCAATTAAAGGCGATTCACTCAATGATTTGAATGATATTGTGACCGATACAGGACTGAGGACAATCGATGTTGATGCCTCTCCCATGTCGCTCTACAATGCGCTTATCTATAGCTACCCTGAGCTAGAAAGCACGACGCTCCTCATAGATATTGGGGCGAAAACCTGCAACCTGATCTATCTCGAGGGTAAAAGAATGTTTACGCGCAGTGTCGCTGTCGGCGGAGCCTCCATTACGACTTCCATTGCCAAGCAATACGGCATTAATTTTTCCGAGGCGGAAGCCCAAAAGTGCAACAATGGCCTCGTGGCACTCAATACAGCGCATACATCGCAGTTGAGTGAGGATTCGGCAGCGCTTGCCACCGTTATTCGTAATGCCCTCAGTAAGCTTCCTGCGGAAATTGCGAGAACAACGAATTACTTCCGCAGTCAGCACGGTGGGCGTGCTCCTCAAAAAATCTTTCTCTCTGGTGGTGGCGCTAATTTGCCTTACATCGACAAATTTTTTGAGGGAAAACTACAACTCCCTGTAGAGCTGTTTAATCCTCTGAAAGAGATTTCAGTAGGCGCAGATGTCAACGTAGAGCAAGTGAGTGCTGAAGCGCACATGCTAGGTGAATTAGTGGGATTGGCTCTGAGAGCGGAGGGCAAAGCATCTCTTACCATTGATCTTGTGCCGGATCAGGTATTTCGAGAGCGTGAGACAACGCGGCGTAAGCCATGGTTGATTTTTGCATCGGTGTTACTGATCGGAGGCTGGGCTGTTTGGTCGTGGACGAACATGGGCCGTAAAGGCTTATCGGAAGCTGGGCTTGAGGAAATCACCCAGGAGGTTGGTGTAAGAGATCGTTACGCTAAGCCCTTGAATGAATTGGCAAAGAAAGAAGCTCAGCTTGATATCATTTCATCTCAGCTAGCAGGAGCGCAAGCTGCACGCACCGATTGGATCGACATGCTTGATGACTTGGCCCTCCATTTTAAAAGTGATAAGGTTTGGCTGGTTGATTTTGATCCTGTTGTTGGCTTTGTCCGCAGTGAGGCGTCACCAAGTAATATTGGCTCATCCCGTAATGATGAATCGCCCAGTATCCCGCAATCTATTATCAGTAGTGATTTCGCCAGCAAAAATAATGGCGAGTCTGCGTTTGCCCAGATCAACATTGATGCACTCTCTGCCAATAAAGGTGGCCAAAAGCGACGAGCTGGAGCCACGCCAGAGTTGCCAGAAATTACAGCTATCAGAGTGAAGGGCTTCTGGCGTGATAAAGATGGCCACAAGGAAGTTGATGAACTCATCGATCGTCTTCGAAGTGGCTCTAAATATTTTAATGTAATGCCGACACAACAAACGATCATCGAGAAACCAACCGATCTCGGCGATGCATACGCAGCCCGATTTGAAATCATACTGCCTCTCAAAAAGCCTATTTCTATGGTATCCAGCTCGGCCGCCGTTAGGTAATTAACAAACTCTAGAAACCCCTTGATCAATTCTACAAAATGAAAGTATCAATAAAACAGGGGAAAATTAAACTTTAAACCATGGATTGGATTCAAGAAAACAAGTTTGTCAGCGGACTGCTCGCTGCCACCATCCTATTCGCTGGTGGTATTTTTTACCATGGCTACTCTGAGGGCGATGCCTTTAAGGCCAACATGGCTCAGTATGGCGAGCTCAGAAGCAGATACGACACCTTGATTTCTGCAAAGCCGTATCCCAACGAGCAAAATTTAAAAGTACGCGAGCAGGTCATCCAGGATTATGAAGCGGTTATCGAGGAGGTCCGCAATGCTTTTTATGAGTATAAAGCTGACAAGTTACCTAAACCTACTCCTGGGGAATTTAGTGATGCGAGGATTAAAATGCAGAGTGAACTGCGCAAGGCTTTCAACAAGGCTGAGACCTCATTGCCAGATGACTGTGGCTTTGGGTTCGAAAAATACGCAAAGATTCAAGCGGCCCCCTACGCCACGGCTAAGCTGAACTATCAGCTTGGCGCCATTCAGTGGCTACTCGAGAAGCTAGCGGAGAATGAGCCTAAGGCGATCATTAACATACGGCGCGAATTACTAGATGTGGAGAAAGGGCCGCCTCCTGCACCGAGCACAAAAAAGAATGCTCGGCGGGGTAATCGGGCAGCCAACCCAGAGGATGAAATAATCTTTGAGGTGATGCCTGCAGAACTCGCTTTTACTGCGAGTGAAGCATCAATGCGCAATTTCCTCAAAGAAATGGCAAATTCGAAAGAGTATTTGTATGCCATACGTTCGCTGCGCATTCGCAATGAGAAGCAAAACGCCCCAAGTGCCAAGGATGCAGCTTTCCAAAACAAAAAACCAGCTAATGATGATACAGGATTTTTTGCGCCTGAAGAAAATGATGTGTTTGGAGGCTTCGCTCTGCCTGATGTTGATTCAGAGGAGGGTAACAATGCCGGTGACATAGAACGAGGCGACGCCCAGATCGGACCGCGAACCGAGCCAATGTCCAACGACGAGCATATTATTAAGCAGGTGATGGGGGACGAAAAAATCAACATCCACATCAATTTCGATATTCTTTTGATCAAAGGCCAGAAGTCGACCGAAAAGAAAAATGATGCAAGCCCCTCCAGTGGTGCCTAGAATCATGGCCGCCATGAATTTCACTCTCTAATATATTTACAACATGTCTTGGCTATCCGACAATTATGAAAAAGTAACCTTGGGGGCAGCCGTCACCGCGTTGCTCGCGCTCGGTTATATCAGTTTCAAAAACAAAGGCGATCAGGCCGATGCTTTTAGTCTCCCTAATCCCAAGCAAAATAATGAGGTGAGTGTTGATGGCCTTTCAGATATTGAAAATTCAAAGGTATCCATGTATATGGAGCACAGGATCAACCAGGCTGATCTGGACGGACGTAAGGTTGATTTGTTTACTGGTATTGTTTTATATTCTAAGCGCGATGATCCCAAAAATCCTGTAGATTTGCTGAAAAGTGATCCCGTGCATGCCGGCGTACCTAACACATGGTGGATGGAGCACGATCTTGATCCTGGCTATGGCAATGCTCCGGACCGAGATCCTGATGACGACGGTTTCGCCAATCGCGAGGAATTCGAGGCTGAGACGGATCCAAATGATGAAAAAGACTATCCCGAGCCTGTTTCGAAATTAAAAGCGCTTTCAGTCGAGACCACTCAAGTGCACCTCAAGCCGAGAGAGGTAGGCGGTGGGGGCAAGCAGACACTGTTTAACCTGCAATCTAAGTCAGGCAGGACAGTCAACAAGATGAAGCCGGAGCCTGCAGCGATTGGAGATATCATTACATTCACAAAACCGCTGATGCAAAAGAGGTTTAAGTTTTTTGACCTTGATCGTAGGCGCAATGCCAATGGCTTGGTTGACATCATCTGGGTTATTGAAGACCTGCAACCTAACAAAAAAGGAACGCAGTATCGTTTTGATAAGCGTGGAGATTTGGATGGTCACCCCGAGCGCTCACTGGGTATCATGGACAGCAAAGCGAAGCTGGTTTTGCAAGCTCTCGACGAGGGCGACAAGCCGTTCGAAATTGACGAAAACACTTATTTCTCCCTACCTTACGATGATGCGGCTACCCGAAAACCATATCTTCTGAAAAGTATCGATCTCAGCAAAATGACAATCATTGTTGAATATCAGGATAAGGAAGGTAACAAGCTTGAGCATGTCATGCCTTACCCAAAATGAAAAAGTAATGGAAACGATTGGAATTTCGAAATTGGTAGTGCATTCTCTCTTTATTTAAAAAATACTTAGAAAATATACTTCACATTAGGTAATAAAAATGGTCAAATACTCTTATTAATCATGCAAAGCAAACTTACTCACCCATACATTCAAGATTTGCGGAATAATTATCTGGCACTCATTGCAGGCATTCATGGCAAACAAACCATCGTGCATCTTTGTGTTGTCCTAGGTATGACGCTCACGGCGCATTCGCTCCGTGCCGAAAGCCCGGGAAATAATTCTTCCAGCATTGCGCAACGTGAAATTGCTCGCCGAGCCAATCTTGTAGTCGAAGCTGACAAAGCCCTTGGTCTCGGAAGAGCTGCCTATGCCGGCAACAAATACGAGGAGGCCGTTAAGCAATATAGGTCAGCACTCAGCATGTTACCTCCAGGCCCAGCGTTAGCAGACCGTCGTGAGACCTACACAGGTCACCTTGGTGACGCATCAGCAGCCCTGGCGCAGGAGTACCGTCGTATCGGTAGATACGATGAAGCACGCAGCATGCTTGAAGGCGTAGTAGCACAGGACCCGACAAATTTAGCAGCAAAGAAACAACTTGGTTATATAGATGATCCTATAAGAACTAATCCAGCATTGACTTATGACCACTCTCAAAACGTCGATCAGGTTCGCCGCCACTTGTATACGGGTGAGGGCTATTACAATTTAGGAAAATACAGCGAAGCTGATGCTGAGTTTAAGAAGATATTACAAATAGATCCTTATAACAAAGCTGCTCGTCGTTGGCTTGAGAGGATAGCGGCTACCAAGTCTGATTATTATCGTGCGGCATATGACCAAACACGTGCGGAGCTTCTCATGGAGGTAGATAAGGCATGGGAGACCACAGTGCCACCCGAGCTGCCTGATTTTGGCCCTGGAGAGGGCTCCTCTTTGCGCACATCAGGGGTTGAGTATATTCAGCAAAAACTGAACAACATTATCATTCCTAAAGTAGATTTTACAGATGTCTCAGTCAAAGAATGTTTAGAAATTTTGCGCCAACGTGCTAACGAATTGGACTTTGAACAAGATGAAAGCAAAAAGGGAGTCAACTTTCTTATGCGAGATCCTTCAACGCAAGCTGGTGGTTCTGGTGAGCTTGACGGAGATGATGATCTGGGCGCAGGGGCAGTTGCTGAAGCAGGATCTAGCATTGGTGCTCTCATGGTCGATGAATTGCTTCTCGTTAATGTCCCGCTTGGCGCGGTGCTCGAGTATATCTGTGATAAGACGAGACTCCGTTACAAGATTGATAAATATGCAGTGATTCTCTTGCCAGTGGCAGCCTTGGAGGTTGACGATCTCTACACGCGAACCTTCACCGTGCCGCCTGATTTCATTTCTCGCCTATCACAAGGTGGTGGTTCCGATGGTGGAGGTAACGATGATCCCTTTGGTGAGGATGATGATGGTGGTGGTGCTCTGGGCGAGCGGGCCAACGCCAAAACCTTGTTGCAGGATAATGGAGTATCATTCCCGGATAAGGCGTTTGCCAATTACATTGCGTCCACCAGCACACTTGTTGTCTACAACACACTGAACAATCTTGATATTATTGACGAAATTATTGCAGTGCTCCGCAAGGGCGGGCCTCGCCAAGTGCGCATCATGACAAAGTTCATAGAAGTGTCCCAAGACAATACCGATGAACTTGGTTTTGACTGGATTGTTAATCCTTTTGATTTAGGCGGTAATGGTTCCAAGGGCATTATATCAGGAGGCTCAACGGGTAACGGCGTCCCCCGTAATATTGGTGATTTGGGTAACCCAAACATCCCACCGGGCGCTACTTCAGTATCGAATATTGCAACAGCCGGACTGCGTAGTGGTGACTATGCCAATACGCGTAATTCGATTGATTCAATTATCAACAACCCATCACGTAGTAGTCAGGCAACTAACGTAGCTCCTGGAATTTTGTCGATCACTGGTTTGTTTGACAAGGGTCAGGCGCAGATGATCATGCGTGGACTTTCGCAGAAAAAAGGCGCGGATGTCATGACTGCTCCTAGCATTCTGGCCAAGAGCGGTGAGTCTGCTACGATCGAAGTCATCCGTGAATTTATCTACCCAACAGAGTATGAACCGCCTGAACTGCCGCAGTCGGTTGGAACTACATCACAAACAGCCGATGCAGACGGAGGTGGAGGTGGAGCGCAAATTTTCCCTGTTACGCCAGCAACTCCGACAGGATTTGAAACACGCAACACCGGTGTTACTCTCGAGATTGAACCAACGATTGGTGAAAACAACTATTCGATCGACCTGCGATTTGCCCCTGAATTGGTGGAGTTTGAAGGTTTCATTAACTATGGATCTCCTATCCAAACACTCGGCCAAGACATTCTTGGTAATCCTGTCAGCATCACCATCACCGAAAACCGGATTGAAATGCCTGTATTCGCCACTCGCAGGGTCACTACTGGTTTAACCATTTACGATGGCTACACGGTGGCTGTAGGTGGTCTGATGCGTGAAGACGTTCAGAATGTTGAAGACAGTGTGCCTATTCTTGGAGATTTGCCGATCATTGGCCGTTTGTTCCGATCCAAGGCAGAAAGTCGCATCAAGAGTAACTTGATCATCTTTGTCACCGCTGAAATCATTGATGCGGCCGGTTCTAGAATTAATCAGCCTACCAGCAGCTCTCCTGGCGCTGGGGGTGCCGCACCTCAATCAGTCATGCCACTTGACGGAGGTGACGGATTACTGCCTTCACGCTAGATTTCAGCAAAGCTTTTTTGAGCAATCTCAAATCAACCCCTTAGCTGTCTTTGACGGCTGAGGGGTTTTTGCTTTTTGGGAGGCCTGTTATTGATAGGCGTGAATCCATCAAGCCTCCGTGCTGGATGCAAAGAGCGGGCATTTGGTAATAACGCATTCAGTGCTATCCTTGCTTTGGTGTGCTTGCGGCTTGTATGCCCATTATTATTTTGTGATGCTACCCACAGATGAGAACAAGACTAACCACTCTAGGGCTTACCGGTGGGATTGCCACAGGCAAATCGACCTGTTGTTCTATCTTCAAGGACTTGTGCTCTGGGGTCGTGGTTTTTGATGCTGATGCTAGTGTGGCTCGACTGTATTCTGATCCCCAGGTCATTGCTGAGATAGGCAGTCACTTCGGTCCGGAGGTCGACAATGGTCAAGGGGGCATCAACAAAACCTGGCTGCGAACAAAGGCTTTTACAGAGCCCGACAGCAAAAAATTCCTTGAGCAGATTTTTCACCCTAGGGTGCGTAAGGAATGTCTTGCATTATTAGAGAGAGAAGCTAGAAATCCTGCAGCGCGCCTCTTCGTTGCGGATATCCCACTTCTGTTTGAGAGCGGGTTCGATTTTGGTCAATCAGCCAATTTACTGGTAGCTACCAGTAGGAAAACTCAGATTGATCGGCTCAAAAATCGCAACGATTGGGGAGACAATACGGTGGAAGCGGTGCTTTCATCTCAGATGTCCATTGATGCCAAGCTCGCATTGGCCGATATGGTTTTCTGGAATGAAGGTCCAGAGCGCATGCTCAGAAACCAGTGTCGCCGTTTCCTACAGTCACTTACTGATGTGCAATAACGTGCCGCATTCCCTTAAAATGGCCAAAGGCCATACCTCTACGCATAACCCTATGAATTTACCCGACAAGATAAGCCCTTGTCCAAACTGATACTTTTCCCATGAACGAAGAACATGAAGCTAACGAGCCCGCAGTTGATGCATTAGAGAAACCTGATGATGTTGTAGATGCTCAACCTGCAGAACAAAAAGACATTGTTGCGGCTGATATCAAAGCATCTAAAACTGAGCCAACAGAGCCCGTTAAGTCAACGGAATCAAAGGAACCCGTTAAGTCAACTGAGCCAACAGAGCCCGTTAAGTCAACGGAATCAAAGGAACCCGCTGAGCCAACAGAGCCATCTGAACCCGTTGAGGTGAAGGATGAGCGTCCGCCTCTGCCGCCCCTTCCAGAATCCATCAGCATCAATGAATTCCGCGAGAAGCCATTGTCTGAAATTTATTCGATGCTGGAGGTGCTTCCCGTAAAAATCCCAGCCAAAGCGTCTAAAAGCCAGTTGGTATTTGATTTGGTATCGTTCTACGCCAAGGAGGGCGTTATTGTTGAGGGCGAGGGCGTCCTGGAGCAGGCAAAGGACAACTACGCCATGCTGCGTGACCCGATGAAGAGCTTCAAAACCTCACCGGATGACCTTTACCTGAACGGTAACCTCATTCGTGAGCACGGATTGCTCGTGGGCCAGAAGGTCAAAGCGCGTCTCTGTGCACCTCACGGTCGAGACAAGTATATATCGGTAAGCGAGGTCATCGAAATTGAGGGGGCTCCAGCAGCCGAGTATCAAAAACCCAAGAGTTTTGATCACCTCACTGCGATGTTCCCCGATCAGCGCATCATGCTTGAAAATAAGGAGACCGGCATGTCTCCGCGAGTGCTCGATCTGATTGCACCTCTTGGAAAAGGTCAGCGTGGCCTGATTGTGGCTCCTCCACGAGGGGGAAAAACCATCATGCTTAAGCAGATTGCGCAGTCCATTCAGCTGAACCACCCCGAGGTAGTACTCATCATCTTATTACTCGACGAGCGTCCGGAGGAAGTCACCGATTTTGAAGAAACCGTTAATGCTGAGGTGTTTAGTTCGACCTTTGACGAGCCGGCTCAGCGTCACGCGCAGGTTGCTGACCTTGTCATGGAGCGTGCCAAGCGCCTGGTCGAGCTCGGTAAGGACGTCGTGCTTTTACTCGACAGTTTGACACGTCTTGCGCGTGGTCATAATAACTCACAGCGTAGTGGGGGGCCCATTGGCTCTGGAGGTTTGAGCCCAGCGGCGCTGCAGCAGAGCCGTAAGTTCTTTGGTGCTGCCCGTAACTGTGAAGAAGGCGGCAGCCTGACCATCCTTGCGACCGCATTGGTTGAGACAGAGAGCAAAATGGATGATGTCATCTTCGAGGAATTCAAGGGAACCGGTAACATGGAAGTAAGGCTCGACCGCGAGTTGGCCGAGCAGCGTATTTACCCAGCCATTCACATTCCACAAAGCGGAACGCGAAATGACGACCGCCTTTACCATCCCGATGAAATGGCCAAAGTGCTTGAAATTCGTCGCCAGCTTGCCTCGTTGCCTGTTGGTGAGGCGATTGAGACCTTGCTCAAAAACCTAGCTAGGACGAGTAATAATACCGAGTTACTGCTCTCTGGTTTGACGATTGGGCGCTAGAGGGCCGATGTTGCCATTGGTGACTAAGTGACGCTGGATACCACGGGACGCCAATAGCTCACATGCCTGAGGACCCTTGTTTCATAAGGGTTTTTCTCCGATTGGTGCTCATTTGCTGGCCTTGTGATGTATTCACCAAGTCGATGAGCGTGTTTCTGATGTTCTAAGTTGACATCGAGCCGCGTATATTTACAATTTTAGGACTACTATTGTATCTATGATCGTAACATTTCTAAAAAACAGTCCCTACATCAAGCTTGCTTGCGTGGCGCTCGGTATTTTTGCCGTGTCTGTCTTGGTCTACAAGATGTCTCCATCTAGTGAGCAGGCTGTTGCTGAGCCATCAAAGCATGAATCAGCGGCGTGCACTCATGGGGTGGGCTGCACCCACAATCACCAAGGGTTTGGGGATTCTCAGACTGAAAACCCGGCCACTCAATATCCAGCAGTAAGGCTGCAGCATCCTGTCGTCAGTGCTGCTCAATCCATCTATCAGTCGAAGCCGGGCGATCGCCTGAAGCTCAATTTTGGCGACGAGCTTGTGCTTGATGCTCGGGTAAAGGTGAACAAGACATTTCCTGGCAAGCAGCAGTCTGTCTCCATGCAGTTGTTGGGGCGTGAGGGCTCTGTTTATTGGCTGAA
>CAWVVN010000050.1:0-14345 GCA_963933605.1 uncultured Verrucomicrobiales bacterium
AAATAGGCACTCCTGTCATCGTTGAGTAATACTTTAAAACGCACCTGCAACACTCGCACCACAATCACTCATTATGGCTAACTCTCTTGTTCTTACCATCTGCGCCCACGACCGCCCTGGTGTCATGAAGCTTATTTCCAACACCATTGCAGAATGTGATGGCAACTGGCTGGAAAGCCGGATGGCCAGACTTGGTGGTCAGTTTGCAGGCATTGTCCGAGTAGAATGCAGCGAGGAAAAACTATCTCGACTCACTGAGAATCTCAATGCTCTGTCCGAGCAAGGCATCTCCGTTCAGATTCACGATCAAGGTGATTTATCTGAATACCCCTACACCCGCTGCTTGCGACTTGATATCTTTGGCAATGACCGCCCTGGAATCGTCAGCCAACTGACCGAAGCTATTTCCAGCGCGGGCGCCAATATCGAAGAACTTAACACCTCGATAGAAAGTGCTGCAATGTCCGGACATTCTATCTTTCACGCCTCAGGAACGGTATGCGTCCCTGACAGCACCAATGAGCAGGAACTCATCGCCGCAGTTGAAAATCTTAGTGATGACCTCAACGTTGAAATAGGTGGCCTCGCCTAGCGTCCGCTTACTCCCTTTCCGATCATTTGCAGGCGCCTTGATTAAGACCGCGTTTGGCAATGACCACATAACATAAAAAACTCCGGCTACCATTTGGCAACCGGAGTTTGAATTTTATAGGTCGTAGCTCTACATCATGCCGCCCATGCCACCCATGCCGCCCATGCCGTGGTCATGACCACCAGCAGCAGCTTCTTCCTTCTCAGGAATATCGGTGATAACACACTCAGTAGTGAGAAGCAGTCCAGAGATGGACGCTGCATTCTGAAGTGCAGTACGGGTCACCTTGGTAGGATCAACAACACCATCCTTAATCAGATCAGTGTATTTGCCAGTAGCCACATTATAACCTTCGTTGCCTGAGGCCTTCTTGACGTGCTCAACGATGAGCGCACCTTCAAGACCTGCGTTAGCAGCAAGCTGGCGAAGTGGAGCTTCCACAGCGCGGGCTACGATACCAGCACCTGTCTCCTCGTCACCGACGAGACCAAGGTTGGGAAGGTTAGCCTGAGCACGAATCAGAGCAGTTCCACCTCCGGGAACGATGCCTTCTTCGACAGCTGCACGAGTAGCGTGAAGAGCATCCTCAACACGAGCTTTCTTCTCCTTCATTTCTGTCTCAGTAGCAGCACCAACGCTGATGACGGCTACTCCTCCAGCAAGCTTAGCAAGACGCTCCTGGAGCTTCTCACGATCGTAATCGGATGATGTGTCCTCGATCTGCCTACGGATCTGGTTTACACGTCCGGTAATAGCTTCGCTACCACCTTCGCCCTCCACAATCGTGGTAGCATCTTTAGTGATGGTAATACGCTTAGCAGAACCAAGATCTTCGATCTCTACATTCTCAAGCTTGATGCCGAGATCCTCGGTAATCACCTTGCCACCTGTGAGGACGGCAATGTCTTCGAGCATAGCCTTGCGGCGATCACCGAATCCAGGTGCCTTGACAGCGGCTACGTTAAGCGTTCCGCGGAGTTTGTTGACTACGAGCGCCGCGAGGGCTTCACCGTCAACATCTTCAGCAATGATCAGAAGTGGCTTGCCTGTTTTGGCTGCCTTTTCGAGAAGTGGTAAAAGGTCCTTCAGTGAGCTAATCTTTTTCTCATTGATGAGAATAAGTGCTTCATCCAAGGATGCTTCCATAGCCTCGGCGTCAGTGACGAAGTAAGGGCTAAGATAGCCTTTGTCGAATTGCATACCCTCAACAACGTCGAGTGTGGTTTCAATTCCCTTGGCTTCTTCAACGGTAATCGTTCCGTCTTTGCCTACCTTGTCCATAGCCTCAGCAATGATATTTCCAATTTCTGTGTCCCAGTTAGCGGAAACAGTAGCAACCTGAGCAATTTCAGATGTGTCGGAAACCTCTTTGGAGATCTCATGAAGCTGAGCAACAATGGCTTCAGATGCTTTCATGATACCACGTTGAAGTGAGATTGGGTTGGCACCAGCAGTTACGTTACGTAGACCTTCTTTGTAGATAGCTTCTGCAAGAACAGTAGCAGTGGTCGTTCCGTCACCAGCAATATCTGATGTTTTACTGGAAACTTCGCGGATAAGTTGAGCACCCATATTTTCATAGGGATCTTCAAGTTCGATCTCCTTGGCAACAGAGACACCGTCTTTGGTGATTGTTGGGGAACCGAATTTTTTGTCGAGAATGACGTTACGGCCTGAGGGCCCGAGTGTTGCCTTAACGGCAGCGGCAAGCTTCTCTACACCGCGCAAGAGTGCGTGGCGGGCTGCTTCGTCGAATTTTAGTTGTTTAGCCATGTTATTTTAAGTTGTATTAGTTGTTTTTTGAATTTTTGTTAGCTCACAATACCGAGGATGTCAGACTCAGACACGATCAGTAAATCCTGGCCGTCGACTTTGACATCAGTTCCTCCATACTTGGAAATAAGGACGGTGTCCCCTGCTTTGACAGCGAACTCGATGGCTTTGCCATCTTCGTCTTTACCGCCAGTTCCGAGGGAGACGACTTCCGCCTCTTGTGGTTTTTCTTTTGCTGTATCTGGCAGGACAATTCCTCCAGCACTTAGTTCTTCGGCTTCAAGTCGCTTCACGAGGACGCGCTGTCCGATAGGTGTTATGGTAGCCATAGTTTTGTTAGTTCGTTTTAGTTTGTTTTGTTTATTTCAAGAAAAAGATCTAGCTGGCCGAAACAGCCAGCCAGATCTGAGAATGTTAATGGATTAGTCCTCGACGACTTCGGCGTCTACTACCTTGCCTTTGGCTTTTTTGGGTTCTGAAGATTCAGGCTCATCTGGGCCACCATCCATGTCTGGCATAGGGGCTCCCTCAGCGCCTGCTGCTGCACCGGCAGCCTGCGCTGCTTGGGCTAGCTCCTGAAGAGAGGCCTCGAGCTCGCTGGTTGCTGACTTAATAACATCAAGGTCATCAGCTTTGAGCGCCTCTTTTACGGCTTCAATTTTGGCTTCGATACCTGACTTGAGTTCAGCAGGCAGTTGCTCTCCGAGTTCCCCGAGCTGTTTTTCAACTTGGTGGACAAGGTTCTCTGCGTTGTTTTTCACTTCAACAGCTTCAGCGCGCTTTTTGTCCTCATCGGCATGAGTTTCTGCATCACGCTTGGCTTTTTCAATTTCTTCATCAGAAAGTCCGCTCGATCCTTCAATGGATATCTTCTGTTCCTTACCAGAATTTTTATCCTTAGCTGAAACATGCAGAATACCGTTGGCATCAATGTCAAAAGTAACTTCGATCTGAGGCGTTCCTCGTGGTGCGGCATCGATTCCATCTAGGCGGAAATTGCCAAGTAGCTTGTTATCATCAAACATCTTGCGCTCACCTTGGCAGATACGAATATCTACTGCTGGCTGACTGTCTGCAGCCGTTGAAAAGATTTGTGACTTCTTAGCTGGCACCGTTGTATTGCGCTCAATGATTGGAGTTGCGATACTGCCCATTGTCTCAATAGAGAGACTTAGAGGCGTTACATCGAGAAGTAGCACATCAGATACGTCACCCTGGAGCACACCGCCTTGGATAGAAGCTCCGATAGCGACTACCTCATCTGGGTTAACTCCCTTGTGCGGCTCTTTGCCGGCAAGCTCTGCTGCAATCTCTTGAACCTTGGGCATACGGGTCATACCTCCAACAAGAACAAGCTCGTCGATATCACTGGCATTGACTCCAGCCTCTTTCAAACAATCCAATACAGGCTTCTTGGTGCGGTCAAAGAGCGCGTCTGTAATCTGCTCTAACTTAGAACGGCTAATCGTGGTCTGAATATGTTTCGGCCCATTTTGGTCGGCGGTAATGAAGGGCAAATTAATGTCGTAGCTTTGAGACGAGCTCAGTGCGATCTTTGCTTTTTCTGCCTCTTCACGAATCCGCTGAAGAGCATCAGGCTGACCTGAGAGGTCAACACCCTCGCTAGACTTAAACTCACCGACAATCCATTTAATGATAGCGTTATCCCAGTCGTCACCACCGAGCATGGTATCACCATCTGTTGCCAAAACTTCAAATACACCGTCACCGATTTCCAAGACAGAAATGTCAAAGGTTCCACCCCCGAGGTCATAAACGGCTATTTGTTCGTCAGATTTTTTATCCAAACCATAGGCCAATGAAGCGGCTGTAGGCTCGTTAATGATGCGGCGCACTTTAAGCCCGGCAATTTCACCTGCTGCTTTTGTTGCGTTACGCTGAGAGTCATTAAAGTAAGCGGGCACTGTAATAACCGCTTCGGTAATTGTTTCGCCAAGCTTAGCTTCAGCATCGCTTTTCAGCTTACCCAAGATCATCGCTGAGATTTCCTGGGGTGAGTAGGTCTTCTTCTCGCCATCTACTTCTACCTCGATATGAGCATCACCATTGTCTGCCTCTACGACCTTGTATGGCAATTGCTTTTCATCGCCGTTGAGCTCAGCATACTTACGACCGACAAGGCGCTTCGCTGAAAAAATGGTATTTTTGGGATTAGTAACGGCCTGGCGCTTGGCTGCCTGACCGACGAGACGTTCACCGTTTTTAGTGAATGCAACAATAGAGGGTGTAGTGCGCGCTCCTTCGGAGTTTTCGAGCACCTGAGGCTCACCACCTTCCATGATAGCCATGCAAGAGTTGGTGGTTCCGAGATCGATTCCTAGTATTTTAGACATAATAATTAGATGGTTTGATGGTTTGGTTTGCTTCGTTTCAGCATGTAGATTGTTTTTACATTCGGTAAAGCATGAGATCGTGACCCACACCTTGCCAATTATAGTTTATTGACCATCTACTTTGCAGATTACATGCCAACAAGGGTCACTAAATACTCATCTCGTTCATGATCATGACATTAAAAAGCCTTTTCCCTTAAAAAAACTATTGCGCAAGGCACGGGAGCGTCAAAATGTCACATCACTTCAGCTAATAAGCTAGACAAAATGACTCAGTGGGACAAAGGCGCACTGCTATGATCAAACCCATATCGGTGATCAGGGGATAAAAAATGGCCACGAATCAACGTGACCATGGATGACAGCAGTTGAACTGCTGTTTTGTAGCTGTATCGCTAGTAAATTACTTAGCGCTATCGGATACTATCGGGGCTGCGAGCGGAGCGGAAACTGAGACGGCACTATCAGTAGGAATATCATTGAATGCAGGCAGTGAACGTAACTTCGGGGCGCGTTTCTCACCAGTGCAACAACCACATGAAGAAAGAGCGAAGACGCTAACTGCGGCGATAGGAAAGATGATTAGTTTATACAAATTCATATTTAATGGTGTTATTTACTGATTATTAATGACGGGAATTGAAGGCGATGACAAGTAGAAACAAAAAAGAAAAAAACAAAAAAGGTGGGTTAGAATTAACTAACCCACCCTTGTGATATTTGATGTATTGATTACCCCGCTTACTTAGCAGATAAATCCACCATAGGTGCGGGTGCGACTTGTGAGTCGGGCTGTGAACCACAGGAGGCACAAAGTGCAAGACCTGCGGCCGCGGCAAGAATGATAGCAATTTTCATAGTTGGTATAATCTTAACGTTTTAGGGTCTTAACACCAGGTGATCATTACTTAGCTGCTTCTACATGCACAGGAGCTGCTGCTTCCTGTTGACAAGTACATGAAGCACTAACCATGAATCCACATGCTGCTGCGACGATTGCGATAATTTTAACGATTTTCATAATATAACTTAGTTTGTTTTAGTTCGTATTTTTTTAGAGAGAGGACAAACACGCCCAATCAACTATTCAAATACTATGAAATGCCCCACATCTTGCAAGACGTATTGTGAAAAAATAAAGAACTCGCATGGAATAGCAGAGTTTCGGGCCATCATGGCTTAGCCCAGATTCCCTCAGCATGTCTTCTTATCTAACCGAATTCGACGGGCGCGGGCAAAGCTGTCATCTTTGGCAACCTCACCTTTTCTCAATAGCAATCATCGTTATGTCATCCATCTGAGGCTGGTCACCTGCAAAGACAGAGACCTCCTGCCGAATGGATTCCACAACCCTCTCCGCGCCTAGCGCTGCTGCCTTGGCGAATACTTGCTCTAACTTCTCCAACCCAAACTCATTATCATAGTCATCAACAGCTTCACATACTCCATCTGTATAAAGAAGAAGGCAGTCTCCTTGTTTCATTTCTATTCCGACATCCTTGGTGACTCGATCAAACACATCACCCGCATCAATCCCCAGAGCCAAGCCCGGAGCCTTAATGGTTTCAATATCACCGGTCTCAGCCCTGAATAAAAGAGGCGCATCATGCCCAGCCCTCGACATTTTCAGTCTTCCCGTATCATTGTCTAAGACAATATAAATGAGACTCACAAACATGTCCTCCCGCACGTCAGGAAAGAGATGCCTGTTCACCAAGCCCAATGCCTCTGATGGACTTGCCGTTGCCATCGCCGTTAAACGTAAAACACTGCGGCACATTGCCATTAGCAGCCCCGCGGGAAGACCCTTGCCCGTGACATCGGCGATAACGATTCCCGATCTATTTTCAGGCAAATCGATGTAATCAAAATAATCACCACTAATAATGCGTGCCGGGGTGTTGCTACCATATACTCGGTAGCCTGGTATATGAGGCTCTGCAGATGGCAGCAGCACGTTTTGCACTTCTCTTGCCGTGCGTAATTCATCATCGATCTTACGTTTATCAGTGAGCTCTTGATGTATCATTGCATTGCCCATGGCAAATGCCGACTGCTCAGAAACAGATCTAAATACATCGTAGTCATTATCCGTAAATGGCCCATTCTCATGATTACGAACTACAGCTACAACGCCGATATTTCTGCCGCCATACTGCAATCTAGATAGCATAGCAGACACATCCTGCACGTAATGAGCAGCCGATGAGCTCAACGATTCATGGCTTCGAAGGCTCCCAATGCGCACGCTAGCCTCAGTGGAGATCACCTCTCCTAATACCCCCTCTTCAGCGCCAACCCTCGTCAGCATGAGGTGGCTCATCAGGGCTTTAGAATTTGTTTTCGATAGCTCTGTAATTTGAGCAGGAACACTTACCAGTGGCGGGCAATTTGAAGATATAAATTTAGGCACAAGATGAGCCCTATCCTCACTAAGCAGATAGATCGCTCCACCATCGGTGCCTATCACATCCCCAAACCCTTCGACAATTTCTTTATAAAGCTGCGCAGGGGTAATATCCTTTTCGATAGCCTCGCCAATATGGTGAAGAAAATCAAACATCCTCATTTCCTCACCAACAATATCATCTTTTTCTTGCTGAATCTTACGAAGACGCAGCCGAGTGATACACCATGCAAGTGTAGTGACGGCGAGCAGGAAGAATAGAACGACCGCAGCCGGATAACCTAGCTCCAACATTGAAATACTGAGAATAAGGGTGGTTTGTAAAATTGGTATAAGTCAAAAGGTCAGTCAAAAGAACTGTGTGGACATATCTATGTCACCATTATGATAAAACTACCACTATTCGTTATCAGCTTCTTTGGCTTTCACTTCAGCCTCCAAATAATCTAGCACGGTGCCAAATTTTTCTGTGTTGCGTTTATCTGCCTCACACAACTTTCTATGAGCATCCAGAACATGAACCCCTTGACCTATTTTCTCCTCGTCGGCTTTACAGGCAACTAACTTTGCCCGGATGCCCTCCATTGAGTTTCGCCAGCTGGATTCTTGCGGATCAATCTCCATCAGCACATCAAGACCTAGATCTTCCAATGACTTACGATTGCGCTCGCTAGGCTCGGCGACCTGTAGCTTACCTCCCGGCACTTTCATCAACCTCATGGCGAGACCCGCCATCGTGCCCATGAACGTGGAGTCCATCCCCTTGCATTGTTCCAAGTCGACAACAATAGAGGTTACGCCAGCAGCAATTTCTCTTTCACACCAATCTTTGACCACTGGGCTGTTGATAAAGGACCCCCTCCCATCACAGCGAATCCAAGAGAATTCGTTTTCGCGATATGCTAAAATTGAGTATTCTTCACTCACAATTCAAAGAAAGATGTGTAATCTTATCGATGTGTATTGGTACACCAGTTCATCGCAAGGGTCAACTAGAAGAGGGGCTAATTTGATGATCATCGACTTTAAAATAAGCGTTACTTCATTTCAATCAGAGTGGAAAGCGAGTCCCCCCCTCACCACCGGAAATGATTTTCTTGAGCGCTGATGGCTCTCGACCACCAGCGATGACGGTTTCCACGCCAGCATCTAGGGCGAACCTGACGGCCTGAAGCTTCGAAGCCATGCCTCCGATGGAGAATTTACCATGATCGGCCCGCACGTGCCCCGATACGCTATCGATATCCTGAACCTCAGTGATGACACTGCCATCTTCCCCCTGCAAACCATCAACCGTGCTCAGCATCACCAGCAGGCGAGCATTGAGAAGTCGTGCAACTCTAGCTGAGAGCATATCATTGTCCCCCACCCTGAGCTCTTGAACCGCTACCGTATCATTCTCATTAATGATCGGAACAATGTTCTTTTCTTGCAACAAGCGATGCAGGGTATCCATCACATGATTACTTGGTCGTTCATGATCAAGATCTGATGCAGTCAGGAGAATTTGAGCCACATTGAGCCTGAATTTCTGGAACAGATTCTCGTAAGCATGCATCAATCGAGTTTGGCCCACCGCTGCACATGCTTGCCGTGAAACTATATCCTCTGGGTATCCCCCGAGGTTTAACGCTGAGACGCCGGCCCCAACTGCCCCGCTGGAAACCATCACGCAGGGAACTCCAGATGCTACCAATTCTGATATGGAAGTGACCAACCGCACCAAAGAAGCCTCATCCAGAGTGCCGTCTTTTTCTGAGGTTAATACCCCTGTTCCAATTTTGATTACTACGATGTCTCGTGCCATGATTTGATAATGCTAACTATGTGAAGCGATGCGAATTGCCTGACACACAGCGGGGAAAACCTGTTTCTTACGACTTACTACACCAGGCGCCTGAAATACACCATCTGCATCTCGATCAAAAACAAGAGCATTGATGATCTGTGAATTACCACTGGCAAGCAGAAGGCTGTGGTGACTGTTAA
The DNA here is from genome assembly GCA_963933605.1 of uncultured Verrucomicrobiales bacterium. Lineage (GTDB taxonomy): Bacteria > Verrucomicrobiota > Verrucomicrobiia > Verrucomicrobiales > Akkermansiaceae > Oceaniferula. The sequence goes on from CAWVVN010000050.1 coordinate 9,116, forward strand.
TATCGGTAACAATAAGAAGGGCCAGATCGTAGCCCTTGATCTCAATGAGGGAATCAAGAGCGGCACAAAGCTCATCCTTACGCGCAGCAAATAAATCCAAGCCGGATTCTTCAACATGCGAAATACTCACTCGCGCAGCATTTTCTTCAAACACCTTGCGGTCTGCATTGATTGCCTCCACCGCAGTATTGTGAGCTAATAACGAACCTGATGCAAAAAAGTCATGGGTGAACTCGGCAGCATTCACAGAGGCAATGCCACACAACCATTCAAGAAGCTCTCGGTCCAAGTCTGTCGTTGTTGGCGAGGTGAGATTCAAGGTATCAGAAACCATGCCCGCGATTAGGCACATCGCCACCTCTCTTGGGATATCGATCCCGGCATACCGGTATTCACGAGCAACGAGCGTGCAGGTGGAGCCAACAGGCTCGTTGATATATCTGATGGGTTCACGTGAAACAAGATCACCGGCCAAACGGTGATGATCAATGACCTCGATGACCTCGGCATGCTCCACGCCTTCGACCGCTTGAGAATACTCATTGTGATCCACCATCACTAGGCGAATACGCGGCGGATCAATCAGGTCGGATTTTGAAATAACTCCCATCAAGCAGTTGTCACCAGGATCAATTACGGGAAACAGATCCTGTTTTACAGAGGCCAGACTATCGCGCAAAACTTTAACAGAATCATGAGCCATGACACGAATGATATCATCATCCAAAGCATGGCTTACCATCCTAGAGCAGCGAATGAGTTTAGAAGCCGTTGCCGTATCCTGCTTACATCTAAGAATGACGACCCCCTTTTCCTTCGCGGCTTGCACGAGCTCTGCCGAAACATCAAATCCGCCCGTTACAACTAACATGCAAACACCATACTCAATGGCTGTTTGCTGGATAATGGGACGGTCTCCACAAATCACCACATATGACTTAATGTCCCCTATTTCGGTGGCATGCTTAAGTCGTTTTTTAACGGTGTCTACGCTCGATGCCCCTACCAGCTGAACAATCTCACGCTCCTCGGCTTTTAAATCTGCACCTCCCGCTAGAGCTCCCAGCGTTACCGCAATCTTTTTAGGACAGGCAATCATCCTTCTCACAGATTCGGGATCTGTATCGATGGGCATAAGCAGTTGCAAAAGATCCAAGTATTTCAACAAACCGCATAGCTGGTTGTTAGAATTCACCACAGGGATACTTCGAACCTTTTCATCGAGCATCAATTGGTAAGCCTGGAGGAAAGTAGCATCATCACTCACCTTCACCACGTCCTTACGACAAATCATTTCTGCTGTCGCACTAACATCATCCAGCAGAAGCGGCTTTTCCATGCCTGCCTTTTCTAGCACCCAGGCCGTCCTGGTTGGCACACTTCCACAGCGCGCAGGCAAGGCTTCCTTGAACCCCTTTTTCTGCAACAAATCTGCATAGCCAATAGCAGAGCAAATGGCATCAGTATCAGGGTTTTTGTGACCGATCACATAAAGCGGCATATTGGATGAACTCGACATGGAATAATTAAGAGGGAAACCATCTCTTATCACAGGCTGATTGGCAATGCTCAGATGAGACATTTATTAAACAGCTAGGAACATGCTCGACTGCCTCAAAAAGCATTGTTGACCACATTGACCTCCGCCAATTCTCCGTCACACAGAATTACCTCAACTACATCAAACCTCCAGACCAAGTCACGCTTACCTAAAAGATTGAGCCAGGCATTTGCGCCACGCTCGATAAGCTGCTGCTTGCTTCTATCCACCGCATCAAGTGGCCTACCATAGCCCTTACGCGTTCTTGTTTTCACCTCAACAAAGCTCAGCGTCTGTCCATCACGCGCGACAATATCGATTTCACCACCTCGAGGGCCCCTGTAATTTCTATAGAGCACCTTTCGACCATGCAACGAAAGGTGGTCAGCAGCGATGCTCTCACCTAGAGCTCCTACCTCTTGGGCCGAGAGCTTAGCTCCGTCTTTTTTGAAGATGCGGCATGGGCGTCGACTAGGACAGCAGCTAAGACCGCAGCCGAGGCGACTAAAACCCCTGCAGATGAATGAAATCAGAGAGCTCACTAAAACGTTCAATCAAGGCAGGTTCGCAAAATCACTTTATCAAAGTCGCCTCATTAATCGTCACTGTATTTTTTGTGACCCTCTTTTTTGCCGGCCTTTACCTTCGTCATGGCCGCATCAACCTTCTCCGCATCTTCCTCTAGATAAGCTATCTCTAGCTCGCACAAATTCGCATACGACAAGCCCATCATGCGGCGGTAGTCAGCAAGCGCCTTGGCCTTTTCTTTGCCCTCAGGCATGCCCTTGATGAGTATTGGGACAAACTCCATTCCTTTGCGCATACCATCCGCCGCGCTCCGCGCTGCCTCAGCACCCCCAGCCCAGTCATCTTTGTCTATTTTACGCAGACTCTTGAGAGCACCACTGCTCTGTTTCATGGTCTCGGTCAATGGGGTGTCGTCGTCACTGTCAGCATCAGCTGGAGTGATCGTTGATAGTGCACAAATCGAGCAAACCGACAATAAGCGTAATAAAGAAGTATCAAATTTCATCGCATTTATATACAGCTCAGAATCTCAGATCTGTCAATCTCGTTGAAAATACAGCATTCTGCTTACTTAGCATCGCCAACGCTGGACACCCCTCGTTTTAGTCGCTAAAAATCATCTCAGACATGGCAGGCTCGAATGGAAATAAGGTGAAAGAAAAAAAACTGACCCCTATGATGGCTCAGTATCAAGCAATGCGTCGTTCATTACCTGATGACATCCTCTTGTTTTATCGCCTAGGTGACTTCTATGAGATGTTTTTTGATGACGCCAAGACCGCGGCCAGCGTTCTGAACGTCGCCCTGACAAAACGCAATGACATCCCGATGTGTGGTGTGCCGCACCACGCAGCCCAAGGCTATATCGCCAAACTCATCAAGGCAGGCAAACGAGTCGCTATTGCAGAGCAGACAACGGAGCCCCAGCCCGGCAAGATCGTCGAACGAGAAATCGCTCAGATCATCTCTGCAGGCACCGTAACCGACATTACCCTTCTGGATGATACTCGCCACAACTACATCGCCGCCGTTTACCAATCAGGAAAAAAGATAGGCCTCGCCTATGCCGACCACTCTACTGGGGAATTCACCGTGGCCGAGTTTAACCATGTTGATCCTTTAAAAGACGCTCTGCAAAGCCTGGCCCCTAAAGAATTAATCATCGGTGACGACCAGCTCGACCTATTTGGACACCTCTCCGGCTGCCTCCCCTACGATGCTTATGCCTTTCTGACTGACCAGGCACAAACATCACTCTGTGATCATTTTAAAGTCCAATCACTACGCGGCTTTGGCTGTGATGAAATGCCTGCTGCCATTTCTGCCGCCGGCGCCATCCTGCACTATCTTTCTTATCAACTGCGACGATCTTGCGAGCACATTCGCCATCTAGCCGTAAGAAATGACGGTGACCACGTGATTATTGACGCGTCCTCACAACGCAACCTTGACCTCGTCGATTCTCCTACCGGCAGGCAGCACTCATTACTTGGGGCACTTGACCGCACCGCAACGCCCATGGGTGCGCGCAAACTGCGTGATTGGATACTGCACCCACTTCATGACCTTACCCTGCTCACCTCAAGGCAGGACCTCATTGAAGCCTTTCTTGCCGAGCCCTTCCTGATGGGTCAATGCAGGGAGCAGCTCAAAGGCATACGCGACATTGAGCGCACCACTTCAAGACTATCTCAAAACTCAGGCAATGCGCGCGACCTGATGTCACTGCTCACTTCACTGCTGCAAATCCCCAACCTACGCAGCCACCTCGAGGCTCTCAACGAGCAAGCCCCTGACGATGAATTTCAAACCAAACTACTTAAAGACCTTCATCAATTTCCAGAGCTCACCGCATTATTAGAAAGCGCACTCATTGATGAGCCCTCTGCGGGGACCAAAGACGGTGGCATCATCAAAGATGGATTCAACGCTGAGCTCGACGAGCTACGATCAGCCTCATCAAGCGGCAAGCAATGGCTTGCAGAACTTCAGGAAACGGAGCGAAAAAGAACAGGCATCGATTCGCTTAAAATCAAATTCAATAACGTCTTTGGTTATTTCCTAGAAGTAACCAAATCTAAGCTTGAGCTCGTCCCCGATGACTACCAGCGCAAACAGACCATGAGCAATGCTGAGCGTTACATTACTCCTGCGCTCAAGGAAATGGAAAATAAAATCCTGGGTGCCGATGAGCGCGCCAAGCAACTCGAATACGAGGAATTCATCAAACTAAGACAAGCAGTAGCTGATGAAATAGATCGTCTTCAACAATGTGCTGAATCACTAGCCACGCTGGATGTCTTACTCGGTCTCGCCGAGCTCGCCCAACTCCACCAGCATACTCGACCTATCATTGATGAGTCACGAGATCTGCATATCAGCAATGGCCGTCACCCCGTTCTGGAACAAACCCTCGTCGATGAAAAATTTGTGCCCAATGACACGCTCATTGAGGAATGCAGCTCACGCCTCATCCTGCTCACGGGTCCCAACATGGCAGGAAAATCGACCTATATTCGTCAAGTTGCACTGATCACTTTAATGGCCCAGATCGGAGCATACGTTCCTGCAGAGAAAGCACGCATCGGTCTTGTGGACCGTATTTTTTGCCGTGTTGGCGCCTCAGACGACCTAACCAGCGGACAATCCACCTTCATGGTCGAGATGAACGAAACCTCGCTCATCATCAATAACGCCACCGAAAACTCGCTCGTCATCCTCGATGAGATTGGCCGAGGCACAGCTACCTTTGACGGCCTCTCCATTGCATGGTCAGTCGCCGAGCACCTCCATGATACCATCAAAGCACGGACCCTATTCGCGACCCACTACCATGAGCTCACCGACCTGTCACGCACCCGAGAAGCGGTAGAAAACTACAACGTTGCCGTTCGTGAATGGAATGACGACATCATTTTCTTACGCAAAATCCTCCCCGGAACTGCGGACAAGTCCTACGGCATTCAAGTTGCGCGTCTCGCCGGCCTCCCTCCCAGCATCATCGAACGCGCCAAAGATATCCTCTTGCATCTAGAAATGAATTCCACCCGTCCAGAAGCCAAAGGAAAACCCAAGGCAAAAAACACCAGAAACAATTCCCTGCCTGAATCCCCTCCTCCTCAGATGGATTTATTTAGTTGATCACAAAACAGTGAAAACGCA
>CAWVVN010000051.1:0-14178 GCA_963933605.1 uncultured Verrucomicrobiales bacterium
TATGCCGCTCTACGAATACATTTCTGTAAATGCTGATGATCAGCAGCAGTCTTGCCGCATATGTGCCAGAGGTTTTGAATTGCGCCGACCAGTAGACCGAGCTCCATTGGAAGTTTGCCCGCTTTGCAAAAACCCGATCAAGAAAGTGATTAGCCGGGTCAATACACCCAAGATAACCAAGCCGCTCTCCATCAGTGATGCTAAAAAAGCAGGATTCACCGTTCTGGAAAAGCGTGACGAGGGGGTCTACGAAAAACAGTAATGCATTTGACTTACCAATTTTTGGCATCTTCTGGTGCTTTGCCGACCGGACTTCCTTCATGGGATTTGGTTCTCAAGTATCTTGTTGGGATAACGATTTTTTTAATTCTTAACGCCCTGTTTGTTGCGGTTGAATTTGCGCTGGTCAAAGTGCGCAAAAGTCAGCTCATCGAGGTTCAGCGCGAGAATCCCGCCAAAGTCAATCTTGCCTTGCATGCATTGGCGAAGTTGGATGGTTACCTTTCAGCGGGCCAGCTGGGTATTACCGTAGCATCTTTGGTTTTGGGTATGCTGGGGGAGCCCCTGGTGTTGCATTTTGTGGCTCCGTTGCTCAATGAAGTCAGTCCCGGTGCCCCTGAGTGGGTGATCCGAGCGATTTCCATTACTGTTGCTGCGATTTCATTTTCTTTTGTGCATGTGGTCTTGGGTGAGCAAGTCCCCAAGGTTTTGGCGATACGAAAGCCGGTGGGCACAACCTTGAAGCTTATCCGCTCTTTGCATTTGTTTTATGTGTTTTTTGGTTGGGCAATCTGGATCATCAATAGCTCGGCTAACCTAATCCTTAAAAAGGTGTTTCGCGTTGAGCCTGCTGGGCATGAGGATGTGCATTCGGCCGAGGAGTTGGCGATGTTAGTCGAGGAGAGTGGCCGGCATGATGAGGTGACTGACACCGAACGCGAGATCCTCATCAATGCGCTTGAGCTCAATGATATCAATGTCAAAGACGTGATGACTCCGCGCAGTGAGGTATCCGTGCTCGATGTTGATGCTGATTTCGAAAACAACCTAGAGGTTGCTATCCGCAGCAAGCATACCCGCTTTCCCTTGGTGAAGGGGCACTTAGATCAAGCTTTGGGACTGATCCATATCAAGGACATCCTGACTTTGGTTAATAATCCTGATCCTGACCTGATGAGGATCAAACGTCCTCTTAAGGTTGTTCCGGAAACCATGCCTTTGGATGTGCTGTTGCAATTTTTCCTCAAGGAACACGCGCATCTTGCGATGGTGGTTGATGAGCATGGTGATCCTGCAGGCCTCGTTTTCATGGACAATATCATGGAGGAGCTGGTGGGGGATATTCAGGATGAATTCGATACTGAGAGTAGTCAAATTAAGCGGATCAATGGGTCCGAGTTTCTGGCAGAAGGATCTCTGACTCTTAACGAACTTTCTGATCACTTCCCCGAACTTGACCTAGAAAGCGGTGAGGTCTCAACCGTTGGCGGCTATATCACACGTGAGCTAGGAAGGATTCCTGAACCAGAGGAGACTCTCGTCGTTGAGGGCTATGAAGCTAAGGTGATGAGCACTGACGGTCGGCGGGTTGAGCAGGTTCTTTTTAGAAAGCTTAATTCACAAGAGGCTACGGGTAGCAATGATTCCTGAGCGGCGTAAGGTGAGCTGGCTAGTAGTAGTCCGGTAGCGCTCAATAAGGTGGCTGATCGGGCACGTTAGTTTTTGAAGAGTTTGATCTTCTGTCAAAATCAGTTTACATAGTCTCGTGACCTCGCACATTGATCAATTTTTGCTCTATATCGCCACTGAACGAGGCTTGTCGACGGCTTACCAGCTCTCTGTGCGCCAAACACTGGATGCCGTAGTCAGGTGGCTTGAGGACAAGGGCGTGTCTGATTGGAATGATGTCGGCACTGAGGACCTTTCTCATTATTTATCAGGACAGAAGGACCAGGGGATGTCTGCCTCTTCACTGCGTATCGGCATGGTCCACTTGAAGATATTTTTTCGTCGATTGGCTGGCTTAAAAGTCATCGATGCTGATCCCGCTGAGCCACTGTTGCCACCAAGAGCCGAGCAGCATCTGCCGGAGACGCTCAACGAGCATGATGTAAGTTCGATTCTCCAAGCTGTTGACACTGAAAAGTTGTTGGGGCGCAGAGATCTTGCCATCTTGGAGTTGTTTTATGCATCTGGCTTACGATTGTCTGAACTTTGTAATGCCCGCATCGAAAATATGGACCTTGATGAAGGTTTTATCCGAGTCACTGGAAAAGGCGGTAAAACAAGAATTGTCCCAGTTGGCGGCAAGGCGAGGGGGGCCGTCACCGACTATATGAAAAACGAACGTCCAGAGCTGGTGAAAAGCAAAACGTCGTCCTGGATATTTCTCAGTATTCGGGGGGGCAGATTGAGTCCTGAGCGGGTAAGAGAAATTGTGAAGCAGCGCGCGAGGAATGCCGGTATTGAGCAAAATGTATATCCCCATTTGCTACGCCATTCTTTCGCGACCCATTTACTACAAAACGGGGCGGACTTGCGTGTTATTCAAGATATGTTGGGCCACGCCGATATCGCAACGACGCAGATCTACACGCACGTTGATCAGAAAGGGCTTAAATCTATGCACCGGAAATTTCATCCGCGTGGTTAATGGGTGCAGCCAATAATGGGCTTAGCCAAAAGTAGATTGCGCCTGTCAGGCGAGGGTCAAAGCTTTTCCTTGTTGGCCTCGGTAAGTATTTCCTCATCGAGGTAGGCATCTTCAATCATGTCACGCGCCCAGCTTTTCTGCTTAGCGAGGTGCTGAAGTATTCGATACGCCATGATTTGCACCGCGGGTATATCACTCCAGATGAGCTCTCCTAGGTTGCGCCATTGATCGGCTACGATGAGTTCAGGTCGCTTGATTTGGTCAATCGCACCTTTACAGATCATGATGCAGCGCGATAGCTGTGGTTCGTTTGTCACCGGAGGGATTTCATAGGTGTGCAATGGCACACCTGAGGCTCCAGTAAGCTCGCATTTTGACTTAGAGCGGCGTGCAAGATCCTTGCCAAAAGCAGATAGGGTCATCTGCCTTTGTTGGTGCGCATCGTAACCTTTAGCCATCGTTACAATACTAACATATCAATGACCCCCATCAACGCGAAGGAAGCGTTGATCTAATTGCCTCGACATGAGACTCAGCTTGACGGGGTAGGGATTATTTAAAATCAACAATCACATCGTCAAGTTGATCGATGAGCTCTTGGATAGATTGCTCCGTTTCATTACCCATATTGGAGATGCGGAATGTGATGCCCTTGATCTTACCGTAGCCACCATTGATTAAGACGTTGTGCTTGGCACGTAGTGCTTTGATGAAGCCGGCCACATCAAATTTACCATCTTGGTTATCAATCGCCGTCAAGGTCTTGGATTGATAACCTTCAGGTGCAAAGTTCTTAAATCCATGTTTTGTGACCCATGCATGAATCATGCTGTTGAGCTTGGCGTGGCGTGCGAAACGGGCATCAAGGCCTTCTGCCATGATGCTGTCGACTTTTTGCTTGAGTGCATACATCAGTGACACGGCAGGTGTCGAAGGGGTGTTGTTTTTGACTGCATTTTTCTCAAATTCGACAAAGTCAAAGTAATACCCGCGTCCTTCCGTTTGTGAGGCTCTTTCTAATGCGGCTTCCGAGATGGCAAAGACTGCGAGGCCCGGGGGGAGTGCGAGTGCTTTCTGAACACCAGCAAGAACAACGTCGATGCCAAGTTTGTCCATTTCAACAGGTACTGCAGATAGAGAGGAGACAGTGTCCACGACTAGAAGCACACCAGGGAACTCCTTTACAACAGCAACGATGCCAGAGAGGTCATTCATGACACCTGTGGAGGTTTCATTGTGCACCATGGTGACCGTGTCAAATCCGCCTTCGTTGAGCTTGGCTCGCACAGCTTCAGGGTCGATGGGCTCACCCCACTCAACTTGCACTTTGTCTGCTTGCTTACCGCAGCGCTGAGCCACGTCATACCATTTGTCAGAAAATGCTCCACAGCACAAGTTAAGCACCTTCGTTTGCACGAGGTTGCGAATGGCACCTTCCATGACTCCCCAAGCTGAGGAAGTAGAGAGATACACAGGGCGTTTGGTTCCCAAGATTTCCTGCAGACCAGGCTGAATACTGGCGTAGAGGGCCTCAAAATCGCCACCTCGGTGACCGATCATGCCTTGGCACATTGCCTCGTAGGTTTCTGGGGCAATATCCACCGGGCCGGGGATGTATAACTTGGGTAATTTGGTATGATTGGTAGCAGACATCGCGGGTGAGTATTCTCGAATTTGAGGTCTTGTCAAAGCCAGAGATTGTCAGAATTTGAACTGGTGTCTATTTTCATAAAGCTTGACCAATTTAGGCCGTCTCAATAATGTATGAATGCTATTAGCATGGATTTACTAATGTAATCATCAGCCAAATCCCCCAATCACTTATTCATATATCTTACATATCTTTCCATGATGCTCCATTCACTCAGGTCCACTAAGTTGATCTTCTTTTTACTGCCTCTGTGTTTGCTTTCCTCGTGTAATTACCGAGCGCTGTCGAAACAGAATGAGGAGCTTAAAATTAAAAAAGCTGAGCTCACAGAGAATGTAAAGAAGCTCAAAGCCGAGATTGCAGAGGATCCGGTTGATCACCATGCTTTACTCAAGCAGGCGGAAACAGAGCTTCAGGAGGCTGAACAAAATCACCAGACGCTCCAATCGACGAACACGGAACTTAAGGGTAAGCATGCAGAGCTTGAAAAACAGTATGCCGAGGATAAAAAAAACTACATCATCAAGTAATGAAGCTTACCGAATCAATCATTCGAACCAATGATTCTCAGAGGGATACCGGGGGCAGGGCTTTTACAACTAAGAATCTCAATAACTAAATGAAACGTTTTTTTTCAGTCCGTTATCTCGTCCTTCTGATTGCCGGTCTGGCGATAGCTTACCATTTCCACATCACCAGAAAAAGGTTCGTAGATGGGAATACTCAATTGAAAACCGAGCTGTCTGATCTCAAAGGTAAGTGGATAGAACTTCGTTTGAAGGAAGGGGCGACAGCTTATGCTAAACAAGAGCTTATCAAGGTTAACAAGGAGATGGATCGTCTCAGTGATGAAGCTGCCCAAATTCGCCAGTCAGTGAGCGTCGAGCAATTCGCGATTGAATCGCTTGAGAAACGCAAGAAGGCTCTTTTCTTGGAATACCGAGAACAAGTGCGAAGGGAGGCTAAAGGAATGCGCTTTGATGAAATGACGACTCCTCGAGGCAAACGCTATGAAAACATAGAAATTAGGGAGGTTCGTCCCGATGGGATTTCCTTCAGGTTTGGTGCTGACGGGGCGGCTGGGGCACGTGGAATTGGCTTGGATGAAATACCTAGAGAGTGGGCCAAGCGTTTTATGTATACCGAGGAGGAGTTGGTGGCTGGTGCAAATGTAAATGCCAGGGGCCAGGCAACTAACTTAGAAAGCGTCAGGGGCTGGACAACTAACTTGGAAAGCGCTTTAGCTTCAGCTAAGCAAAATAAAAAATTCGTAATGGCCCAGTTCACCGGTTCAGATTGGTGCCCTCCCTGCATCATGATGCAAAAGGCAGTCTTTTCTAAAAGCTCATTCACTCGACTCGTCCCCAAGAAGTTTATTCTCGTTAAAATCGATATACCCAGATCGAACAAAGCAATGTCTCTCAAAAATGGTAAAGTAATGAGGAATTACAATGTTACTGGAGTTCCTACTATTTTGCTCTTTGGCGATGACGGCAAAGAGTTTAGTCGCTTCGGAGCTTCTCAATACCCGACGGTTGAGGGCTTCATCGACAAGCTTAGTGCGGAGCTCAAAAAAAAGGAAGGGAACTAACTTTTCGGCTCAGCTTTGTGATGTAACTTCAAGCTATGTTGGTCTATGCGCTAGCGATAAACCGCTACTTTCCCATGGTTCAATAATTAGAGCGGGTGCCGATATTGATCAGCCGCTTGCTTGCACCTAAAGACAAGCGATGAAGTGGTAATTTCTACTTTTATTTTCTTATAAGGCAGTAACACGGGTGGCCTAATCTCGATGATCTTAATGATGGGCGAGTCGAGTTAGTGTGGATCATGCTTGGTTCACACAAAGAGATGGTAAAAACAGGCGCTATGGTTGAATAAGCTACTATCTATGAATGACTTTGATTGTGTATTGGTGATTATTCTTTGAAGTTCTCAATAGCTAAATAAGACCAATATGGAGGCTTGCTAGCGCCAATATTTGTCCTGATATATCTTGCATATTGATGGGATTCTGCTTTATTTCCGCCTCCCGCACTAGGGCTGACTGGCAAGGAGCTGGTCTGAAACTAATATTACCATGAGTACAAATACCGAAATTAATCCCGCCGACTACCAGCTGCACGAAGGTGACACTGGCAGTGCTGACTTCCAAGTAGCGCTTCTTAGCAAGCGTATCAAGCACCTCACCGGACACATGGGTGAGCACAAGAAGGACTTCGCAAGCCGTCGCGGTTTGCTTACGATGGTCGCCCAGCGCCGCAAGCTTCTTGATTACCTCAAAGGTCAGTCAGAAGAGCGCTATGCTAAGCTCGTTAAAGGGCTTGGGCTTCGCCGCTAAATCAATTTTTAAAACGGTCACAGTGCAAACTGTGGCCGTTTTGCTTAAGCCTTCAGTTCAGCGTCCTTTGTCTCACGCTATCTGCGGGCTTCGGCTCAGCCTTAGAAAATTTTCATCAGGTCGTTCCTATGACCTTGATTACCCTTTCCCAACTTTGATTTCTAAAGTTGGAGGCTTTGTCCGAAAATAAAACCAAGAGACGCATGCCCTCATCTGCTAATAAAAATAAAAAACAATCAGAACGCACATTGCGTCACACGAGGGCAAACTAACAAAAGAAGAAAATAAGAAAATGAAAATGAATATTGAAAAAATAACGATCCCTGTGGGATCGAACCCGATCACTATTGAGACGGGTAAATTGGCCAAGTTGGCCGACGGCGCTGTAGAAATTACATCCGGCGAAACAGTTGTTCTCGTAACAGCCGTTTCACAATCCAAAGTCCGTTCAGGTCAGACATGGTTCCCATTGTCTGTTGAATACAAAGAGCGCGCTGCTGCAGCGGGCACTTTCCCTGGTGGCTACTTCAAACGTGAAGGTCGCCCTACCGAAAAGGAGGTTCTTACCTGCCGCATGACCGACCGTCCACTGCGTCCGCTTTTCCCGAAAGGCTACCTTTACGACACCCAAATCATCGCCCTGATGCTTGCTGCTGACGGCCAGAACGATGCTGACATTCTTAGCATGAACGGCGCATTTGCTGCCCTCTGCATCTCTGACATCCCATTCGCTGGCCCTCTCGGTGCTGTGCGTGTAGGTCGTGTTGATGGTGAGTTCATCGTGAACCCAACATTTGAAGAGCGTGAAGAGAGTGATCTTGATCTCGTTTATGTCGGTAATAAGACCGATGTTGTGATGATCGAAGGTGCTGCCAATGAGCTTCCTGAAGCTGATTTTGTAAAAGCCCTGCACTTCGCTCAAGGCCACGTTACTACCATCGTAACCGCCATCGCGGAACTTGCCGCTAAAGTCGGTAAGCCTAAGCGCGACTACAAAGTGACGGTTGCCAAGGAAGACCTCCTCGAGATCGCTTACGAAATCGCTGGTGACCGTATTGAAGGTGCCATCTATGCCGCTAACAAAATTGAGCGTGAGAAGAAAGTCGGAGCCCTTCGCGACGAAGTCGAAACTGCGATCATGGAGCGTGCTCCTGAGACCACCGAGTTCGAAATCGAGCAAGCATTTGAATACCTTCAGAAAAAGGCATTCCGCGTCAGCATCATGGAAAAAGGCGTCCGTGCCGACGGTCGTCAAGTTGGTGATCTGCGTGAACTTTACTCAGAGGCTGGAACCCTTCCTCGTGTGCACGGATCATCGATCTTCGCTCGTGGCGAAACTCAAGCTCTCGCTACTGCGACTCTCGCACCTGCTGATGAGTGTATGTATTTCGATAACTACGCCGGTGGTGAAGACAGCAAGCGCTTCTTCCTCCACTACAGCTTCCCTCCATTCTCTGTGGGTGAAGCGGGTCGCTTCGGCGGCATGAACCGTCGTGAAATTGGTCACGGTGCTCTTGCTGAGCGTTCTATCGCACCAGTCATCCCATCCGTAGAGGACTTCCCATACGCCATGCGTGTGACTTCTGAGGTTCTTGAATCTAACGGTTCATCCTCTATGGCAACGGTTTGTTCCGGCACCATGGCACTTCTCGACGCAGGTGTGCCACTCATTCGCCCCGTAGGAGCGATCGCAGTTGGCCTCGTAACTGAGTTGGACGAAGACGATAACATCAAGGAATACAAAACCCTCCTCGACATCATTGGAAGTGAAGACTTCTACGGTGACATGGACTTCAAGGTATGTGGAACCAGCGAAGGTGTAACGGGCTACCAGCTCGATCTTAAGCTCCCAGGTATCCCACTTTCCATCCTTGAGGAAGCACTTGTGCAAGCTACTGAAGCTCGCACAGTCGTTCTTAAGAAAATGGAGGACACCATCGCAGCCCCAGCCGCTCTCTCCGAGCACGCACCACGCATCGAGTCTACCAAGATCGATCCTGAGCGTATCGGTGAACTCATCGGGCCAGGAGGTAAGAACATCAAAGGTATTCAGGCTGAGTCCGGTGCTGACATCAACATCGAAGACGATGGCACAGTGCACGTTTACGCTGCTAAGAAAGAAAGCCTTGATCGCGCTATGGAGATGATCAAGCAGATGTTCGCAGAAGTGGAAGTAGGCGCGGTTTACACCGGAGCTATTGTTTCTACTACGAACTTTGGTGCTTTCATGCAGATCATGCCTGGTAAGGACGGTCTCATTCATATCTCAGAGCTGGCTGAAGGCCGGATCGAGAAGACTGAGGACGTTGTGAAGAAGGGTGACACCGTAACCGCCAAGTGCATCGGAGTCGATGACCGTGGACGCGTTAAGATGTCTATCCGTGCCGCCTCCCGCGAGGCAAAGCAGCAGGAAGCTGCTGAGGAGGCACCAGTCGAAGCGTAACGCTGTCTGGCAAAAGCCAAATAAATAATCAAATCAGCGGCGAGTTGCTCAATCGAGTAACTCGCCGTTTTTTATTGATTGATTAAGGTTGATACACCCTGGTAACCCGTGGAGTAATGCCTGTTAAGACAGCCCAAGGAATAGTGTGGGCGAGTTGAGCAGCCTCGCTGACGAGGATGTTTTCACCAAAGAGCTCAACCTCGTCACCGCTGCTGCAGTCAGGCAAACTAGATACATCCACCATGATTTGATCCATGGTAACACGTCCCAATAGCGGGCAGCGTTTGCCGTTGATGAGCACGCTGGCTTGTTTGGGGGGCATGGAGCGGGGATAGCCATCGCCATAGCCAATGCCAATGGTGGCCACCCGGGTATCATGTTCTAGTATGGTTTCTCTGCCATAAGAGATGCCTTGCCCTGCTGGTAGCGTGCGCACCAGTGATACTTTTGATTTGAGGCTGAGCACAGGCTTGAGCTCATTCTGATGGGTAGCGAGAGGGGAGATGCCATAGAGCATCAATCCCGGACGCTGGAGATTTGTGTGACGGCTTTGATAACCTAAAATACCGGCGCTGTTCGCCAGATGGATATAACGAAATTTGTCTGCTCCGAGCGCTTCAATAAGTGTGTCAAACTGCTCGAACTGGGCACGTGTGAAAGCTTCGTCTTCATCGGCACATGGGAGATGT
Source organism: uncultured Verrucomicrobiales bacterium (assembly GCA_963933605.1). Taxonomy (GTDB): domain Bacteria; phylum Verrucomicrobiota; class Verrucomicrobiia; order Verrucomicrobiales; family Akkermansiaceae; genus Oceaniferula. The sequence goes on from CAWVVN010000051.1 coordinate 9,778, forward strand.
GAGCCGATGCCTTCAATGTCGAGGTGGGTAAGCTTGTTGAGCTCACCTTGTAGCTCAAGTAAATCATTGGGAAGAAAGCCACCTCGACCCATGCCGGTGTCTACGGTGAGGTGGACCTTGAGCTTGATGCTGTGGTTATGCCGCCCGGCGATTTCATTGAAATCAGCCGCTTCATCCATACTGGAGATACATGGTGTCCATCCGTAAGCTGCAATTTCCTGACGCTCAAACGGACAGGTTGGGCCAAGCAAATAAATTCTGGTTTGGATGCCTGCATGGGCAAGGCGCCTTGCCTCAATCGCGCTGGCAACGCCAAAGAAAGTAGGTGCTATGTCGCTTGGCAGGGCCTCCAGTGCGCCAGCGATTTCCTCCATTCCGTGGCCGTAGGCGCCGGCTTTAAGCACGGCCATCACATCGCCCTGCTGATGGCTATTGACCACTCCTAGATTATGCCGCAGACGGGCAAGGTTGATCTCCGCCCAAGCGCGTGGGGGTGAAGCTGCGGGGAATGATTCCAGATCGGGCACGGGCTTAGTGTATAGGGAAATCTCATTTTAGCCCAACCTCAAAATTGACAGGGCGCAGAAAACAAACATTGCGCTCTGCAATGTCTTGCATCCTAGAAACCTCGGTCTTAAATACGAGCAACCATGTTTGATGCAAAAAAACTTAGCGAAGATCAGGTTCTGTTAATCGGTCAGTGGGCAGCAAATGGAGCCCAGCTTGCGGATATTCAAAAACGTCTAGAGGCTGAAATGGAATTTCGTCTCAGCTACATGGATACACGCTTTCTGATTCTTGATCTGGGTGTTGAAATCAGAAATTTAGCTCAAGAGGAGGCTGAGGCAGAACAATCAGAGCAAGAGGAAGCCGTCGACGCAGAGAGTGACGCAAAAAATGGTAACGAACTTACGGAGGATGACATCGAAGTATTGCCACCTGCAGATGGTGGTAACGTTAAAGTAAGCGTTGATGATATTGCGCGCCCAGGACTCATGGCAAGTGGCCGTGTGACCTTTGCCAGCGGGCAGGGCGGAATGTGGTATGTTGATGAGATGGGACGTCTCGGCATTGACCCAGAGGTAGAGGGCTATCAGCCTTCTGAAGCTGACGTCATGGCCTTCCAGCGTGAGTTACAGGTCGTCATGGACGCTCGCTAAGTTAACCGCCCATATCGCTTATCCGCTTCTTGACCAGCTGTAGAATCAGAATAACCTATGACGATGAGTAAATTGAGAAGTTCTAGTTTTACTGGGCTCGCCACCATGATGATGCTGGTCTTGCTATCAATTGTAGCACCAGTGTCCGCAGCCACCGAGGCGGAAGCCGCAGAGATCACCCAGGAGTATGATCGATTACAACGCTTATGGCTTTCTGAAATGCGTCTGGCACCAGATGCTCGAGCGCGTGAGCTGATCGCCCAAAAACAGCCTGATCCCGCAGAGTTTGCCGCGAGACTAAAGAAGCTTTTGAGTAGAGATTTGGCCCATGAATGGACCTTGAAATACGGTACTTGGTTACTGGAGTATGATAGGGCTATCAAAACCGGCTCTCAGCGGGCTTTGCTCAATGCGGTTCAGAATCATCATCTTCGAAGCTCCATGCTCGGGCCTTTTTGTGTGGCGATGGTTCAGCTCAATGACTCAGGCGAGCTGGCTCCAGCGGGAAAGTTGCCTATCAGGTCTCAGGGCATGAAGCTACTTGAGCAAATCAAGCAAACGAATCCCAATGTCGAGGTTCAGGGGCAGGCGGCACTTGCTCTATCGGTGATGCTGGGATCTCTAGGAGATGACCCGAGGATTATGGCGCAGCGTATTGAAAACCTGCGTGAGGCTATCATCAAGAGTGCGGACGTGCGCATCGGTAATACATCCGTCGCAGAGATGGCGAGGGATGAGCTTTTTAGAATTAATCACTTATCCAAAGGTAGGACGGCGCCCGATATTGTGGGCAAGGACTCGGGAGGGCGGCCAATCAGGCTCGATGATTTCCGCGGTAAGGTTGTGATGCTCGTTTTCTGGTCAAGCTGGGACCCTCAGGCAGCCAAAGCCCTCGAGCTGCTTCGTGAGAGTGTTGCGAAGCATGTTGATGATGCCTTTGTCATGCTGGGGGTGAACCGAGATGCATTGCTCAACCTTCGCGCCCTGGAGGCAGATAGAATTGTCACCTGGAGAAACTTTTCTGATCCAAGTCAAATAGCGGCAAAGCAGTATCGGGTCAGTTCCTGGCCCTATTGCATGGTTTTAGACCAGCAGGGCGCTATTCAATACAAAGGCGCCGTGGGCTCTTTTGCAGGAGCGGTGGTTGATGATCTGCTTACTGCCAAAAAAGAGTAGGGGATTGGATTGGCTGAAGTCAATAGGACTGTAGGTAACGGACTCGATGAGTCGCACGGGACTAGAAAGGCAAGGCGTTTTCTGTTTGATCCTGAGCTCCATGTTAAGGTTGGCGTGACTATTTCTGTAGGTGCAATGCTTGTGTCTGAATAACAGATTCTTGCTGAAGCACTCGAACACCGGCCTTTAACATCTTATCAGCGGAGATGAACTTCCATCTGAAAAAGTTGTCACTTCCATCGGATTGCCACCTTGTTCGCTGAGCATTAATGTATCTTTGCCATTCAAGCTCTTGGGGGGTGAATGGTGTTTTGCGCTTATAGTATACTTGATGAACAACAGGTTCTTTGTCGTAGAGGTTTTTCTGTAAAACGACCTCTATTTTCCAATTTTCGGTGACGGCCGGGTCATGTTTTTCGAAGTGCCATTCATTTACTGCCTGATCAGCGTTGTTTACTTGTTTTCCTTTGCCGAATCTTTTCTCTAGCTGCTGAATAGTCTGTCCGAGACAGAGGTAGCTTTCCTTGAACTGTTGAAACTGTTGTTTTTTCTCTGCCAAAAGTGCCAGTAAGTGTTTTGAGGTGATAGTGATTTTTTCTGGCCTGATGTTGTTGGGCTCTATCAAGATCGGCTCTTTGATTGGCTCCCGATTGTTCATATCTTTGATCTGTTGAATCTCATCCGGGGAAAGGTGCTTTCCTGCCTTTGTGTAGCTGACTTCATAAACTTTGTTGTCGTCTCGCCATACCAGAACTTCTATATCCCAATGCACGCTTGGTTTTTGTGGGTTTTTTAAGTTTTTCACAAAATACTTTTCTAAAAACAGAAAATTCTCAGTTGAATTGTCAGGTAATGTTTTTGCTGTGAATCTTTTGCCGTGCCTGTTTTTAACTCGCTGTTTCAGCTCGTCAAAATCCCCACCAATACAGGCGGGGAAGGGGAGGGCGGACTCAAATGCTTGTGTGTATATGACCGCTTCTTGCTGCAGCACTCGAACGCCAGCCAATAACTTTTCGTCGGTAGTTTTAAACTTAGTGAAATTTGCGTCCACGCCATTTTCTCCCCACTTTTTTCCTGCAGCGTTGATGTATCTTTGCCATTCAAGCTCTTGGGTGGTGAATGGTGTTTTGCGCTTGTAGTATACTTGGTGTACAACTGGTTCTATATCGTTGAGGTTTTTCCATAATACGACCTCTACTTTCCAATTTTCTTTGATGGCAGGATCAAACTTTTCAAAGTGCCATTCTTTTACTGCCTGATCAGCGTTGTTTACTGGTTTGCCTTCGCCGAATCTTTTTTCTAGCCGCTGAATAGTCTGTCCGAGACAGAGGTAGTTTTCCTTGAACTGTTGCACCTGTTGGTTTTTCTTTGCCAACAGTGCCGCAAACTGTTTTGAGGTGATGCTAATCTTGTTTGGGGCTATAGTCTTTAAAACTAATCCTGCGCCTTTATTAATAAATTCGATCTGTTGTAGTTCAGCTGGGTTGATCGGGCCCTTGGTTATTTTGCGATAGCATATTTCATGTATGGTCTGTCCTCCTTTGCCTGGTTCGACAAATGCGGTAACTTCTATTAACCATAGTGGATCTCCTAGGGCTTTTAGGTGATTAGCCTTGCAGTCACGTGGATTGCCTTGCCATGACATTTTTGATTCAAACAGGCTCGGTTTTCCTTCATCGAAGATACCCCTACCCAAATTTCTACCTAAATCCCTTTTAAAGTTTTCTGTGGACTGGCCAATGTAAGCATGAAGCGTTGTACTGGCAACCAAGAGGGTGAGCGCTATCAGTAGTTTCATAATCAAGTTGTTACAATCAATGTTCACTTTCATAAGTCAAGTTAGATGTTGGTAAGGTGATATGTCAGAAGCCGTTATACACTATGTCAGAGAGCTGGTTAAGTGAGCCAAAGATAGGGGTTTTACTGTATTTTGATCTACCTGCACTAGTGAGTAAGTTTCCTCCTCCGGAAACTTAGGGTGTGGATGATCGTGATCCACGATGCTGGCGTTGTGCGCTCGAACCAAGGTTCTCGTCCTATCTCTCGTGCAGAGTACTCCCGACAG
>CAWVVN010000052.1:0-14099 GCA_963933605.1 uncultured Verrucomicrobiales bacterium
ATGAGAATTTTCCGGTGTGATGTCGTGTTCGTTGGGAGAGATCATGATGCTTGGCGATTGGCTTTTGGCGATTGGTGGGGAGGGGAGTGTACAAAAAACCCGTTGTGGTGGCACAACGGGTAGGGGACGATTCTTCGGGTGGAAAAATGCGACTCCCTTCGTCGGTGCTAACCGTGGCAGGTTCGGAGGGTTTGCTCTGGCGCGAATGAACGTCTCAGTCCCCGGTCGTGGGACTCCCCTGTCGTTGGCATCAATCTGATCCCAGAGAGCCGATAATCAAGGACGAATTTTGACAGGGTCCAAAAGAGCGGTGCAATCTGCGATGGTGTGTTTGGTGGGTGAATTCTTGGTGGCAAACCGAGGGTTTGTGTGTAAAGTGAAGTCCAAGTAGATGGCGATACGGAATCGGAAATATATTTTAAACGCTGCTCTGTGTATGGCATCAAGCTTTACGGCATGTTTTTTGGCGGTGCTTGGTCTGCTTATCATCACGATGAGTGTGGCCAGTTTGTCTGCTCAAACAAACGACGAAGCGAGTGCCAATATAGTGGCAGAGAGTGGCGATGCTGCTGAGCGGGAGGCTGCTTTAGCGGTGACACCACCTGATATTACTGATTCCTCTGGCTTGCCTGATGCTGAGGCGGCTCCTGTTAATGGTTTTGGTATCGAGGGTTCTGTGACGGGGCGCAAGGATGCCAGAACGATGAGTTTGGCCATTCCAGCTCCAAGGGGGCAAATTACAGATCGTCATGGTGAGCCTTTTGCCCAGACCCGAGTGGTGTGGTATCCAGCACTCGAGTATGGTCAGTTTGAAAAAGCAGATCGTGATTATGTGATCGAATGGGCGCGCAAACGTATCGAGCAGGCGAATCAGATTTTTGGTATTCAGTGGCAGGTCACGGACGAGGCTCTATGGCAACACTACCGCCATCGAAGGTGGTTGGCGATGCCCGCTAGCCACGTTGTGGATGAGGAGAGAAAAAAAGAATACGAGGGGCAGCTGATGAACGGCTTGATTCTGCACCCTGTTTATCTCCGCCATTACCCTCACGGAAAATCAGCGTCGCATATTATCGGCTACACCGGCAGTGCGGGTAAGCTTGAGAGAGGGCCTATCAATTATGGGGATCCCATTTTTGAGAGAGCGGAGGGGAGGTCTGGCTTGGAAAAGATTTTCAACAAAGAGCTGTCTGGCAAGGATGGTTTGTTGCGCGAGGATTACGATGTCGATGGCAGCTTGGTATTTAAGAAATACGAGACCCGTCCGGTTCCAGGTGGAAATATTGTAACGACCCTTGATCTAAGTTGGCAGGTGCAAGCGGAAGCGGTGCTTGACGAATATTGTGAGCGCGGTGCTTTTGTTGTGCTGGATATTCATTCGGGTGAGGTGATGGCGATGGCGTCGAGACCTTCTTTTGATCTGAACGATTTCATTCCCTTTATTAGTAACGAGAAATACAAGGAGCTGCGTGAAGATCCTGGCACGCCACTGTTTGGCCGTGCCTTTCAGGGTGCTTATCCACCAGCGTCGACCTTTAAGCCGATTGTTGCGGTGACAGCTCTCAGTAATGGCGAAGTGCATGAGTTTAGTCTGATTGATTGCCCTGCACAAATTCAGGTTGGTAATAAGGTGTTTCATAACTGGTCGAAGGAGCCTGAGGGCTTCATTGATGTGAAGAGGGCCATTGCAAGGTCCTGTAACCCGTGGTTTTACCAGGTCGGTATTCAGACAGGGGCAACCGCTTTTTTGTCCGTGGCAAGGCGTTTGGGGTTTGGCTCGAAGACTGGGCTGCCTCTGATCGGTGAGACGGAAGGGCTGATTCCCACCAACGAATGGATGATCAAAAATCACAATCGCAAAATGTTGGATGGCGATACAGCGAACCTTTCCATTGGTCAGGGCGTGATACTGTCATCTCCCTTGCAGGTGGCACAGGCGATGGCTGGGCTAGCCAATGGTGGTGCCTTGCCAAAGCTTCAGCTCGTTAAGCAGGTGCAGAGTGTCAACGGCCGTGTATTGGTCTCGACTGAGCCTGAGCGTCGTAATTTTCTCAACCTGGACCCTAATGCCGTTAGTGTGGTGCACGAGGGTATGATGCAGGTGGTGAATGCGGGCTATGGCACGGGTCAACGTGCTAGGTTAAGCTATGCGATCTTATGTGGTAAGACAGGAACAGCGCAGTGGGGGCCAGAGTCAGAGGAACAGCGGCTTGCTTGGTTTGCTGGTTTCTTTCCTCTGGAAAATCCACGTTATGCTTTTGCGGCTCTCTACGAGGGTAAACCAGGGGAGAAGCTTAGTGGTGGTCGCAAGGCGGCTCCGATGGTGAGCTCATTCTTTGAACACTTCAAAAAAGAGATCAAGAAATCGATCACGCCTCCGCCAAGAGCCATGGTGATCGAGGAGGAGGAAGGGTTTGATGTGCGCTCGCTAGGGGACGGTTCAGCGCCGAGAGCGATTCCAGTCGACGAGGAGCTAGATCAGGGCATTGTGCCTGCGGGTGAAGACCCCCGACCTTTAAGGGCGATTCCCGTAGATGATGATGAAGCCTTTTTTATTGATGAAGTTCCGCTCAATACTAATGGCCAAAGACCACTGCGTGCGGTGCCTGTCGAGGAGGAGTAGCCTGAGCAAACGCGCTAGATGACTAATCGGCTAGAACATAGAATTTATGAATGAGGAAATCCCACCCGCTAATTCAGCTGAGCCAGCTAAACTACCTAAGAGCTTGGTCTTAGGTAAGCACCCGCATATTGCAAAGTTTGCGGGTCTTTTGCTGACGGGTTTGGCTGCGGTGATCCCAACAGTGGGCACACTTTGGCTGTTATTGGTGATTTATAAAATCCTGATGCGGGTCGGCGATGAATTGCTGCAGCTTGGATTGAGGGCGATCAATCTGATGCGCAGTGGGCCGGACTTGGTGTCTGAGGATTTTGCCTTTTACGGTTCTGATTTTCTGCGTTTTTTGATTCCTGTTTTTCTGCTGCTTCTGGTGGGCTTCGGGGTGGCAAATCGCCCCGGTCGTAAAATTCTTTTTTGGCTCAATGAAGGCATGAAACGTGTGCCTTATCTGGGTGCCGTTTATTCTGCCCTGAAGCAGTTTGTCGATGCTGTGAAGAATCTTGGAGGAGAACGTAAATTTAAGAGTGTTGCTTATGTGGAATACCCAAGTCCAGGCTGTAGGTTGCTTGGTTTTGTGACGGGGAACTACCACGATACACATTCAGGTGAAGATGTGACAACGGTCTTCATTCCGACCAGTCCCAACCCGATGACTGGCTTTACGCTCATTGTAGAGGACGTCAAAGTGGAAGATAGCGCGATGAGTCTGGAAGAGGCGAGTAAGATGATTTTGTCAGCTGGCCTGGTGGCTCCTGAATCTTTCCGCAAGGATGACTGAGAGCTTGGGGAGGTTGCTCGGCGGGCCTGTTGATCTTCTGTTTGCTGGTCTCATAGGTTTTTTTAGCTGACATTAGTATGCATTTCAGTAAAGTTACATGCATGTTAAGTAAAAATACGTTGATCATGGCAGCCACCATTCTTGTATCCGTGGTGATTGGTTTCTTTTTGGGAAAGATAAAGACTGCCGATGATGGCGGTGTTACGCCTGGTTCAGATGCGGTCACGGATTCTGCTGAGGCGGGTCAAGCTCAACAGGCAGGAGAGCAAGCCGGTAAACAAGCCAAGGGCATGAGCGCCACGGAATTAGCTAAACTTAAAAGTGTTCCAGAAACGATCGACTCTCCTCAGGGAGATTTCACCTTGGTGACGGTTATTGAAGGTGAGGAGCAAAACCGCTTTTTGAGATCAAGTTTACAGGCAGTTAATAATCAGCGTCGTAATCTTGCTATGCTGACGCAGAGATTTAATCAAATGGACCCAAAGCTTGCCCAGCAGCGCGAGCTACTTGCTGGTGAGGTGAACCAAGTCCGCCAGGCACTGGAGCAGAACCTAAGGTTTATGGCACAGAACTTCGGCTACACTCTGGCGAACAACTATTTATTGGTTCCACACAATGCTACCTTGAGCTCAGTCGTGGGTGAGGGGGATGACCAACTCAAAACGGTGATTCACACCTTCGCTGACTCTGAGAGTTACAAGAAGTTTCAGGAGAAGACGGATGCTTACACCAAGCTGAAGCGTGATCAAGTCATGGCTTACCGTGAGACGCTTACTGAAGCTGAGAAGCAGCAGGCGCTTCCCAAAATGCCTCTGACCGATGCTATGAAAAAAGCGGGCAGGGTGATGATCAAAGAATACAAGTGTGACCCTGAAAGAAACTACGTTATTGAGTTTCAAAAAGCAGCGCTGTATTTCCGACCTTCTCAGCAGTAAACAACAAGCTGCCTGAATTAAGGCCTAGATGATAGCTCCTAGGGTTTAGCTCCTAGGAGTCAGCTCGCTAGGGTCAGCCCCGAGAAGGGGGTCTCTAGGCATCAGAATGAGAGCATTCCGTTGGTTCTGTGCCATTGAATTGTTCGTTTAGGTATTCTGCCGCTAAGTCCTCAACTTCCATGAGTGAGGATACTATGCAGAGACGCTGTCTGAGTGGCTTGGCTCCGGGGAATCCTTTGCAGTAGGTCATTAGGCGCGAACGCATGGCCATGATGGACTGGCGCTCGTTGCCGTAGCGGTTTGATGCTACGGCCATGCGGCAGTGGCGCACGATCATCTCCCAGCGCTCGAGGATGGGTACCGGCTCGGGCTGTTGTCCAGTGGCTAGGTAGTGCTTGGCCTCACGGAAGACCCATGGGTTTTGCATGGCGGCTCGGCCAATCATGACGCCAGAGACGGCGGTTGTCTCACGACGGTGTTTGACATCTACTCCGGAGTGAATGTCACCATTACCGATAACGGGGACGGAAACATGGCGTGCGCAGGCGTCGATGACTTCCCAGTTCGCAAGACCGCGGTATCCTTGGGCGCGAGTGCGGCCGTGAATAGATATAGCCTGCATGCCTTCCTCCTGAAGAATGTGGCAAACGTCGGTGGCATTGATGGTTTTCTCATCCCATCCTATCCGTATTTTGGCGGTTACGGGCACTTGGTCTCCGACGGCACGAGCAACGCCCGAGGCCACGCTAGCCAGTGCTTCACAGTTTTTGAGGAGTGATGAGCCGCCATTCTTAGCGACGACTTTGTTAACGGGGCAGCCAAAGTTGATGTCGATAAAGTCAGGCTGTTTCCAATCAATGATTTTCTTAGCAGCTTCACCCATGCGCTCACCGTCACCGCCAAAAATTTGGACGCCACAGGGACGCTGCTCATCGGTGAACTCGGTGTATTTTCTGGTGCGATCATCTTGCCTGATGATGCCTTCCGCAGAGACGAACTCGGTCACCATGACATCGGCACCCAGTTCCTTGCAGATCGAACGAAATACGACGTCAGTCACCCCCGCCATTGGCGCGAGGTAGAGCGGAAACTGATCATTGGAAAACCAGGGCAGCATGACTTATTCTTCCTCGCTTGAGGAATTGACAAGGCTCTCGGCAGGCGCCTCATTTTCTTCGCCAGAGGGAGATGGTTCCGCTTCTGGCTCGGTCTCTGGCTCGGTTGTAGGCTCAGATTCAGATGCTGGTTCAGATTCAGGCTCTGGCTCTGGCTCTGGTATGCGTCCGCCATTTTCCAGTAGGATAGCGACTTCGTCCTGAACCTTCTCTACTTCACTGAGTGGGATGTTGGGGTCTTTGACAATAAAGACGTCGCCAGACTTACGGTGTTCGTAAATGCGGATAATACCTGTGGCGGTAGGTTGGTTGTCCACCTCGACAAGTTGTTTCTTGCGCTCAAGCATGATGGCAAGAATGTAGCGCACGTTTTCCGTGTGTTCTTCGTCCTCCTCGATAAGACGACGTAATAAATCCTCTGGACTCTCCTCGGTGATCTCGACTTGCTCTTCCTTAACGGGGGCTCGGTAGATGCTTTGCCAAAAGGAGAAAGGCACAGCCCCATCCTCACCACGCTGTTCCCATGCATCGGCACTGAAGTCTTTGCGGAGGTAGCCGCTGGACTCAGGATCGGGGAAGATGGCGGTGCAGAAAGACTCGCCATCTTCGAAGTGACGTTCACTCACCGCACATACATGGGCGCGTGATTTGATAGACCAGGGTTCGTGGAGAGCCATATGGGCAGTGTTTCGCTCTGCGAATCAACTTTCAAGTTTAATACGCGGGCGGACTTTTTTACTTTTCGACAACCCACTTGAGACCGTTGGCTACCATATCGAGGTAGATCGGGTTTTTCATGGTGGAGTTATGGTGTCCTAGAGTGGTGCAGAATACTTTGGCTTTGCCGTAGGTGTTTACCCATGCCACGGGTTGTGTTCCTGCGTCTTTATCGCCATTAACTCCGGTTGCTAAAACCGATGTGCCGTCTAAAACTTTTTTGACGAAGTATAATTCGCCCTCAGTGGTCTTCCACTGCTCGGGCATGTCTTTAGTGACTGGGTGCTTTACATCCGTTTTAGTGACGGTGATAGGGATGTGACGACCGTGGCCGTGGCTGTGCACGCCAAGCAGCTTGTTCCATTCCTTTTCAAGAGGATTTCCAGGAAGGACAATGTGGTAAGAGTGCATGGTGCAATGCAGCCCAATGACGGGAATGCCCTGATCATGGTGCACTTTGCAAACTCGCTTGATGAACTCTGCATCAGGTTCAACTGCGTGGCAGATATTATACAACACGACATCATACCCTTTGGCGAAGTCGGGACTGTCGAGATACTCTTTGGCCGCTTCTTTGGTTTTGTGGTGCAGGGTTGTCCAGGTGCTGTTGACGCGTTGGCTGACGCCTTCCGCGATGATTACTTTTTGGTTTTCGTAATCATGGTGGTTCTCACCGACGATTTGCAATACCTTGATAGGCTCTTTGTTAACTGATTCTTCGGCTTGGGCAAGAGGGGTGATGCATAGTGCGAGCGCAAGGGCTGATTTGATCTTGTGTTGTATCTTCATGTGGTGGTCGGTGTGGTGGTCAGTGTATTAGACGTATTGATGGGATTGAGTGTCACGACAAGAGCCTTTATTGGGTTTTCAAGGAGCTGCGTAACAACTTATGGATGGCGAGTGAACGATGATCGGGCAAGGGGAAAACGAGAAAAAGAGCAGGTTTGAGTGATAGCTTCGAGGTGGCCTGAAGTATTTGTAAGATTCCCAAAGCGGGATGGGTAAAGTATGATACGGCTATGTCTGCAGCAAAGGATTCAGCATCATCAGTAGAGGGGGGCTCCAAGCACAGGAAGTCACGCCTGCCGGGCTCTATTTTGGCTGTTTTTGGCGGTATGACCATGTTGATGATCACGGGTGTTGGCTGCTTTTACTTTCTCTATGAGAAGGCGGCCAAGGGGCCAGTGGACATGATGGCAGAGGCTTTAAGTGGGGTGTTTGGTACGGAGGTCGTGGTCAGTGGGTCGACCGCAGTATTGGCAAAATCTGAGATCGGTGAGCTTGCCCTGGTGCAACGCAAGACCCAGGCAATCACCAAGTTCCAGACAACCTGGATGGGCAGTGAAAAAACCTTAATTGTGAGGGCTGATTTTGTGGTGAAGGCGGGGTTTGACCTGAGTGAGGGAGGCCAGTGGGGAATTCTTGACGGCAAGATCGATGGTCCTTTGCCAAGAGCTAAGGTGCTCAGTGTTGAGCCTGTGGGGGATTTTGAGATCTATTATGCAGACAATGGTGCGATCAATCGACTTAGTCCACAGGATCATGCTCGTGCATTTAATTATCTCAAAAACCAAGCGCGGCAAGATGCTCAGCGCAGTGACATTGGCAAAGAGGCGGAGCGTGTGCTGCTGCGCCGGATCAGTGATCGCATGGGGGCCGCGGGTGAGGGGCTTACGTGGCAGAACGGAGTGTTGCCCTGACTCTAGTCATGAGCAGCAATGGTCAGCACTCAGCTCTAGTCCTTAAACAAGGGCAGCCCGGCCTCAAGATTGACCTCTTTGGGAGCTATCAAATCAAATGGGCCAGCGTGAGGTGGCCGTAGCTTGCTTGCTAGGCTGACTGCCGTGATCACAATGATGGTGTCGTCATTGGTTTGACTCAGCTTGCTGACATGGAGCAGAGATGCAAAGTGGGGGGTGATGCCGAGCTCAAGCATGTCGCCTTTATGGAAGCCCTTGTGTGAGTCAGAGTAGGGGGTCGGAAAGATGATTTCTGCGATGACCGGGTAAGGGGATGGTTCGCTATATTCATCAGCTTGCGTAAAGGCCCGCATTTGCACGGCAAAACCATCCGTGATAAAATCGTCTTGGGTAAGCTTGCGGGTTTTTGTTACCCGGTAGGTTCCTTTCAGATAACTGGAGAAGGTTTTTTCACGAAAGTTGGTCAAGTAGCTGTGAAGCAGGCTGCGGTTGATGGTTGTCAGCTCTGGGGGGGTGAATACCAGATAGCTTTTGCGCATCGTGGGAGCTGAATTGGCGGGGTGCTTTGGAGCAGTTTGGGAAGTGTAGGAACGTGGCACCGGTAGGCGCTCTAGTTTCTTGAGGATCTCATAATTACGCGGTATCTCAGGATTATTGAAGATCGAGATACAGAGTGACCAGCACAGTACAGAGAAACAGGTCGCGAGGATGAATGCAAGAAACCACCAGAACCATGGTGGCCGACGGTTGGCCACACGCTCCATGAATGATGACTTAAATTCCCTTGGCACAGTGGATAAATGGATAGTGGATTGACTGAGATGAACAATTAAAAAATAGGCAGAAGTCAAAACTACTGTTGGCTAATGAGCTCGAGTACTATTAAGTTCGTTGCGTTGGCGGGTGAACATCTCGGGCAGATGAACCTTTATTACTATGTCTAAAATTCAAATTCTTGATGATACTCTTGCTAGTCAGGTAGCCGCTGGCGAGGTCGTCGAGCGCCCTGCAAGTGTGGTCAAGGAGTTGGTTGAGAACAGCATCGATGCAGGGGCTCAGCACGTCACCGTGGAGATGCAGCGTGGCGGTACAGCCTTGGTAAAGGTGACGGACGATGCTTGTGGTATGAGCCGTGAGGATGCGCTGCTTTCACTTGAAAGGCACGCCACAAGTAAGCTTAAGAAGAGTGAGGATTTGGCCTCTATTTTGACTCTAGGTTTCCGCGGAGAGGCGGTGCCTAGTATTGCCAGTGTCTCAAGATTCCGGCTCTCCACACGTGAGCATGATAGCGTGGCAGGAACGGAAATCGTGGTGGATGGAGGTAGCCTGAGAGATGTGCGTGATGCCGGTATGTCAGCGGGTACTTGCGTGGAGGTGAAGCAAATCTTTTACAATGTGCCAGCGAGGCGGAAGTTTTTACGTGCTGAGAGCACCGAGTCGGCACATGTCGAACATCAGGTGAGGTTACATGCTCTCGCGACGCCAGGAGTGCGATTCACCTTAATCAAGGACGGGCGTCAAGTGTTTGACCTGGCTGCCACAAGTGACTGGCGGGTTCGTATTTCTGGTCTTGCTGGGCAGCAAACGGCTACGCATTTAATTAAGGTTCCTGCCACATCAGGTAACGGAATGAAGGTGCAAGGCTACCTGCTGCCCGCTGAATATGCGAGGAAGGGAAAGCGCCAGCAGTTTGTTTTTCTCAATGGCCGCCCAGTCGAGGATTCAGCCGTGTCTCGTGCATTGAAAGATGGCTATCGTGGTGCGATCTCTGAAGGAAATCATCCCGCAGCTTGGCTGTGGATAGATATGGATCCAAGTCTGGTGGATGTGAATGTTCACCCTGCCAAAAAAGAGGTTAGGTTTCATCGGCCTCATGAGGTCCGTGCGCTAGTGGCCTCTGCGGTGGAGCAGGCATTGAGGGTCAAAACCGACCCCTCTGCGGGGCATGTGCCTAGCCATGCTGATGATTTTGCTCCGGTGCAGCACGCGGACGATTTTGTAGGAGAGTCAAACACTGAGGCGGCGAAACAGAATGAAGGTGGTGATATAGAAAGAAGTGGAGAAGATGATCGTGTTGCAACATCTGCTGAGCAGCGGCCGAGTTCATTTCCCTACCGAGTTGAGCAGCAGCAGGACTTGGTGGACGGCTCGGGGGGTAAGCTTTGTGAACGCCCCAATTTCAATATCATTGGACCCCTGCATGATCGCTATATCGTGCTCGAGGGTGATGAAGGGGCTGTTTTGTTAGATCCTGTCGCTGCGCGTGAGCGCATTGTTTACGAGCAGCTGTTGATGGCCGTGAGTGCTGATGGCGGAGCGATGAGTTCGCAGGGTTTGTTAGTTCCTGAGTTGCTAGAGCTGGAGGCTTTAGATGCCGAGTTAGTGATTCGTTATGCGGATCATTTTGCAGACGCGGGCATACAGGTTGAAGCATTCGGTGGTTCTACCGTAAAGGTGAATAGTGTTCCCAGTTTTCTTAAGGTGTCTGATGTGAGAGGCTTTTTACTCGAACTTGTTGATGAGCTTCATGAAACCGTCGGCACGCGTAAAGGCAAGGCGATGGCATATGAGACTTTTGCCCAAGGGGTCGCCAAAAGAGTAGGTAGGCATGAGCCTTGTAGTATCGATCATGCAGATGTTCTGCTGGCAGCGATGTTTGCCTGCGATCTGCCTTATTGCACTCCTGATGGCAGGCCAACTTTAATTCATATTTCTCTCACCGAACTCGATCGTAAGTTTGGTAAGTAAATAACGGCCTATGAGCTGGGCCTAGAGCCAATGTAGGTGGCTATTTCAGGCGGGAAGAATGCCCTGATTGAGTAGCAAAATCGGGGTCAAAACCTTGAATAGAAGGATTCCAGCTGGTTTTGCAGTCGGCATCCGATCACATTCTCCAGTCAAGTCGTTTATTTTAATAGAGTTGGGCTTTGTCTGCGCGATACGAAAATCAATGTATTCTTCTTGCCAAAACTGGATCATCTTGTAAGTTGCGCGTTCACGATTTCTTTCTGCCGGTGGGTGTTGGCGCCCCGTTTCCATCGGCATTGAACGGGGCAACTACCGAAGTTTCAAAACCGAGGTGGTTCAATTAAAAGGAAATTAACCAAGGAACCTAACCTTAACCCAATAAAATAATATTATGCCTGCTACTGCAGAACTCGAAGCTTTGATCGATTCAAAGTTCCGTACATTTGAAGAAGGCTCCGTTGTCAACGGAACCATTATCGCCATTAAACCCCAAGTTGTCCTCGTGGACATCGGTTACAAATCCGAAGGGGCCATCCCAACCGCAGAATTTGAAGACGAGGAAATCGAAGAGGGTGACGAAGTCGAAGTACTTCTCGTAAAACTCGAAAACGATGAAGGCATGGTTGTGCTCTCCAAAGAGAAAGCCGCCCACCGTAAGAACTGGGAGAAAATTGTTGCTGTTTACCACGAAGGTGGACTTGTCAAAGGCAAGATCAAGAGTGCTGTCAAAGGTGGTCTCATGGTCAACGTCGGAGTCGAGGCATTCCTTCCTGGCTCACAGGTCGACATCATCCCACCGAAAGATCTCAACGAATATGTTGGTAAGGTCTATGAATTTAAAATTGTTAAAGTTAACGACGAACGTAAGAACATCGTTCTTTCTCGCCGCGAAGTTATCGAGAGTGAGCGCGCAGAAATGCGTCAGGACTTCCTCCAGAGCGTCAAGGTTGGCGACAAGGTCGAAGGTCAGGTCAAGAACATCACCGACTTCGGTGCCTTTGTTGACCTCCAAGGTATGGACGGATTGCTTCACGTTACCGACATGAGTTGGGGACGTATCAGTCACCCATCTGCTCTTCTTCATATCGGTCAAATGCTCGAGGTGCTTATCCTTGATGTTGATCGTGAAAAAGAGCGTGTGTCACTTGGTCTCAAGCAAATGGAAGATAATCCATGGAAAGATATCGAGGCACGTTACCCAATTGGCACAGAGGTCATGGGCAAAGTCACGAAGCTTCTTCCATACGGTGCATTCATCGAAATGGAGAGTGGCGTCGAAGGCCTTGTGCACGTTTCCGAACTTTCATGGGTCAAGCGCATCAACCGTCCAAGCGATGTGTTGGAGCTCGATCAGGAAATCAAAGCCGTTGTTCTCGGTATCAGTATCGAGGAGCAGAAGATCTCCCTCGGCGTCCGTCAGCTTGAGTCAAACCCATGGGATGAGCTCGAGACTAAGTACCCAATTGGTGCTACGGTCAAAGGCGAGGTGCGTAACCTCACACCATACGGAGCCTTCCTCGGAATGGAAGAAGGTATCGATGGCATGATCCACGTTTCAGACCTCTCATGGACTCGCAAGATTAACCACCCATCCGAAGTCATCAAGAAGGGTGACGAGGTGGAGGCTATCGTGCTCAGTATCGACAAGGAAAATCAGCGTGTGTCTCTTGGAGTCAAGCAGCTTGACGGTGATCCTTGGTCAGAAATCGGTGGCAGCTTCAAGGTTGGCGATCTCGTCAAGGGAAGCGTTGCCAAGATTGCTAGCTTCGGTGCCTTTGTTAATCTTGAGAACGACATTGATGGTCTCATCCACATCTCACAACTCAGTGAAGATCACGTGGAGAAGGTCAAAGATGTCATCAAGGTGGGCGATGAAATCGAAGCCCGCGTCATCAAGGTGGACAATGTCGAACGCCGTATCGGTCTTTCCATTAAGGCCGTTAGCTACGATCCTGAGCAGCTCGAGAAGGAGTCAGCCAGCTTCGAGACCTTACGTCCGACCGGTGACCTCGTTGGCCTCGAGCAGGCCTTCAACCTTGCATCCTCCGCATCTACCGAAGAGTGGAGCCCAAGTGCTGAAGACGAGAAGAAGTAAGCACTGCTTACTACTGAGATAAACTCAACAATCACACCGTCGGAGGATTTCCTCCGGCGGTTTTTTTTGCCCTGGTATTTTCAGCTTGAGTCTTTCTATTAGTTTCTCATACTAAGTGATATGAGTGATATGAGTGATAAGCGTCGCAATTTCTTGATAAAGTAAATCAGTGCTTTTCCTCGGATTCGGAAAAGCATGCTCATGCTGAACAACTCCTTGAAAGTCAGTTAAGCGAGGATGAGGTGAAGTTGGCTAAGTCGTATGATAATTTGTCAGCTTCTGACCGACGCCCGCGTTGGTTGATGCTTGCGCTGAGCATTGTCATGATTTTGCTGTGGATGGCACTTGTGTTCATACCGGCATACAGGCTTTCGAAGACTGGTGGTGACTTTTTATCAATAGTCGGTCTTATGCAATCTGTAGAGAATGACGATATCACTGCGCTCGTGGAGAGTTCTTATTTCAGTGATCTTAGTGAGGCTGATTTGCTTTTGCTTTTCGGAGACTACAAGAGGGCTACTGAATCAGACCGACGCAAGGGCGCATGGGAATCCGAGCCGGATAACCCAGGATTGTATATTGAGTATGTTAATGCGTATCAGTGGGATTTCGAATCGTATCCTGCCGATATGTTAACGGTTGCCGAGCGGATCGATCCTGAAAATGCCATATTTCTAACCTATCAACTGACTGAAATGGCTGATGCTTGCACTAAAAAAGTTTATCCGAAAAGGAGTAAGTCCACGCCCAGTATATCTCCAGTGTTACGAAAAGGAGTTAAGCACTATGCGATTACGGACATGACAAAACATCAAGCGGCAATGGATCTCTTCTACACTATTGTGAAAATGCCAAGGCTTGAGAGTCACACACTCGCATTGCTAAAACGGCGCCTGCCGCTCATTGAGCGGGACGAGCAGGACTGGCTGACGCGGTGGATGCCGTTGGGGTATCTTAGTGCTCTGACAAGCCATTCTTTACGATATCAGAAAGTGATGAATTTGATAGGGGCGGAAGCATATCGCTGTGAGAGGGAGAAAGATGAGCAGGCCCTCAAACGTCTCATTCCTGCATGGCAGACGTTTTGCAGGATGCAACATCCCGATATTTTAACACTGGTAGACGGGATTGTCCTGCGAGCTTGCATTTATTCTCCGTGTGAGGATTTTGCAGCAGCGGCGAAAGCATGTGGATTGGAAGAGCTGGAGAGTGGTTTTGTTGCACTTCGCAAGCAAATAGATACTGAAACAGAAGCTCGTTATCTCAGGAACGAGTCCGATAGATTTTCATTTAGCGCCGACATTGAGGCTAGTGTATTATCACAGCTTTCCATGGAAATTGTGGCGAAGCAAGTCAACGATCGCAACAAGTTACCCGCGCCTAATACTGGG
>CAWVVN010000053.1:0-13833 GCA_963933605.1 uncultured Verrucomicrobiales bacterium
GCATCCTCGCCATTAAAGAGGTCATTCTCATAGTAAAATGTTAGATAACTATGTTGCTCTTCTTGTGTATTGAGAATTCCCTCACCCAATACTTGATCATCAGCAAAAAGTGCTAATGTGGATGCGGTTGATAGAGTACATGCTAATATCAGTGTTAAATTACCTTGGAATTTTTTGGAGTTGAAATGACCAAACATAAGGGCGTTTTATAAGGGTGCTTTTATTTTTGGATATGGCGGGGCCTACCAAACAGGCGGAACTATTAATTCGTCCCCGATCTTAACATCAATTTTACCACCAGGGAATGAACCAAGTAGAGGATCGGCAAAAACGTTGTCATCAATATCGATACTTGAAACAACAAGCCGACCTATAATTCCCGTGCCCCGCCTGATCGCAAGCTCCCTTCCTTCTCTCACCTGGTTGGGTAATTTAACATCCAGCACAATCACATAGATACCTTGATCTTGAGCCACTTCACTTACCTGAGCCATGAGTGTTGCCACCGAAATGAGTTTTGCCCGCCGCTGTTCTTTGTTCTGCTTACCAGACTCCCGCTCCGTCATCACCTCCGTCTCTGCCTCCGCTTGTTCGCGCTTCTTTTTCTCTGTTACAATCTGCTCCTGAAGGAGGCGGTTTTGTTCTTCAAGTTCACCTAATTTTTCCACCGACATGTTTTGGGGCGGAGATGCCGCTTGAGGTGATCCCCCGTAAGCTTGACTAGTTCGCATGCGTGCAATCTCCGCTTGAAGCCGGAAATTTTCTTCCATCAGTGCCTTGGCACTTGTGCGGCGGCCATCCTCAGCCTCGCCACCCTTCATCGCACTGTATGACAAAATTAACGCTGCAATCAGCATTGCAGCGGTAGAGCCAAGTAAAATATGCGTGATATTCATGAGGGCAATTTGAACCTAAGAACCCTTATTTAACAAGATCTAATCTTGTGTTACTTATTATACGACGACCCATAAATTTAACTATCTGTATTACTACAATCTTGCCAAATGAAATCCCCCAAGCCAGCTTCCTGTCCATGGGTCAAAGTGGCATGAGTATGGCTGTTCTAGGCAGTGGCAGTAAAGGCAACGCAGCACTCGTGCGCTGTGGTTCTACCCATATTCTTGTCGATGCTGGTTTCAGTGCTAAGCAACTCGTCCTTCGTATGAACGCGCTGGGTGTTGCTCCCGAGCAGTTGGATGCTATTTTAATAACCCACGAACATAGCGATCACGCACAGGGGGTCGATGTGTTGTTACGCCAACGGTCCATTCCTGTTTTTGCCAACGCTTTGACGCGTGAGGCACTTAGTCATAAAATGAAAAGCTCCATCACATGGAAGGTATTTCATAGCGGCCAGGAGTTTAGCATAGGGGATCTGATGGTTAACAGCTTCCGTATTCCGCACGATGCTGCAGAACCTGTAGGATTCATCATCACGGGTGGTAGCAGCCGTCTCAGCATGGTGAGTGATGTTGGTCATGTGACCAACCTGATGCGTGAGAGTTTAAAAGGGTCTGGCGGTCTCTATATTGAGGCGAATTATGACCAGGCCTTGCTTGAGGGGGATACCAAACGTCCCTGGGCAACCAAACAACGTATCGTCTCTCGTCATGGACACCTCTCCAACAGCCAGACGGCGGATCTTCTTGCTGAAATTGCATGTGAGAAACTAAAAATAGTCATGCTCAGTCACTTGAGCTCGGATTGCAACAGCCCGGATATTGCCTCACAAGCTGTCTCCAACTCCCTCGAGCAGCGTGGTTTTGATCAGGTTGATATCTTTTGCGCGCATCAAGACGAGCCATCCCATTGGATTGATATCCCTATTACTAGGACTGAAACGTTGCTATGAAGCGCGTAATATCGACCCGCGTTAATCGACGATTAGACGCATTGGAATCATATTGGAGTAGTCAAAGCCCTCTTTTTTGAAGAAATTCTGTGATTCGCTACCTATTTTATCGGTAAGCAGGGTGATTCTTTTGAAGTTTTTTCGCTTCGCAAATTCTTTAACATAGTCAAGTAGCATGGTGCCGTAACCTTGTGCACGGTGATCTGGGTGGATTACAAAGTCCTCAAGTAGAACCACCAAGCCTCCCATCGCTGTGGAAATAGTGAACAATAAGTTCACCATACCAAAAATACAGTCATCATTACGTAGCACAAAGATACGGCCGCGATTGGGTTGTTCTAAAATGAGTGCTAAGCCGCGTTCATGGGCTTCACGGTCTGGCATGAAGTCGCCTTGGAGGTTCATCAATTCTTCAACCAACTGCACTAATTTGGGCAGGTCCTCAATGGTTGCTGGCTCTACCCGAACATTTTGCTGTAAGATAGACGCTTTGTTTAAATGTGAATTTTCCATCTGATACCCTTTTTTTAGCATCATTTGGGCTTCTGTAGAGTTTTTTTTAAGAAAATTGCCTATCTGTAAGAATGGCGGGTTGACAAGAGACGAAAATTCCCTAGATTTCCCGCCCGTCCGCTCTGTATTTACGGGCACAATTCATAATCACTGATTAATCATCTACCACTTTCACCATGAAACGCACCTATCAACCGTCCAAGCGCACCCGCAAACGCCAACACGGATTCCGCGCACGCATGAGCACCAAGGCTGGTCGCGATTGCCTTCGTCGCCGTCGTCAAAAGGGCCGCAAGCGCCTGCTTCCAAAGGGTGCTGAGATTCATTTCAAGCGCCACGTCAAGCAGCACACCAAGGCTGCTTAATGATCGCTGCCTAAGCTACGCACAACTGTGAGTAATATTTCCACGGCCACCTTATCACAGGTGGCCGTTTTTACATTCACCCCTTTTGCTCCCAGTCATCATGCGCCTCACAAGAAAATACAGCATGACTCGCCATGGGGAATTTTCCCAGGCGCGCAAACTGGGGGGGGCTAAAAGTGGCAATTACCTTGTGGTCAGCACATTGCCTGCATCGAGCTTACCACACCATAAGGCTGGCATTATCATCACCCGAAAAATTGGTAATGCCGTTACCCGTAATCGACTCCGACGCCGCATTCACAATATTCTTGCTAAACACATTGAAGAGATCGACTGCTCCCAAGGTAAACGTTATATTGTAACCATCTTACGCTGGCGCGCTCCACAAGCTACTAGCGAGGAACTTGAGAAAGATTGGCTGAAACAAGCACGCCGGCTCGGTATGCTTAAACCCACCATTTAATTCGACTCACACAGCCCACCTGCTCACATGCTTACCAACATCCTGAGCGGATTCATCTACTGCATCATCCGCATCTACCAAAAAGTGATCAATCCAGCTATTAAGGCTGTTACTGGTCCTCATACTGGATGTAGATTCCACCCCACATGCTCCAACTATTTTCTACAAGCTGTCAAAACACATGGCCCTTATCGGGGATCGTGGCTTGGCACTTGTCGCATTTTTCGTTGCCACCCTTGGGGTAAATCGGGAGACGACCCAGTCCCCCCGAAAAAATAATTTTCAACAAACATCATCAACAACCAATCATTACTTAGCATGGACCGGAAAGCATGGATCATACTCACAATCTGCGGGTTACTACTCGCACTTAACTTCTATTATAAACCAGAGCCGCCTCAACGCGCTCCGGTCACCACCCAACCAGAAAACGGTGAGCCAAGCAGCACCGCTGAAGGCGAAAAAAGCGCTGCTGGGTTGGAGTCAGCAGCAGCCCCGCAAGGTGGGCTTTTCAATGAGCCACCCGTGCCCGCTGTCGGTGAAAACATCGAAACCCTTACATCCAAAAATAAGGATGGAGAAGACGTTGTTAAATTTGCCATCTCATCAAGTGGTGGTGGTATTAAAACTGCCACCTTGTTAGGTCAGTATGCTGTAGGCTCTGAAACAGAGAAGGTCGTGCTAAACATGCACTCTCCAGCAACGATAGGATCTATTTGTGAGGGCCCGGACGATTTTGCTGATCTTTATTATGATCTAGTGAAGGAGCGGGGTGCGATCTATTGTCAAGCAACCACCCCAGAGGGTCTTAAAATTACCAAAAAATGGTCCCTCGAGCAGGAGGTGGATAAGCCTGGTGCGCCATGGAGTATCGATCTGACAATCACCATCACCAACAACGGTCAGTCTAGTGTTCGCTTGTCTGACTACTCACTCTTTGCTGGATCGTCTTCACCACTTCACCCGAGTGAGTGGGAAAATCAGGGCGGGGCCTTTTTCCTCGATAATGGATCACTCACCAACAAGGATAGTAATTGGTTCAAAAAGGGGTTTTTCCGCGGTGCTCGTCAACTCTTCAGCGAAACCGTCAACGACCTCGAATACGCAGGTGTATCCAACCAATTCTTTACCACACTGATTCGTCCCGACCGCAAGTACGTTTCCAACTTCTGGGCCAAGTCGAGTAGTATTCGTATCGCAGGTGATAATCCGGATAGTCCAAAATACGCTGTTCGATCCGGCTTTTCACTCCCTGAGCGCAAACTCGCTCCCGGTGAATTGGAAAATTTTTCATGTAACCTTTACCTTGGACCCAAGTATTACAGCGTCCTGAAAAAAATGGAGAACGACACTGCCGAAGTCATGAACTACGGCTGGTTTACTCCCATCAGTGTCCTTCTTAGTAATGTGCTCAACTGGCTTCATAGCACCGCATTTTCTAAGACTGCCGACAAGTGGGCTTGGGGACTTTCCATCATCGCTCTTACGATCCTAATCCGTATCGTCATTTGGCCACTGCACAATAAATCGACACGCACCATGAAGCGCATGTCCAAGCTGCAGCCGCTGATGAAAGACATCAAGGAGAAGTATAAGGACAATCCTACTAAGCTGAACCAGGAAACCATGAAGCTCTACAAGGATTATCGTATTAACCCTATGGGGGGTTGCCTACCGATGTTCCTTCAGATTCCCATCTTCTTTGGTTATTATCGTATGCTTCAGTATGCCGTCGAGTTGCGCGGTCAGAGCTTTTTGTGGGTCGATGACTTATCGATGCCAGACACCATTTATGAGCTACCATTTGGTTTGCCATTCTTGGGAGAGAATATACCGGTCAACCTGCTCCCCATCTTGATGGCTGTGACCATGGTGCTGCAAATGAAGATGACCCCCAAGACCGGCGACAAGATGCAACAGCGCATCTTCATGTTGATGCCTCTTATGTTCTTCTTCTTCTGTTACAACTTTGCCTCCGCACTAGCGCTCTACTGGACCACTCAGAACATCTTCTCTATTGGCCAAACCTGGTTTACCAATCGCATGCCAGAGCCCGAGCTGCAGAAACGTAATAAACCAGGCAAACCTGGTAAAAAAACGTTCATGCAGCGCATGGCAGAGCGTGCAGAGCACATGCAAAAGCAGCAAGCTGATCCAAGCGGGGACGCCAAAGCGCCGATGCGAAACGCCACACCTAGTGATAAAAAGCCTGGTAAAAAGCGGAATCCTAAAACGGGAGGATAGGGAGCCTGCTGAGCAGCGAGCCATCATAAATGGCTCCACCATAGGGCCGCTTGGTTGGGACTCCGTAGACGAGACTTGAGGGCTTTGAAGGCTTATGCCCTGAATCACCCATGAGCTATCAAACCAAGTCTGCTTCCCTCGCTAAATCTGCGTCTTGACGCTTGTTTATTTTTTGCCGTCTTGTGGCTCTGCTTCTCGTTTTATCAATTCGGCAAAAACCATCGTTCCAGCATCTGTTTCGAGGGTGCTGATAACGGTGACGTCTTGAGTGGTGTTGAGTTTATTGATGGCATTATTCACCACAATCATCGAACCATCCGGCATATAACCCACCGCCTGATTTTCATCCTTACCGGCGCGCACGAGAGGCAAACGGATGCGCTCACCTACGGCTATTTTTGGTTTAAGGGCATGAGTGAGATCATTGATGTTTAATGTTTTGACTCCCTGTAAGCGTGCTGTTTTAGCCAAGGCCTCATCGGCTGTCAGTAGTTTGGCACCAAGCAAACGGCAGATGAACAAAAGGCGTGAGTCCATCGATTCGGAGGCGTCTTCTGTCTCAGAGTCCTGAATGGTTATCTGGAACTGGTCTCCTGACTGCAGGCGCTCCAAAACATCCAAACCCCTTTGTCCGCGCGCTTGTTGGCTTGGCGTGGTTGAGTTGGCCATGATGTGAAGATCCTCAAAAACGAAGCGTGGAATAATGAGGTTTCCGTCAACAAAACCCGTCTTAAGTATTCTGTAGAGGCGGCTGTCCGTGATGACGTTGATGTCTAGTAGCAGGGGTCGCCCAGGGGCTGAGTCTTGTTGAAATCGAATGTAGGGAATAAGTAAAGAGAAGTCATCCCTGCCACTTCGCAGTGCTAATACTGAACCAAGAAAACCCAAACTTGCATAAAGTGCTGCGTTCAGCACCAGCGTGATGGACTCGAATTGCTCTACTTTTCCCTGAAGGGTTGCTTCAACCAGTTTTACTAAACCGCGTGATAGTAGCCATGCACAAAAAACACCGATTAGCAGCCCCACCGTGGCATTAGAAAATCCACGCAGGGTAAACTTTTTAGTCAACGACTCAACCAGTATGAAAAACATGGCTAACACCAGGCCGCCTACGACCCCTATCCATATTTTTTCTGAGCCTGCGATGTGGTTTGCCATCGCTGCCCCAGCTAGCTCACAAATCAATAAATAGACCAACCTTGCTATGTTGACTGAGCGTATACCCGTTAACCTTTCCATGGTTGGTAGACTGCATGATTCGATATCGCACGGCAAGTCTAAGTGTCATGTCGAGTTAGAAGGGCTTCTTTGTCAGTGCGTCATCATTTTCATTAGATGGCAGTGATTGCTTGTATTATTAGAGGGGAGAGGCGTTTATATCCTTATGAATATTCCTGAGTTTACTACCCATGAAGATGTAATGTTTTTTGATACTGATTGTGCTGGGGTTGTTAACAATATTGCTTATCTCAGGATGATTGAGACTTGTCGTACCCATTTAGGAGCAAAAATGGGCATGGATTTTCAATCAATGAGCTCGAGCCAACTTTACCCTGCCGTGTTGCGGACTGAAATAGACTACCGTGCCCCTGCAGTGTTGGGCGACAAACTCAGAATTCACGGAAAACTCGAACAGCTTGAGCGTGTTCGCTTCTGGTGTTCTTTTGTGATGACAAGGGAAAGTGACGATAAAGTGCTCGTCACGTGCCGCCAGTCACTCGCGATGGTGCAAATGGGCGACGGTAAGCCTGCTCGGCCTACTCGTCTTCCTGGTGAGTGGACAAGCCAATGGGGGCGTCTCCTGGGCTAATGCTCAGCGATTCGATCAAAAATACCGGTATTCAACTTATTCCCCTTCTGCAGTTGCCTGAATGTCTGTTAAGGCGGCGATGAAATCCCCTAAGATTTCTGTTGGCACCATGATGGTGTCTCGGTTACCCGACACATCTTCCGTAATTTTTACCACCATGCCTCTGGCGTTTTTCTTTAAGTCCAAATAAAACGTTTTACGGTCTGCCAAAATCTTTTCTGTGTGTAACAAGTCGTCGTTATTCATATGGTCCTTAAAATTAAGTTCGTTTCTATTTCTCCATAGCATCTACGAATCGTCAAGCTGCTTGTTTAAATATAGTGGGATCTTATCAAGTGCTGGTTGAACGAACGATAAGAGATGTTATTCACTTAGTATATTAAGATTCTATTTGATACCCTTATATATTCTTCTTCTTCTATTTGTGAGTAACTCTTCATAATGTCTGTTTCACGGCATAAGAGTAGGTGTTCCACGTGATTAATAAGATGAGGATTTCCACGGAAACAATCAGAGTGAAACAAGGGTAGAGAGAAACGAGACACAGATAAACACACGCATTAACAAATTACTCACATTCTAGAGGGGCTTGTTCACAGTTGCCAAAAAGAATAAGCTAAGCGCATAATTCAATCATGTTCACACCAGATGAAGATATTCATTGGATGAAACTTGCTCTAGAGCAAGCGAACAACGGAGTGGGCACCACATCACCCAACCCTCCTGTAGGGGCCGTCATCGTTAAAGGGGGTAAACTCATTGGTAAGGGGTGGCATCAAAAAGCAGGAGGACCGCACGCCGAACGCGAAGCAATCGCAGACGCGCTGCTACAGCACTCACCCCAAGCACTTAATGGCGCAACGATTTACGTGACACTGGAGCCATGCTCGAGTCACGGCCGGACGCCACCATGCACAGATGGAATCATAGCTGCAGGAATCACACGCCTTGTTTATGGATCCCAAGACCCCAACCCCAAGCATGTCGGAGCAGCAAAGATAATCATGCGCTCTGCCGGGTTAGAAGTGCACAGCGGCGTTTATCGGAGTGCATGTGACAAACTCATCAGACCATTCGCTAAAGTTCAAAAAACGGGCTTACCCTGGGTGATTCTCAAGTCAGCTATTAGCTTGGATGGACGAATAACGCGCCCACCCGGTGAAGGCCAGTGGTTGAGCTCTCCCGAGTCACGAGAATACGTGCAAAAAATGCGCCATCAATCAGATGCGATCATCACGGGTGGCAACACCGTCAGGATGGACAACCCATCACTCACACTAAGATCAACGAGCATACCTAATAAACAACAACCGTGGCGCATGGTTATTACTCGTGGGAAAAAAGAAGCCCTACCACAAGATTACCAAGTCTTTAGCGACGAGCATGCCAACCGAACTCTCGTACAAGAACATGGAGACATCCACTCAGCTCTTAAAACCTTAGCCAACAAAGGATGTAATTCTGTCCTAGTGGAAGCAGGCGGAACCCTTATGGCGGCCATTCTTCAACAAGAGTTCGCAGACGAGCTTGTTGTATTCTATGCCCCAATGCTTACCGGCGGTGCGGATGCTGGGTTTGGTGAATTAACCCCAAAGGTTGATTTAGAAGAACAACAATTCACCAGAATAGGGAGTGATATTATGTTGCGCGCAACCATAAAAAAAACCAACTCCTCTCAACTTATTTACCCTGAATCCTTACATAAAATGTAAGAGAATTCGTTGGGATAAACAAAAATGAGAGATAGCTGGTTTGCTTAAAAAAAACAGCGGTTAGCTGTTCTTACTCGCGTGGACGAGCTTCGTTTACTTTGAGGTTACGACCGTCAAGATCGTTACCATCAAGTTCACGAATTGCACGTTCGCCGTCTTCGGCGTTTTCCATTTCAACAAAACCAAATCCCTTTGAGCGACCAGTGTCACGGTCAGAGATAACGTTTGTTTTGCTGACTGCTCCAAATTGACCAAAAAGGTCGCGAAGTGCTGAGTCAGTGGCGGAGTAAGGTAGATTACCTACGTAGATGTTCATTATTGTATAAAGTTGCGCATTATTATTATTTTAACCGACCAACGGAGCGCACTCACCAATCGAGAAGTTTCTGACATTATTGTGCAGAAGCCTGATACCACCACCACCTTGAAACTAGTAAAGTAACTCAGTAATGTTGATCAGGCACGGCAACATACACAAAAAACGAAATATGTCAACAACTCAACTTCAAGCTATTATTGTGGGGGTTTCTCAAGCAGGGAACTAATCAACCACTAGGCGTGGTATTCTTGTAGCGTAGTTACCGTAAGCTCATTGTTCTGGAGAGACCGAATGGCCAGAATGGATGCCTCAGCCGCAGAAAGATTGGTGCAGTGAGAAATCGTATTGGCCACCGCTCCTGATCGAATGGTTACCTCATCTTCCCTAGCCTCATGTCCACTTGGGGTGTTGATGATAAATTGAATCTCACCATTCTTCATCATATCCATTACATTAGGACGCTTTTTCTCAGCCAGTTTGTAAAGCCTCTCTACTTCGATGCCTTCCGCTTTGAAGCGCTTATAGGTGCCCCCGGTTGCAACAATAGAAAAACCAAGCTCAGCTAACTCGCGAGCAATAGGCACAGCGCGGTCTTTATCACGATTATTGACAGAGAAAAACACATTGCCCTCAGTTGGAAGCGGGTTGAAGGCACCCATTTGTGCCTTGGCGTATGCCATGCCCATGTCTTCATCAATACCCATCACCTCACCCGTGGATTTCATCTCTGGTCCAAGAACAATATCAATGCCCGGGAAGCGTGGCCATGGGAACACAGCTTCTTTGACGCAGTAGTGTGCTGGGAGAATTTCTTCTGTAAAACCAAGTTCCTTCAGTGTTTTACCAACCATGATTTTGGCAGCAAGCTTAGCAAGAGGAACACCAATGGATTTGGAGACAAAAGGAACCGTGCGTGATGCACGAGGATTAACCTCGATGACATAGAGTTCCTCGTCCTTGACCGCAAATTGGATATTCATCAAACCGAGCACACCAAGCTCACTCGCGAGATCTTTGGCCGCCTTGAGGATTTGTGTCTTGATGGGTTCTGACAGTGAGAATGCAGGAATAACACAGGCTGAGTCACCTGAGTGAATACCGGCTTGTTCAATGTGTTGCATGATAGCTCCAACCACAGAAGTCTCACCATCTGAAATGCAATCTACATCAACTTCAACAGCAGCCTCTAAAAACCGATCTACAAGCACTGGGCGGTCTGGTGATACATCAACAGCATCATTCATGTAACCGACGAGGTCTTCACTGTTGTAGACAATCATCATCGCACGACCACCCAGAACAAAGGACGGTCTGACTAATACCGGGTAGCCGATTCTCTCAGCCACGACGACAGCCTCTTCAGCATTAACCGCTGTTCCAGCTTCTGCTTGTTTTAAGCCGATTTTATCAAGTAGTGCGGAGAAGAATTTTCTATCCTCGGCAAGCTCGATGGATTTGGGAGACGTTCCAATAATGGGCACACCGTGTCTTTCGAGGTCAGCAGCCAGATTAAGGGGTGTCTGTCCGCCAAACTGAACAATGACCCCATCAGGTTTTTCCTGATCACAAATATTTAATACGTCCTCAAGTGTGAGAGGTTCAAAATAAAGTTTATCACTCGTGTCGTAATCCGTGGATACCGTTTCGGGGTTGGAGTTCACCATCACGGTCTCATAGCCGAGCTCCTTAAGGGCAAAGGCCGCGTGCACACAGCAGTAATCAAATTCAATACCTTGACCAATCCTGTTAGGACCGCCACCAAGAATCACAATCTTCTTACCGTCTGTTTCCTTAGCCTCATTCTCATCACCGTAGGTGGAGTAATAATAAGGTGTATGAGCTTCAAATTCAGCTGCACAGGTATCGACTAAACGATACGTTGGAATGACGCCGGTCTTTTTTCTTTCTGCACGGACCTCATCCTGAGAAACGCCCCTCGCATGAGCAATCTGATGATCGGAGAATCCGAGGCGCTTCGCCTTACGTAGATCCATCGTTGCCAAGTTCCTGCCTTCATCAACGATGATCTTGAGGTGCTCCAAGAACCAGGGATCGATCGAGGTCGCTTCAAATACTTCCTCTACGGTCCAGTCTTGTTCAAAGGCGGTTTGAAGCCAGAAGATGCGTTCTGCGTTTGGCACATGTAGCATGCGCTCAACCTCTTCATGGGTAGGATTCTCTTTACCCTTACCGTCGAAACCAAACCCAAAGCGGCCAGTCTCCAGAGAGCGTAGCGCTTTTTGCATGGACTCCTTGAAGGTCCGGCCAATCGCCATGGCTTCTCCCACAGCTTTCATCTGTGTTGTTAGAACGGGGTCGGCCGTTGGGAATTTTTCAAAGGTGAATCGTGGTAGCTTGGTGACAACGTAATCAATCGTTGGCTCGAACGATGCGGGAGTTTCTCGAGTGATATCATTGGGAAGCTCATCGAGCGTGTATCCTACAGCGAGCTTAGCTGCAATTTTTGCGATCGGGTATCCGGTTGCTTTCGATGCCAGTGCTGATGATCGTGACACCCGAGGGTTCATCTCGATGATAATGCAGCGTCCTGTTTTTGGATCGACGGAAAATTGAATGTTAGAACCTCCGGTCTCAACACCGATTTCTCTGATGCATGCGAATGATGCATCACGCATGATTTGGTATTCGCGGTCTGTAAGTGTCTGTGCTGGGGCTACCGTGATGGAGTCTCCAGTGTGCACACCCATGGGGTCTAAGTTTTCTATCGAGCAGATCACAACGCAGTTGTCAGCGCAGTCACGCATGACTTCCATCTCATACTCCTTCCAGCCTAACAGACTCTCTTCAACTAATACCTCATCGACAGGCGATAAGTCGATACCTCGGTTGACGATGGTTTCAAATTCTTCTTTGTTGTAGGCTATACCACCACCAGCACCACCTAAGGTGAAAGCGGGGCGGATGATCATGGGAAATGATCCAATCTCAGCGCAGATCACTTTAGCTTCCTCCATGGTGTGTGCTACGCCACTTTGAGGAAGGTCGAGGCCGATCTTGAGCATCGCCTCTTTGAATCGCAAACGATCTTCACCTTTGTCAATCGCGTCAGCGTTGGCGCCAATCATTTTTACATTATGCCGATCTAACACACCGGACTTGAAAAGTTCCATGGATGTGTTGAGTGCGGTTTGGCCACCCAGGGTTGGCAGTAAGGCATCAGGTTTTTCTCTGATGATGATCTTCTCTACAATTTCTGCTGTGATGGGCTCAATGAACGTTTTGGGAGCAAACTCCGGATCCGTCATAATCGTTGCCGGATTTGAGTTTACTAGAATGACTTCATAACCCTCCTCGCGCAAAGCTTTACAAGCTTGCACTCCAGAGTAGTCGAACTCACATCCTTGTCCGATCACGATCGGGCCTGAGCCGATCACCAGAATTTTTTTAATACTTTCGTCTTTGGGCATCGGGTGTTGCTAAATTTGTAGGATTTATGCTGACTTTGATGGACTTGTAAAGCTTTGCACACAACTGAGGGCAACTTTTTGAGACATCAGCCAGAAAAACTCTCCGGATCGCTATTTTTCCTCACTCCGCCAAGGAGAGTTTTGTGCGTGATCAGGCAGACAAATCACTACTTCACCATCACCACGGCGCCAGGCCTGACGAGTTGGGGTAATTTGGCCGCATCCCAATTTGACAGGCGGATACAGCCGGAGCTTCGTGTTCGGCCAATGGTTCTCGGGTGATTGGTGCCGTGGATGCCAATGCCGGATTTGGTTAAGCCGTTCCAGATGACTCCCACAGGATTATTGGGTCCCGGGGGGATGGTGAGGTATTCGCTGCCGCGTACCCCGGTTTCTAAAAGCAGCTTGTCGTAGCGCCACTCCGGCAGCTCCACACAGTTTTTGAGATTCCAGAAGCCTCTGGGGATGAATTGGATCTGGCCTGGGGTAATGGGAAAGCTTGCCACCATTACTGGTTTGGCGGCCTTTATTTTGATCGGCTGGTTTGAGGCTGGGGCATTTTCTTCTGCTGGTGGTGATTGCTCTACTTCAGCTTCAGGCAGTACGAGCTGGTAAATATAGACCTGCCTGATGGTGGTATCAATGACCACATGCCTGGCACTAAGGGTTTCATCAGATTTGTGACTCCTGCCGCGTGATAGCTGCTCAATTTTAAACGGTTCAATATTAGGAACCTGTAACACATCCCTTGGCTCGGCACGTCGAACCGCCTCTAGACCGTTAAGCTCTATGAGTAAATCCTCAGAGGTGTGATAACGCTCAGCCATAAACTCAGCCACACTCCGATAAGGCATGAATGTTTTTTCAGCCTGTAGTGGTTTTTCTAATGGCAGGCTTGGGTCTACAAAATCACCGACAAAACTAGGGATGATAGCTGATGCGTAAACCTGAGGAACCTCCTTGATCGACTCAGTGATTACAAGACGATCCGCTGCATCCCGCTCTAGGCTGGTGTTGTAGTTTTCAATAGCCAACTGAGTGAACATACCCGCCTTGCCATCGATGAAGCCCGGCCCAAAGTGCTTTTGATCGAGGAAAATCTGAAGCCTCACTGCCTCAATGCCCGT
>CAWVVN010000054.1:0-13735 GCA_963933605.1 uncultured Verrucomicrobiales bacterium
GTTCCGTTCTTGTCACTCTTCATGCTCGCCGCCTGCACCCCTGGTTCTACAGGTGAAGAAACCGTGCAGACCTCCATTAAAGGCTTTGAAGAGAACATATCCCTACAAGGGGTCAGCTTTCTTATTCAATGTCCCAATCAGGGCTCCATCAACACACTCACCATCACCCCCTCTGGCCTAGAGGGGAAAAACGATCCCATCGTCGTCGAGATCGAAGGTTCCATCACTAATGCCGAGGTCGAGGATCTCGATGCCAACGGCTTCCCTGAGATTTATGTCTATGTCCGAGGTGCCGGAAGCGGATCCTATGGCTCACTCATCGCCTACGCCTGCAATCAAAAAAAATCCCTCACGCCTATCTTTCTTGCTGACTTGATGGAGGACAAGGCAAACTCCAAAGGCTATATGGGCCACGATCAATTCGCCATCGGTGAAGGCGCCTTGCTGCGTCGTTTTCCACTCTATCACCAGGCTGACTCCAACAGTAAACCTAGCGGCAAGACCCGCCAGCTCCAATACAAACTCAAAGCCGGTGAAGCGGGATGGATCTTACGACTGGACAGGACCATCGATTATTGAGTGCTTGATTACCATCCCCCACTGTCACTGACAGTCTCTGGTCCAACACAGGCCAAGAGATAAAGGCACGCAACAATAAAACCTTTTGAGGAAGCAATCAAAGGAAGGGAGTAAACTACAGGGTGACTAAAGGCTAATCGCCAAAGGCCACACCTAAGAACATAACTACCATGATAATTAAAATGACTATGTAATAAGCATCGCTCACATATTTGTTAGGTTAGGGTGACAACTTCATGTGCAAAATAACATTTAACACATACACCCAATCACTAACAGAAATCAAGGATAATCTTCGCATCAACCAAGCCGAAGCACCCTTCAACAGTCCCTGAGCCTTGCTGGTGGCTTTACCTACAATGAAATTAGACGAGGCTCAAAAGAAGTTCGATACACTCATTGGGGCAGCGTTATCGGTGTGGAAATGTCCCCACAACTGAATCGAACAACAGGAACCGTAACATAAACCATTGATTATAATGGAGCCGCTGGTCGGAATTGAACCGACGACCTATTCATTACGAGTGAATTGCTCTACCCCTGAGCTACAGCGGCCTTGACCCTAGGTGGGCATGACTGGAGTTTATTTACCACAGAAAATCTCGGTGGCAAGTCCAAGAATAGAGGTTGCGAGGACGGCTCGACAAAGAGCTGTGTATTGATTAATTTCTCCTGCGTGAGCCCATCCCTCCATGCTGATTTTCTAGCGCAGTCAAAAAAACGGCGTTATCTACTTGGTATCTCTGGGGGGCGGGACTCTGTAGCGCTGCTGCACCTGCTGCTGGGCGCCGGCTACCGGAACCTGGTACTGTGCCACCTCAATCACAGCTTACGTGGCCGCGCCTCAGGACAGGATGCCGCGCTAGTGCGCAGACTTGCTAAAAAATATGAGCTACTGAGCGAAACTGGGCGAGTCAATGTGCCAGAGCTTATGCTGCAAAACGGAGGCAGCATGGAGTTGGAGGCCCGCAATGCCCGGCATCAGTTCTTTGCTGACTGTGCACGGACATACCGCTGCAGCCGCATCCTACTCGCGCACCATGCCGATGATCAGGCCGAGACTGTTTTATTTAATCTGTTAAGAGGATCCTACGGTTTAAAGGGAATGCATTTCAGCACCACCCATCAGATCAATGGCAAGGAGCTTCAGCTACTGCGCCCGCTGCTCGAGGCCACCAGGGATGACATTAATGACTACTTGGCAGCTCACAAAATCACATTTCGAGATGACGCCAGTAATGCCGAGGGCATTACAACGCGCAACCGGCTCCGTCTCGAGGCCATTCCGCTGCTTAATGATATCTTGGGCCGTGAGATCCGCCCTGCCATTTTAAAGGCCGCTGTGGCTTCACAAGCACAGCAGCAGGCCATTGCAAGCATCTTAGAATCAATGCAGCTGTATGAT
The DNA here is from genome assembly GCA_963933605.1 of uncultured Verrucomicrobiales bacterium. Classification (GTDB taxonomy): domain Bacteria; phylum Verrucomicrobiota; class Verrucomicrobiia; order Verrucomicrobiales; family Akkermansiaceae; genus Oceaniferula. The sequence goes on from CAWVVN010000054.1 coordinate 1,985, forward strand.
CCGCAGGGCCGCTTGTTTCTCCCAAAAATAGCCAAGCTCTCCCCCGCTCTGCGGTCGAGTGCCATCCATAGCTATCTGAAAGCACACGGCGTTTCCAACATCACACAGGAGCTTCTAGCTAGATGCAACAGCCTGATTACCGACCCATCGATCGCAAAAATCAACTTGCCAGCTGGCAGGTTCCTCAGGCGGCGAGAAAAACGGATTTTCATTAGCTAAACCATCATGCGCATCATCATCCAACGGGTCTCAGAAGCCAGTGTGCGTATTGAGGAAAATGTCTCAGCTCAGATTGGTCCAGGCCTCCTGATCCTACTTGGCATCATTGAGACTGATACTCAGGAGGACATTGACTGGCTGGTGGGCAAGATGACCCGCATGAGAATCTTTGCTGATGATGAGCGCAAAATGAATAAATGTCTCGGGGACATTGATGGGGAGCTACTTGTTGTCAGTCAGTTTACTCTCCATGCAGGCACTAGGAAGGGAAACAGGCCATCGTTTATTAAAGCGGCCCGACCAGAAACGGCCATTCCTCTCTATCAGGCATTTCTCATGACGGCACAGGATGTGACGGGAAAAGCCTGTGCTTCGGGTGAATTTGGTGCCGATATGCAGGTTAGCTTAGTCAACGATGGGCCCGTTACGATCATGCTGGATAGCCAGCTTAGAGAATAGCAGTACCACTCTCGTTACCACTCTCGTTATCACATCGTCACCGCTATTTTTTCAAGCGTAACGCCGTGCCACAGTAAGTGCAGTAGAACCACTTATAAACAAGCAGCTGCAATGCTGTCGGCAAGATATAGCCGATGCCTTTTACGTGATGGGCCTTTTTGTGCTTAATGCATTTTTTAGGCATTAAGGGAGGTTGTCGACAAACAACACAACGCGCTCTGGTGCCGAAATAAACATAAGTGCCTGCCGTAATCACAAGCAATAACAACAAACCCATCACCCACCCTACGACCACACCTGCCTCTAAGTTAGTTCTGTAGAGAAACAGGCCCAGTAAAGATGATATATTAACAACTAAGATCGCGACAAAGAGGATGGCCGTCACCGCCGCAAAACGAACTGTCTTCACTTGAGGGTGAAAGACACCTTTAATGAATTTTCGAGACCTCGAGTCAACCCCTTGATTTAATTGCTCGGATAAGGTCACGGCCTCTTTCTGTGGCCCTCGGTCAAGCGGTTTCACATACTGAACTCTTGAGTCTAAATCATCAAAATTCCGAATACGGGAAGAGTTGAGCCCCGCACGTGCAACCTCATCTTTGCGAAATAGTGAGTCAGCCCGGCCAAGGGTTGTCATGATGTTAATTTTCACATCATCCTCACACTGATTGAGTAATATTCCATCGGTGATGTCATCCATCGAGAGGTCCTCATCAGCCATAAGCAGTGGATCAAGCGGCTCCGCCACAGGAGACAAGCTCAGCATTTGCATCATGTCAGTGTCCTTCTCAAAGTTGACAAGTTCTCGCTTGGCTGGTTTTTTTGGGGCTGGCTTTTTTTGATCTGCCTTTTGCTTTTCACTCGTTCCAGCCTCCGAAGCACCGCTCTGAGCACTTTGCCCCTCGCCACTATTTCCCTTTGAGGCTTTCTTGGAAGTAGCTTTCCCTGCAGATGAATCGTGCTCATTAACCAGCTTTAGCCATTTCCTGAGACTAGGCTCAGATGGATCGTCTGGCATGATTTCGAGAACATGGTTAGCCTTGACCAGCTCCGCAACGAGACTCTCTGCATCCGCGTCCCTGAGATCAGACACATCAAGATATCCCAGTGCCTCGAGGAGCTCAATGGCCTTGGCGGGAATGCCCGATATGGTGTCTAATTTTGGCATATCAATAAAGATACAGAGATCGTAACAGTAACGTTTGGTAAGATAGCAAAGTCTGTGTTGCTGGCAAGCAGCTTATCCTAGCTCCCTCATATCTCTGATACTAGCCAAGCGATGCGCGCATTTCCTCAAGCTGTTTAAGCTTCTGCGCCCACTCATCTCTGCGTTCTTTTTCTCGGTCAACGAGCTCAGTTGGTGCTCGATCGACAAAGGCCTTATTACTTAGCTTACCATCACATTTTTTCACCTCGGCCTCAACCTTAGCGATCTCTTTACCCAGGCGAGCTTTTTCAGCATCCACATCAATGAGCCCCTCAAGAGGCATGTAGACCTCGCCGACATCCGTGACCGCAGCAGGGGTCCCTTTAGCGGCGTCATAGCTATCCAGAATCTCCACATCACCTCCAGCCAGTAGCCCGAGAACATCGGTCTCCTCAGCCAGCCATGATTTCGATTTGATGATGATGAATTTTACATCCTTACGGGTGGCTACATTGTATTCAGCCTTCAGGTTACGCATGCGCCCTGCCGTCGTATAAACTGCGTCTGCCTTCGATGAGGCCTCAGCATCACCTGCAACAAGTGGTTCCGCTGGATACACCTTCTGCATAATGAACTCGCCCTCGGCCACATAAGCCATGCGCACAGAGAGCTCCTCAGTAATGTGCGGCATGTATGGGTGCAGCAACTGAAGGTAACGGCTCATCACCGCATCAAAAACGGCAAGTGTTACCTCACGCGCTTCAGCAGTAGCCGTGTCGCGCAAGTCTCCTTTTACCGCCTCAAGAAATTTGTCACAGAACTCACTCCAGAGAAAATCGTACAGCTGCTGTCCAACGTCATTGAAGCGGTAGTCGGCATAAGACTTGGCCAAGTTCGTTGAGAGCGCATCAAGCTTGCAGGCGATGTCAAGGTGGTAAGGACGTAGCCCCTCGGTCGGCATACTGCCTCCGTCCTCAGACACTTCAGAGCCGCTCGCCATCTGGCGGAATCGGCATGCGTTATAGAGCTTGTTGGCAAAGTTTCTTCCTTCAGCAACGAGTTGCTCGTCAAACCTGACATCGGTCCCTACGGGTGCCGTGCGCATTAATCCAAAGCGAAGCCCATCAGCACCATACTGATCCATCAGGTCAACCGGGTCAGGTGAGTTACCTAAGGACTTGCTCATCTTACGGCCCTCAAGGTCACGGATGATCGATGTGAAAAAGACGTTTTTGAAAGGTAGCTGCTGCTCAAATCGGTAGCCAGCCATAACCATGCGCGCAACCCAGAAGAAAATAATATCTGGCCCAGTCACCAGATCCGTCGTCGGATAAAACTTCGCCCGAGTCGCCTCGTCCATGGTAGAAAATGGCCACAACCATGAACTAAACCATGTGTCCATGACGTCCTCGTCACGAACCCAGTTACCCCCATCATCAGGCGCTTCTGCGCCTACGTAAATATCCCCTGCCTCGAGGTCACTAACATCCAATGATTCTGCCGCCTGCAGCTCGCCTACTTTCTCTTGGCGATACCAGACGGGAATCTGATGACCCCACCAGAGCTGACGACTGATGCACCAGTCCTGAATGTTCTCCATCCAGTTAGCGTGTGTCTTCGCCCACCTTGCTGGGCGGTAAGTGATATCACCACTTGCAACAGCATCAGCAGTTTCTTGCACACATGGGTATTTAAGAAACCACTGCATCGAGATACGAGGTTCGATGGGCACGTGGGCACGCTCAGAGAAGCCGACGTTATTGTCATATTCCTCAACGCGGATGAGTAAGCCAAGCTCCTCAAGTTTCTGAGCGGCCTTCTTACGAGCCACAAAACGATCAAGACCATCAAGGTCTGGACACTCTGGACAATTCACGGTGCCGTCGGGATGAAGCACATCAATGATTTCAAGCTCGTGACGCTGCCCGATCTCAAAGTCTGCCTTATCATGGGCAGGAGTGATTTTCAGCGCCCCTGTGCCGAACTCCACATCAACATGATCATCGGCGATGATTTCAATCTCAGCCACAGGGAAAGGTCGGCGCACTTTCTTACCAATCAGGTGCTCAAAACGCTCATCTTTTGGGTTAACTGCCACAGCCGTGTCACCCATCAAGGTTTCCGGACGGGTGGTTGAAATCTCAAGAAACTCTCCGGGAGAATCCACCAGCTCATATTTCATGTAGTAGAGCTTCGATTTTTGAGGCTGCATGATCACCTCCTCATCGGATAGCGCGGTAAGTGATACCGGGCACCAGTTAACCATCCTCTTGCCACGGTAAATAAGTCCCTCGTGAAAGAGCTCAGTAAAGACACGGCCAACCTCAGCCGAATAATCATCATCCATGGTAAAGCGCTCTCGATCCCAATCACATGAACAACCCAAACGCTTCAGCTGTTGAATGATAATGCCACCATGCTTTTCTTTCCAGTCCCAGACTCGTTCCAAAAATGCCTCGCGACCAAGATCACGGCGTGTCTTGCCTTCTTTTTCCCGAAGCTCTCGCTCCACCTTCGCCTGGGTAGCAATACCGGCATGATCAGTGCCTGGCAGCCAAAGCACCTCCTTGCCTTGCTGGCGGGCACGTCTGCACAATATATCCTGGATGGTGTTATTTAAAACATGCCCCAGGTGCAGGATGCCGGTGACGTTGGGCGGCGGGATAACGATCGAATACGCCTCCTTTTCTGATGTCTCATCAGCATGGAAGCAGCTGTGTTCAAGCCACGCAGCATACCATTTTTTTTCAACTGCTTGGGGTTCGTAGGCCTTGGGAAGCTCGGACATGGCGCGGGTTCTGCCAAAGTAGCTCCTATTTGTAAATGTCAAAGGCGTTGCAATACCGCCACCCAAGGCTAAAAAATCCTGTGCATCCGTAAAATACGGTCTAAAAACTAGCCCATGACGACGACGATTTTAGCCATCGAGTCCAGCTGTGATGAGACCGCTGTGGCGATCCTGCGCTATGATGGCGAGCAGAGCCATATTCTCTCATCAGAAATTTCGTCTCAAATCGATATTCACCGTGAGTTCGGCGGTGTCGTGCCTGAATTGGCGAGTAGAAACCACTCTTTACACCTAAGACCATTGATTGATTTGGCGCTCAAAAATGCCAATCTCAACATCGACGATATCGATGCCTTTGGAGCCACCGCCGGCCCTGGCCTTGCCTCTTCTCTGCTGGTCGGAAACACCACTGCCAAAGCTCTCTCCATCGCCACAGGTAAACCCTTCATCTCAGTCAATCACATGGAGGGTCACCTGCTTTCACCCTTTTTGTCTTCGGCAAATATTGAGTCCAACCTCGCCCTCATCGTTTCAGGAGGACATACGATGCTCATCCACATGAAGGCATTCCGTCATTACGAGCTACTCGGCAGCACCCGTGACGACGCCGCTGGCGAGGCCTACGACAAGGTCGGCAAAATGCTGGGCCTGCCCTACCCTGGTGGCCCAGAGATAGAAAAACAGGCGCGTCAAGGCTCTGCCACGGCCTTCCAATTTCCACGTTCCATGATCAAAGATGGCCTCGGGTTTTCCTTTTCAGGCTTAAAAACCGCCGTGCTCTACCAGCTACAAAAGCTAAGTCCGGATACAGGGCAAGCACCGCAAGATGCTGTTCCCGACTTGTGCGCCTCGTTCCAGCAGGCGGTCATCGACATCCTCGTTCACAAGACGATGAAAGCCGCAGACCAGGCAGGCGAGAAGCTAGTCACCCTATCTGGCGGGGTTTCCTGTAATCTCGCCCTCCGTGAGGCGATGCAACAGGCCTGCGAAGCGTGTGGCAAGCAGCTGCTGATTGCGCCACCTCATTTATCGACAGACAATGCCGCGATGATCGCATTCGTAGCACTGCAGTATGAGCTAGCAGGCATCCATTCCGACATCAAAGAGGACATCAACCCCAATCTCGCCCTCGTTCACTGAGTAGCCCTAGCGATATAGGGCTCATGGGCGCCATCAACGATTCTGAATTATCAAGCATTCTAAAAACAGCACCCTTGCACTGATGCAAAAAAAAGGCTAAGAAATGTAAAGTAATTGTTCATTGAAAGAACTGAATTGGAATATGGAAACTGAAAAGGCACAAGACAGCAACGATGCGCAGACAAACAACACTGGCCCCAATGCCTCCAATGGGCTCATTGCTGAAGCTCAGGCTGTCATTGCTTCATCCAAACCCTCGGGTTTAGCTGAGGCTCACAGCAGTCAAACAAGGAGCAGCCTGATCACCACCTCGTTAATCAGCCTCATTGTATTCCTGCTCTTTGTCATGCTGATGCTCTCAATCAGCAGCAAGTCCTCTCAATCACTAGGCGGCAGCGAAGGACTTACCGCTCTCGAGCTCAATAATGATCAGCTTCGAGCCAAAGCAAATGCAGAGCGCGCCCGAAGTGGACTGCCCCCGCTACCACCCAGTTCCGCAAGCGCATACACGACAGCCGAGCGTCTGCGCAAAGATGCCAAGAGCCTCGCTTCACTTGCCAGCAACTGGGAGGCAGAGCTTGAAACAAAAAATGCTGCCATTGGTGAACTTCAAGCTCAACAGGCGTCACGAGACGAAATGACAAGGGAGCTTTACACCAAGATCGCAGCACTACAAAACCAGGCCAATCAGTCTGCTGGGGCAGCGAGCCAGCTCGTCATCCTCAGTGAGGACTTACAAACTGCCAACGATCAAATCGAAAGATGCCGCATTCAAATCGGCGAGCTACAAGGGCGTCCTAGTAATGATCAGCTCTCTGACATAAGAAAACAACTCAACGAAAGCTTGGGTAAAAACGGCAAACTTCAGCTGCAAATCGACGACATTCTGAAAGCTGCTAACAGCACCACCAGCAGCGAAATTTACGATGAGGCGCTCACTGAAATAGAGAATTTACGTGGCGATAACCACAAACAACGATATGAGGTGCAGCGCTTACGAGCCGAACTCGATCACCCTACTCTCTTTATCAAATCTGATAAAGACCTGCCCGCAGAGGCTGCCCGACTCTACGCCAAACTGACCACGTTAGAGGATGCCGATCAAAAGCAGTTAGCAAGCGCCTACGAAGATATTCGCAAAACGATGAATGCCCAAATCATTCACCGGCAAACGTTCACCAAAGGATCATCCAAAATTACCTTTGACCGAGAAAAAATCATCCAAGACATTCTCGATAAACGCCAGGACCGCAAGTCGCTCTTCCTTGTGATTGGTTACGCCTCAGTATCTGGGAAGCCAGACAGCAATCGCGAGCTCTCCGCCAAGCGCGCCACGACCGTCGCCTCGATCGTGAAAATGCTCAAGGCCGACGACCAACAAGTCAAAGCTGTCTACCTGGGTGAAACCAAGCGGTTCTCACCGGACACTGAGATCGAAAATCAAATTTGCGAGATCTGGGAAATTAAAATCTGACCTTGAGTCAAATCCTACGCCATCGATTGCCGAGCCGCCTTGATGGTGTTTGAAATCAACATAGCAATGGTCATCGGCCCCACGCCACCAGGCACAGGTGTGATAGCGGAGCATTTAGGAGCCACCTCATCATAGGCAACGTCCCCCACCAGTCGGTAACCTCGCTTGGCACTGGAATCATCCACCCGATTGATGCCTACATCAATCACCACAGCGCCCTCTTTGACCATGTCAGCTGTGACAAACTCAGGCATGCCAATGGCGGCCACGATAATATCGGCTCGACGACACACTTCGGTAAGCTCCTTGGTGCGAGAGTGAGCCACCGTCACCGTCGCATTACCCTGCTTGCTCATGAGCAGTAGGGCCATGGGCTTACCCACAATCATACTACGGCCAATGACAACGGCTTCTGCTCCAGAAGTCTCAACCCCTGTCTCCTTAAGCAAGCGCATGCATCCCGCTGGCGTGCATGGCACAAATCCACTGGCATCCTCAAGGGTAAGCTTAGCGACGTTGACGGGGTGAAAACCATCAACGTCCTTAGCTGGATCAATCGCCCTGACGATAGCATCCTCATCAATTTGAGGAGGTGGCGGGGACTGCACTAAAATACCATGAATGAGAGGGTCATCATTCAGCTCATTGACCACGGCGAGCACATCTTCTTGAGATGCATCAACAGGAAGCTCAATCTTACGGGAATGCAAACCGAGCTCAGCGCACTTACGCACCTTCGAGCCCACATAGACTTTGGAAGCCGGATCTTCTCCTACTAAGACCACTGCCAATCCTGGCGTGACTCCGGCGCTTTTGAGCTCTTGGATATCTTCTAAACACTCGGCTAAAACTTTCTCAGCCACCGCTTTACCATCAATTATCTTACTCATAAATTGTATTATATATTCGCTTTCGCACTTGGTTTTTCAAGAAGAGCACTCTGCACTTTTTGACGATATTGCTCGAATTCCTCATCGTCTAACTTGGCCGGCACATCAATAGCATCGCCAACATGCACCGTGATCTTACTGAAAGGTTTTGGAATATGAAATCGATCCCAGCTATTGAGTCGCCAACTCGAGGAATGCTCAAATCGCACAGGAATAATCGGCACACCGGACGACTGAGCAAGCTTAATCACACCAGGCTGAAGTTCATAGCGGGGCCCACGTGGACCATCCGGAGTAATGAACAGCTGCTCCCCTGCTTTAAGTGCTTTCTTAAGAGCAATCAGCGCGGCCACACCACGTCGTGAACTGGAGCCTCGCACTGTTTTCACACCAAAGCACGATACCAATGATTCGATGACCGCTCCATCCTTACTTGCACTGGCAAGCGCGCTGGCTTTTGCGCTACCGCCATATCTTTTTTTTGTCAGTGGTGAAGCAAACAGGCAATTATGCCAAAATATCCATATCACGGGAACACCGGCTTCCACCCTGATCTTTTGCCCGCTTGGGTCTTCAATGTGACAGCGCAATGTCAGGCCGACTAAACGCATCAGCAAAGCTGCCAACTTTCCTGCCCACCAGTGCAACCTGGCTCCCCTTATTTCTAAACGGTCACTCATTATTCCGGAGGCCAGATCAGTCTAGAGAAATCCTGGCATATGCAGTGTCTCGACCAAGTATTGCTGTCTGGCGAGCAGCTCCTGATAAAATAGATGAGCTTCCTCATTAGGTTTACATTCGGTATTGGGATCAGGCATCACTGCATAGCTGACAATTTCCTGATAACTCAAATCCTCTCCATTCTGCCGGAAGAAAGTCACTGCTGCCTGTAGCGCAGCCCCTAGAGCAGCTCCTTCATCTGTCTTCAATTTCACCAGCGGCAAGCCCAATACATCAGAGATCATTTGCCGCCATACGGGGCTCTTAGAGCCTCCGCCCGTAACCCGGACTTCTGTTGGATTAAAACCAAGCTCACACAAACGCAGCATGCCATAACCAATGCTGAGGCTAACCCCCTCCATCGCCGCACGCATGATATTAGCATCTTTGTAGTTGTCCAAATTAAGGCCATGAATCACGCCGCACCCCTCAGGCAAACTGGGCGTCCTCTCCCCCTGCAGGTATGGAAGCATTAATACTCCCTCAGAACCCATAGGCGCTGCAGCTACTTCTTTTTCCATGCGCTCGTGATCCCAATCATAATGCTTTCTGACCGCTTCGGTGACCACGGTGGCATTCATGGTGCATACCAGCGGCAGCCATTGACCTGCTGAATCACAAAATGCTGCTACCTCTCCCTGAGGGTCAATCAAGGGCTCGTCGTGCACACCATAGATCGTGCCACTCGTTCCCAAGGAAACGGTAACCTGCCCACTGCTGACGTTGCCAGTTCCGATAGCTCCCATCATGTTATCACCACCTCCAGCGCTAACCAGCACCTGGCTGTTCAAGCCCCATGCTTCCGCTAATTCTGGTCTGATAGGACCAACAGCCTCGGTCGAAGATCCAATCTCAGGCAACGCTTCTGACAAGCGAGGGTCAATGAAATCGATAAGCTCCTTACACCACTCCCGCTTTCTTACATCAAGCAGTCCTGTGCCCGATGCGTCACCTGGCTCCATACGTTTAACACCAGTGAGCCAGTAATTGATGAAATCGTGCGGCAGGAGCACCGTTTTGATCTTTTCGAAATTCTGCGGCTCGTTCTGTTTGATCCAGAGAATCTTTGGCGCTGTATATCCCGGCAACATAGGGTTGCCAGCTAGCTCAATAAGACCAGGTGTACCTCCAAATGCGCGAGTAATTTCTTCACACTGCTCGCTGGTAGATGTGTCACACCAGAGCTTGGCAGGCCGGATAATGTTACTGTCCTCATCGAGAACAACAAGGCCATGCTGTTGACCACTTACGCCAATAGCAGCGATCAGGGAGGCGTCATCACCAAGCTGCTTAACACAGTCACGAATGGTATCATCAACGGCCTTAATCCATAGAGAAGGGTCTTGTTCACGGTGACCTTCGGGAAGCCCCTCGATCATGTCATATGATTGAGATGCCTCCGCGACAACGATTGCTTTCTCAAGATCAAAAACGAGTGTCTTGGTCCCTTGGGTTCCTGTGTCTATTCCTAGTACGTACATGCTTACCGTATAAATTTTACGCAATGAACAATGTTGCTCCTCTATTCATTGACATGGCAGAGCTTTTTGACAAGCCCCCGTGTCATTTTTCTCACAGGAAATGGTGGATGAACAACCATCTTCACGTCAGGACTTTGATGCACACCATGCATACAGAATAGAGAATCAGCCCCCCAGCGGCAGCTCCCGCAAAAACATCTCTGATCATGGACTCTGGGCGATGCGTCGAAGCCGAGGCCGGAAAAACAACAAGAGCATAAGCCATGCCTGCGACCAGCCCCCCGACATGGGCCGCATTATCGATAAAACTCATTCCTAATAGCCCAATGACGACAAGCATCACCAAACCTGCTAGTAACCTAACTCTTGCGGGTTTGGGCACAATACGAGGATGCATATACTCAAAGACGAGCATAAAACCCAGCAAGCCCATCAAGCCGCCTGACGCCCCCACTGCAATCTTGTCTGGAATCCAGTAAAAACTGGCTAAACCACCCACCCATGCCGCCCCAGCAAAGACCAAAAGCATGTGTGGCCACCGAGCCAAAATTTCCGTGCGCCTGCCAAGGTAGAGTAAACCTGCCGCATTCATGAGAAGGTGGATCACATTGCCGTGTAACATTGGGGCTGTGATCATCCGCCACCAAGCACCTCCATCCGCTTGTCCGGGATACATAAGTGCACGCTGCTTGAGTAATCCAGCTTCGATAATAGACCCCTCGAAATCCGCTAGGCCTCGATCAAAATACACCTGAACCAGACCACAGATGATTACGCAGCATAATAAAAAATAAGTCGCCGGAATACGCTGCCGATGTAGCCAAGCTTCAAATTGCGCTTCAGGAATTTCTTCGACAAGGTCTGAAGCTTTGCTGCGTGCCAGATGACGCTTCATCTTAAAACCCTCATAGAGAGGTAATATACCAAAAAACAATAACAGCATCGAGGCTAGGCCGGTCAACTGATGGGAGTAAAGCGCCGCGACTTGACCCCCACTATTTTTCCAGGCGGCATACAGTGTCCAGAGAGTCATAGCGCCAAACACCAATCCCATTCTCTTACCGTCACTGATATCCTGCTCAGCTTGTTGAGAAGATCGAAGTCGCAGGGGGCTGTGTAATGCCGGTATTTCTTCCGGTACCAACAAGCAATCTGAGTCTGGAGTCCAGACAAGATCTACCCCACGGGCTGAATGCTTTACCTTGCTGGCGAGATCGCTCTCGTCCTGTGCTGAATGCACATTGCCTTTGGTATCAATGAAACCAAAATCTGCTTGTTGCGCAGGCTTGGCAGGAAACGCTCCTGGACGCGCCCATACAGGAACCTCCGTCTCAGCATTGGATGTTTCCTGCACAGAAGAAACTACTGATTAACAGCAGGTGCTGGCTCTGGATTTTTCGCTGGCTCAGCGGGAACTTCTTCTGGCTGAGCTG
>CAWVVN010000055.1:0-13656 GCA_963933605.1 uncultured Verrucomicrobiales bacterium
GCTGGCTAGGGCTGGTTGGGCCCAGCTAGTAGGGGCTACTAACGCCTACATTTGTTGAGCAGCCCCTCAAGATAATAGGTGACTTCCTCGAGGCCGTTACGCCATTCACTGTGGCTGAGAACGTCTAAGCATTTACGGGCATCGGCAAGGAAGAGTGAGGCGGTATCCAAGGCTGACTCCACTGCACCTTCGTATTCAGCAATGCCTACGAGGACAGGCAGGTCCAAGGGCTCTTGTTCAATGATGCGTTTACTGAGCTGCTCACGCTGACTCTTGCTTGCTTTTTCCAGTAAATTGAGCAGTGGTAGTGTCAGTTTGCCCTTTTCGAGGTCAGTGCGTAAGGTCTTGCCTACTTGCTCTTCGCTGCCAACAAGGTCAAGGCAGTCATCGTAAATTTGGTAGGCTGTGCCTAGTTTCATGCCATAGTCGTAGAGCATGTCTTGGGTTTCCTGGTTTACCTCTGAAAGGGCTGCCGGTATACTAGTTGCGGCAGCGAAGAGGGCTCCAGTTTTGAGCTCGATAATGTGGAAGTAGTCTTCTTTGGTGAGGGTGAAATCAAACCTTCTCTGGGTCTGCATGACCTCGCCCTCACAGACTTCACGAGAGGCTTGGCCGACCTTGCGGCAGATTTCGATACTATTGAAATTGGTAGCCAGTAAAAGAGAGTGAGAGAACAAGGCGTCACCCAGCAGGACGGCCATGCCATTACCCCACTTTGCATTGGCTGTTGGGACTTGGCGGCGAGTGTCAGCGCCATCAATGATGTCATCATGAACCAATGTAGACATGTGGATGAGCTCAAGGATCACCCCAATGGTAAGGTGGGCGGGTTTTACTCCGCCGGTAGCACCACCTACAAGAATGGACAAGATAGGGCGGATGCGTTTGCCGCTGGTGTTGCAGATATAATCGATGTAAGGGGCGACGGCAGGATCGAAGGCACGTACCTGATCTCGAATCTGAGCCTCTACATCTTTAAGCTCTTGCTTGACCAGCTTGAATGGTATTTTGGGCGTCGAACTTGGCTTGGTGGTAGACATATCGGAAGTGATATAAAAGGGTTTTAGGGATGCAAACTATATACACATAGGGTGTTTTGCTGCAACTTTTATCCAGTAAAGTTGAAGATCTATGCTGTCATGCAGAGCCAAAATAATACCGAGCACTCTCAAGGATGCCGCAGGAGACCTCATCAAGGCTTAGGCCAGTGGTGTTGATCTCTATGTGTGCGGTTTCTTCATAGTAGGGTGAGCGCTCTTGAAGGAGGGTCTTGATCGCTTGCATAGGGTCATCACATTGCAGCAGTGGTCGATTTTTGTTCTGAGAGGTGCGCTCAAAGATATCTTCTACAGAGCATTTCAGCCAGACGACGAATCCGAGCTGGGGAAGTATGGTTCTGTTTTCTGGCGTACAAACGATACCTCCGCCCGTAGAAATAATGTGTTTGCTGGTTTTCTCAGCGATTAATTGCTTTAATTGCTCGGTTTCAAGATTGCGGAACGCGGCTTCACCATCTTGTGAGAAAATGTCAGGTATTGATTTTCCAGTTTGTTTTTCAATGACGTGATCGGTGTCGATGAGTTGGTAGCCAAGATTTTGATGCAGCTCTCTTCCCAGGCTCGACTTGCCTGAGCCCATAAAACCAACCAATATGATATTCTCTAAAGGTTGCTGGTTTTGAGTAGGTGTTTGAGGCGCATGCTCCATGAGTTGAATCCTAGATAAGTGTGGGGCTTGAGGCGATAGGGAAAAATAGAAAAGTTGTCATCCTGCTGTGATGCTGAAGCTTGAGTATCGATATAGATGTTTATCGGTTTGGCATTTTGAAATGCTCGATTGCTGATAAAAGCTAGAGCGTATTAAGCTTCTATTTTTGTCATTGATGCGCTAATTCAGAAAGCGTGACCGAAACTCAAGTTATCGACGCTTCCGATCCTGCGGAGCAAAACAAGATTGTGGAGCTGGCCGTGGGCCTATTGGAGAAAGGCGAGGTGGTTGCCTTGCCCACAGAGACGGTTTACGGCTTGGGTGCCGATGCTATGAATTCTGAGGCGGTCGCTAAGATTTTTGCCGCCAAGCAACGCCCTAGCTTCGACCCGCTAATCGTGCATGTGGGTTCATATGAGCAGGTCGATGAGGTTGCTGATGTTCCGGATGAACTCAGAGAGGTAATTGACAAGCTCATGAAGGCGCATTGGCCTGGGCCGTTGACATTGATTTTACCCAAAAAAGAATGTGTTCCCGATATTGTAACCAGTGGGTTGCCTTCTGTGGCGGTAAGAATGAGTGCTCACCCGCTAATGAAGGCCATTATCAGGAAGTTAGGCCGCCCGATTGCCGCACCCAGTGCCAATAGGTTTGGCAGGATTAGTCCGACTTCAGCTGGTGCAGTGGAGAAGGAATTGTCAGGACTTATTCCTATGATCATTGATGGCGGAGCTTGCCGAGAGGGATTAGAGAGCACGATCATCAGGCCAGAAATTTCTGCTGATGCGGGTAAAAAAGGAGTGCTTATCCATGTGCTGAGGGCAGGACCGGTGACCAAAGAGATGTTGCAGCGCTTTGGTAAAGTCGTGCGGGTGAAGAGGAATCGTTCCGAGGATGCTCCTGAAGCCCCGGGGCAGCTCGCTAGTCATTACGCGCCGGTGACACCTCTGCGCTTATTGGCCAAATCTTCTGATTTTAAACCAGAGCCGGGTAAAAAATATGGTTTGCTCAGTTATTGTGGCTCGGACAAGGCTGGCTTTATAGGTCTGCATGATTGGTCTGTTGTAGAAGAGCTTTCACCGGGAAATGGTAAGCTCGCAGAAGCGGCCGTAAGATTTTTCTATGTATTGCGTCTGCTCGATGAGAGTGGAGTGGATGAGATCATTGCCGAGCCAGTCTCTGAGACAGGCTTGGGAGTGGCAATAATGGATAAGCTCCGCCGCGCAAGCATTCGCTAAATTAACTGAGTTCAATTTCCAGACAAAGACCCGCGCAGCAGATCAGTCATGTTACGTTCCCTAATGCAAGTATCCGGTTTCACGGCCATTAGTCGTGTGCTTGGGTTTGTGCGGGACATTCTCATCGCCCGTTATTTAGGTTCGGGTTTGTTGGGGGATGCGTTTTTCTCGGCATTTCGTTTTCCGAATCTGTTTCGTCGGATCTTTGGTGAGGGTGCTTTTAATGCGGCATTCGTGCCGATGTTCGGTAGGCGACTAGAGAAAGAGGGTGAAGAGGATGCGATGAAGTTTGCCTCGAACGCTTTTTCAACCTTGCTGGTGGTTCTCATTGCTCTGACTTTGGTGGCTATTCCTTGCATGCATTGGATCATGGGGGCGGTGGTGCCCGGCTTTAAGGCCAAGGTGGAGATGCCCTTGGCGGTTTCTGCTGACACTCCCGAACGTGAAAATTTCTCGATGGCAATCAGTGGCTCACGCGCCATTTGTCTAACCATTGATGGGGCGGGGGGCACAGCTCAGCAGCAGCTTGCCAACCTGCGTTTGGTCAAGGAGCTTCCCAGGAAGTTTTCAAATATTCTTGGAGATGGTCCAAGGGGTGACTCGGTGAGTCTGCAAGATTATCAATCTGGGCTCATCAATGCTTCAGATGGAGATGTCCTTAAGCAGGTCAATCCCATGAAGGGAATTACGATGGGTAAGGGTGACTACTCCCTCATCCAGGACGGCGCCCGAGCCTGGATATACTTACCTAAGCAGCATGATTTTGGCTGGTTTGAAGGAGAGCTGATGAGGACTGCCAGCGTTGAGGGGGTAGGGGCTGACCATCAGTTTAAAATCTATCGAAACCACCCAGACACTTTTGATTTAACGGTAAGGCTATCACAAATCACATTTTGTTATCTGCTTTTCATGGCTTTGGTGGCGCACCTGAGTGGCGTGCTGAATACCTTCAAGATCTTCGGGGTGCCGGCGGCTGCTCCCATTTTGCTGAATATTGTCTTTTTGACAGGTCTCGGGATTTTTGTTGCCTGGCAGCACTCGGAGGTGCCCGCGCATGTTCTTGCCTGGTGTGTGGCCATTGCTGGAGTGTTGCAGTTCTCCATGCTTTATGGCACGTGCTGGAAAAACGGCTACCATGTTAGGTTGCAGAAGCCGGTTTTTGATAGCTCGATCAAACGTCTTTTTCTGCTGATGGGTCCCGGTATTTTGGCTGCTGGTATTCAACAAATCAACCTGCTGGTAGGTGGTATTATTGCTTCATTCAAACAGGGTGCGATTTCATGGCTTTATTACTCGGACCGGGTGTATCAGCTGCCGCTGGGAATGATCGGCATTGCGCTGGGCGTAGTGCTGTTACCGGAGGTCACCAGACTGGTCAGGCGTGATGATGCAAAAGGGGCATCGGATAGCATGGTGCGTGGCATGGAGTTGGGTTTGCTCATTACTCTGCCGGCGGCCGTGGCGATGATGGTCATTCCTGAGCCGATCATCACGGTGTTATTCCAGCGTGGTGAGTTTACCGCCGATGATGCCTATCAGACGGGTATGGCGCTTCGCGGTTTTGCCCTTGGGCTTCCCGGTTATGTATTGATCAAGGTGCTGCAGCCCGGTTTCTTTGCCCGTGAAAACACCCGTGCCCCAATGATGATGGCCGGCATTACCGTGTTGGTTAATATTGTGGTTAGCCTGTTGCTGTTTGCTCCTCTCGGGCATGTGGGCATTGCCATTGCTACGACAATTGCAGCATGGGTGAATGTGCTCTTGCTGGCGCGTGGATTGAAGGGCTTGGTACACGTCGACAAGGCATTTTGGACTAAGGCACTTCGTATCTGTATGGCGAGTGTAGCGATGGGCGCACTTGTATGGGGTGGCTATCAGCTGCTTGGCTCGTGGTTCGAAGGCGCATTTTGGAAACAATGCACAGCCTTGACATTGCTCATTGGGCTCGGCATGTCGGTGTATGCCGTTTTGGTTCTGGCTCTGAGGGCAACCAGTATTGCCGAGTTAAAGGCTGGCTTCCGCAGGGGCTAAGAGAGGCTACTTTGATGAAAAACAGCCCCTAAAAATTCCGTATCAAACTTATGTCTAAGCTATCCCTATCCGCTATCTTCTTTAGTGTTGTCTCCCTTGGCCTTTTTGCGACTGCCGCTGCCGCAGCAGAGCAAGCCAAAGCACAGCAAAAAAAATATAACACCCCCAAGCAACCGTGGAGTGAGTATACGGTGCACCAGATGGACCGGCCGCACCCTGAGAAGGTTGTGAGTAAAGGGGCTGTATGCACGAAACCACCTACAGATGCACTTGTCTTGTTTGATGGTAAAAATGCAGATGCTTTTACAAAAGCATGGAAGGTAAAGGATGGCGTGATGATTGCTTCGCCCGGCTCTGCCAACAGCAAGAAGAGCTTTGGAAGTTGCACCTTGCATGTGGAGTGGAGGATTCCTGCGGGCCGCAAGGTCGATGGGCAGCAGGGGGGCAATAGTGGTATTTTCCTGATGGGTAGATATGAGATTCAGATTCAGGAGAGCTATAAGAATGTCACTTATGCAGACGGTCAGGCTGCCGCTATTTATGGGCAAAACCCACCGAGTGTGAATGCCTCTGTTCCCCAGGGTGAGTGGCAAAGTTATGATATTACTTTTGAAGCTCCGGTTTATGGTGACCGTGGAGTCGAAAAACCAGCCTACATCACCGTGATCCACAATGGCGTGAAGGTGCACGATCGCCAGAAAATCTACGGGCCGACAACACACAAAAAGGTGGCTAAGTATCCTAAAGACCACCCTGAAAAAGCCCCTATTCGCATCCAGTGGCACGGTGACCCGATCGAGTTCCGCAACATCTGGGTGAAGGAAGACTAAGTGAGTTTTACCCAGGGCGACACGATTCAAGCACAGTGCGCGTTACAGATTAAAAATGGTAAGTAAACGGAGTCGTCAAAATATGGCACGGAGATCATTCCAATCTACTTGCCAAGGTGGTTTGTAATGGCTACGCAGGGGGCGCAATGAAAGTAATTATGATTTACGGCAGCGCCAATGATATGCCATTCATGGAGCCAGCCCGCGCTTATCTGAAGGAAAACGAAGTGAATTATGAAGAGACCGTTCTCTCGGCTCATCGTAATTTGAGTGAATTAATCGAGTATTTGGCAAAGCTTGAGGAGTCTGGTGAAAAAGCAGTTATCCTCGCTATTGCCGGTCTTGCTGCAGCACTTCCTGGTGTAGTGGTAATGAAAACATCTCTCCCAGTGATCGGAGTGCCCGTGCCGGGTGGCCCGCTCAATGGAATTGATGCGCTGCTCTCTATCAGCCAATTGCCTGGTGGGGTTCCTGCGACAACGGTGGGTCTACACAGCAAGGCTCCCATGAACGCGGCGATGGCTGCTCATCGTATTATCCAACTTGCCTCTTAGGCACATTACCAAGAACGAAATGCTAAGCACTCTCACAGAGGCAGATATCTCCAAAGGGGTAAACGCTATTGCCGAACAAATTGGGCAATGCAACCCGGATGGAAAATTTGTCCTCGTGGGGGTTCGTAGCCGTGGTGATGAAGTAGCCGCAAGAATCCTTGAGCAACTCTCCAAAATAGGGATCGAGGTGCCCATGGGTATTCTCGATATCTCGCTCTACAGGGATGATCTTGCGCACTTAAACTCAAATCCTAAGCTGCAAGGTAGTGAGCTTCCATTCCCAGTAGATAAGGCTCACATCATTCTTGTAGATGATGTTCTCTTCACTGGGCGCACAGTCCGTGCCGCTATTGATGCCATCATGGACTATGGGAGACCTGCCAAAATAGAGCTGGCGGTATTAATTGATCGAGGACACCGAGAGCTTCCTTTTGCTCCAGGCTATGTGGGTATTCACCTTGAAACGCAACGTTTGGATTACGTTGACGTGAAGCTAAAGGGGACAGATGGAGTCGATTTCGTAGAAGTAACGCAAAACAACAAGGTATGAACTGTGTTAGCGATTTAAGATGCAGGCCCAATCATTGCTTGTGCATGCCCACATAACAGTGTAATTAATCAAGCAGTTCGAGCAGACACTCAATGACGCGCAAGGATCTACTAGATATTGAATCTCTCTGTCGAGAGGAAATAGAGCATTTGCTCGATCAGGCTGCTCCCTTTAAAGAACTATTTACAAGGTCGGTTAAGAAGGTGCCTGCACTAAAAGGTAAGTCAGTGCTGACCTTGTTCTACGAGCCAAGCACGCGCACGCTTTCCTCGTTCGAAGTTGCTGCAAAAAGACTCTCTGCTGATGTCACGACATTTGATGTGCCGCACTCCTCGATGGTCAAAGGTGAGTCAGTGCGTGATACGATCGCTACTCTGCAAGCGATGCGCACAGACTACATTATCGTGCGCAATCAAATGGCCGGTATTCCGCTTGCTATCGCGCGCGCCACCAAGGCGAGTGTTATCAATGCAGGAGATGGAGCTCATTCGCACCCAACACAAGCTCTTCTGGACGGGTTCACCTTCAAAGAAGTGTTTCCTGAGCCTGCGGGTAAGAAGCTGCTCATTATTGGTGACATCCTGCACAGCAGGGTTGCCCGCTCGACATCCACGCTGATGCGTAAGCTAGGGGTTGAGGTGGCTTGGCTGGGGCCAGGATCTCTGGTGCCTAAGCACGGACCGAGTGAAATCAAGAGATTTACCAATTATGAAGAGGCGATGAAGTGGTCGCCAGATGCCATTTACCTGCTTCGTGTTCAGATGGAAAGGCAGAGCGCCGCGTTTTTCCCTAGTCTCAGGGAATACACTAAGTTGTATGGCATCACCCAAGAACGATTTAAGCGCATTGCTGATCAAGGAACTTACATTATGCACCCTGGGCCAGTGAATCGTGGAGTGGAACTATGTGATGACGTCATGGAGTATCAGCGCTGTCTCATTGATCAGCAGGTTGAAAATGGCATCGCGACTCGAATGGCGGTGTTATACTGGCTGAAACCAAATACAGCCGGCAATGAGAGCCTGATAGAGGAGGATACTAACTAAACATTATGGCATCACTACTTATTAAAAAAGCGAGCATTGCGTCTGAGGATAATGACGAGCTGTTGCCGGCGGATGTTCTGGTCGAAAATGGTATTATTACAAAGATCGGCAATGATATTGAGGCTGAATCGGCAACACATGTGATTGATGGTTCAGGAAAGATTTTATCTCCCGCAATGTTTGACACCCATATTCATATGCGTGAGCCGGGGCAGGAAGCCAAGGAGACAATCAAGTCCGGAACAGAGGCCGCAATCAATGGAGGAATCACAGGTGTGGTGCTAATGCCAAATACCTCTCCCGCGATTGATTCTGCAGCAATGGTTCGCACGATCTATGACATTGCCGAGCGAGATTCTCGAATCCCCGTTTATACTTCAGGTTGTATTACCAAAGGTCGTGAAGGTAAAGAATTGGCAGGAATAGATGGCATGCTGGAATTGGGAGTAAAGATGCTCACTGATGATGGTGATGCCGTGCCGGATATGATGTTGCTTAAGCGTGCCATGGAATACGCGAGTGAGTTCGATTGCTTTTTTGCGAGCCATTGTGAGGTGCTTGAGCTCTCTGGTCCTAGAGCACTTAATGAGGGCAAGGTCAGTTACAAGCTTGGAATTCAAGGGACTCCTGCTTGCAGCGAGGAGATCTGCATGGATCGTGATATTCGTCTAGCACACGCTACAGGTGCACGGCTTCATATTCAACATGTCTCCAGCAAGATCGGAATGGAAACGATCCGCTGGTGGAAGCAGATGGGGGCGAAGGTCACAGCTGAAGTCTCCCCCCACCACTTACTTTTCAACGAGGAGGACATCGGCAATTACGACACTCATTACAAAATGAATCCGCCTCTACGTACCGCCGATGATAATGCCGCGCTGTTGCAGGGTCTTAAGGAGGGCGTGTTTGATATCATAGCTACCGACCATGCACCTCATACTCCTTTTGAAAAAGAGCAGGATTTTGTCAGTGCACCCAATGGCATTACAGGTCTAGAGACAGCCGTGGTTTCACTTTTCCATCACTACATCAACAAGGGGGAGTTTGGCTGGAGCCTGCTTGTGAATCGATATTCGGCACAACCACGCCGCATGATGGGACTTGATCCGGTAGCGATCGTCGAGGGAGGCCGGGCAGAGTTTATTCTTTTCGATCCTCAGGGTGAAACCACATTTAGCCCTGATTTCATGTGCTCTAAGAGTGATAATACTCCGTTTCTCAACAAAACTCTGGATGGGAGCATTGATCTTGTTGTCGTCGGTGACGATATTTTGCTGCAACGCTAGTCGAGCTAAATGCAGCAAAAAGCGCCGCAGCATATGCATTAACATTGCAGCCGGCGCTTTGTAAGATTGAGCTCAATTGCTCAAGCTTTATTGATTAGAGGGGCACTGTTGCTTTTTGCTGATGGCTTGACCTGAAGATGTAAACCGAGTTTGCCATGAAAGCAAATACGACCATTAAACCTATGATGAATGTGCCATTGCTTTGCCTGATGATTGAACGGTAGGCGTGCGCACGGGCTGCTTCAGTATACAGGATGCCATTGTGCAGCATTTTGGGGTCCTTCTCTTTGCTGGAAACTTCAATATAAGCTGAGTCAAAGGCAGAACGAGGTTCGTAGCGAGACGCGCTGTCCTTGAGCAGCACCACAGCACTGAGGATTACAATGGCGATGACGGTATTCATATAGAAAAACCATCGATTTTTTTTAGAGTGATTGGACCAAGATGATCTCTTGGAGTTGGTAGAGGGAGAGTCGGTAGTGGGAATATACATATTGTGGAAGGATCGAAATTATCGATTGTAAGGAGTATGTAACAGGTGAATCGAGGGCAACATCGCATCAAACAAGAGACGCAACAAAATAATTATTGGCCAGCGTATGCCAATGCCCTTACCGATCAGTAAAACCTACAAATTTTTTTAAACAAAAATATCAATAAGTATTGAATGTATTACTAACAGAATAAAAAGAAGGGATCTAAATAAAACCAATACAAGAGATGGATGCAACAACGGCTGCAATATCATGCGGCCGAGCTGCCATCGATAAGCAAAACAATTTCGCCCTTCGGTGGTTTTGCCTGGAAGTGACTCAGTAGATTGAGTGCTGTATCACGGTGGTATGTTTCAAATTTTTTGCTGAGCTCACGCGCAACACACACCTTAATATTCGGACTTATTTCGGCGAGCATCTCTATAGTGGAAACAATTCTATGCGGTGATTCAAAGAAGATGGCCGTGGTTTGAGATAGAGCTGCTGCTTCAAGGCTTTTCCTACGCTTGCCTTTTTTAACAGGCAAGAAGCCGTCAAAGCGAAATGAATGGCAAGGTAGTCCTGATCCAGCAAGGGCAGTAAGGACTGCAGATGGCCCGGGGAGAACGGTGTAGGGGATCTCTTGGTCAATGCATGCCTGCAGCAGTCTATATCCTGGGTCGGAGATGAGTGGCATGCCGGCATCTGAGATCGCAGCGATCTGCAAGCCTTCCTTGGCTTTGCTTATTAACTCTTGAATCCTTTGAGCCTCATTGTGGTCATGAAGAGAGACGAGGGGGCGATCAATGTCATGGTACTTGAGTAGAGGGCGTGAATGGCGAGTGTCTTCGCATGCGATGAGATCAGCACTTTTCAAGACATCAATCGCACGCAGTGTGATATCAGCCCTATTGCCAATGGGGGTTGGTACAAATGATATCACAGACTTAAAATGATTCCGATGGTGTTCATTAAAACCCGTCTGCCAATCGCGCAGTCGTTGACTCACAGGCGCGGCGTAGTGCATCAGGCAGAGCGTTAGTCCGGGCGATGTTCAGATTCCCACGTGCAAAAAACGTGGTGCGACCGCTTGATCTGCCTTTTTCTAAAATACGGGATGGGTTTGATGCCTCTGCAAGCGACCATTCAATAAAAACAGTAAGGCTCAGTTCTTCCGAGCGTAAGCTGTCAGTTCGTATTGAGCTCACCTGACTATACTTCAGATTGGTAATACGACCCAGAAGCACTGCGTCAGCAGATTCAGCAGTTGATATCTTATATGTGCCATCACGTGTCAGGGCATCAACCATGCTATTGGTTCCGTGAGTTTCAGCCCTGACAAACAGCGTGTCATTTTCAAAAAGAGGCACATGAATACTCCTTATGTGGCTCAGGTGGGTGGGTTTTGAGCCGCCCATTTGGTAGCCAGCACATGAAGCTGACAAGAGGCAGATGACGAGAACTAATTTAAACATGGTGGGCTACGTTGGGCGCGTTTGCATCAAAAGTATCCTAGACTGGTGGTCTGTAATGCTTAACGAGATAATTCGCTAATGCGTTGCTTGGCTTGATCGTGTAGGGCGCCACCTTTTGTCGTTTGAACGACTTCTTTGTAGTAGAAAACAGCGGATTCATTGTTTCCCTTTTTGCGGTAAAATTCGGCTGTATCATAGCTACGTTGAATATCTTGGTTGGCCAGTTTAGCAATGCTTTTGCGGGCATCTGATGCTCGCTCGTGGCTAGGGTATCGCTCAATGAGATCTTGGAAGATGTCCCTGGCCTGGTTTAAATGAGCTCGGTTTTGATTGCCCCTTTCAGCTTTGAGTATGAGGATTTGGCCTCTCTGGTATTGAGCTTCAGGTGCGTATGAGCTGTCAGGGTAATCGGCTGAGATGAGCAGGTATGAGGCTAGTGCCTTTTGTGCGTTGCCATCTTTTTGCCAGATACGTCCAATATTGTACTGAGCTTCGGACGCACTGGGGGCCTGAGGGGCGTTGTCACGAACATTGGCTAGCATTTGAGTCGTTTTCTGGGGGCTTATTTTGGTTTTCATGCCGAGGAAATTGTTTTTAATGACTCCCGTAGCTGCTGCTAAAGCAACCGATTTTTGCCGTTTGAGCGCTGGGGCATAATGCTCGCTACTTGGGTGGTTAATGATGAGATCTTGGTAAGCGTCGAATGCTTTGAGGAGGTCACCTTGCTGATCTAAAAGATTACCCTCTGCATAACGAGCATTCGCAGCGGCGTTTGTGCGTGGGTATTTTTTGGAGACGTCACGGTAAACATCAATCGCTTTGTCGATCTTCCCCTTCGACTCGTAAGCCCTGGCCTCGCTCAATAATCTGTTGGCACCTTGAGAGCTCGCTTCGCTGTTGAGAGCAGAGGACAAAGGTAAGTCCCCATCATTTGATCCACATGAAGATAAAAGAGATGGAACAGCGATACAGATACTGCATGTGAAAATAACGAAAGTGCATGATTTGTGCATTGCCAATGCTAAGTAGGGGCATGTCTTTTGCCAAGGATAACCGATCGGGAATGTCATAGGTAATATATGAGCGTTAAAATATATAAAAAACGAAGCCCTGAGAGGGTTTTTATTTCAAAAAAAGCAGCTTAATTAATTGATGCTGACTATAAAGTCAAATAAGCGAAATGTTATAGACACGTTTAATATAAGGGGGTAATGATGATTCACTATGAATAAGTTATTTACCCTTACAACCGCAGCCGCGATGACCTTATTTTTCTCATCATGCGTATCCAATCTTTCTGCGCCTAACAGGCCATCATCTGCTACATCTGCCGCATCTCCAGCCGAACGTGTAATTGCTGAACGTGTGTATGCTTTAATAAATAATGAGCGTGAAGCCGCCGGTAAAAAAATGATGCGCGGACATTATGGCCTCAACTCCTTGGCTCAAAGGCACAGCCTCTACATGGGCTCTACACTTAGCGATGCAAACCATTTCGGCTCTGAGAATAGAGCTCAGTATGCTTACCTTAAGTATAACATAGAAAACTTGAGTGAAATGACCTATGTCGTTTATGGCGGTTCTGAGGATCCTGCAGCTGAAGCCGTCGAAGCATGGATAAGCAGTCCTAGCCACAGAAAGCATATGCTTCAATCATGGGATCTTACAGGTGTTGGTGTTGAAACCCTTTCTACTGGTGAAACCTACATCACGATGTGCATGGGTGCACAACTTCTCGGAGCACCTAGATCTATTAGCCCACTCGGGTGGCAGTAAATTCTCCAGATTAAACACTGGTTCTTTTTTATCAGACTGGGCATGTTTTGGCATGCCCAGTCTTTTTTATGAACAGGCAAAACGCAAAGAGGGTTATCAGCTTGTCGCAGGCATAGATGAGGCGGGAAGGGGGCCTCTTGCTGGCCCGGTATCTGCTGCCGCTGTGATTTTGCCTGATGGTTTTACCCATACATTGTTGGATGACTCTAAGAAGCTTACCGAGAAACGTCGGGAAATTATTTATGAGGAAATTACGAATCGCGATGATATCGTCTGGGCTATGTCACTGGGGGGTAGAGAAGAGATCGATTCGATTAATATTCTTAAGTCAACCCATGCGGCGATGGCGAGGGCGGCCCAGAAGCTTAAGCGGCTGCCTGACTACTGCTTGATCGACGGTTTGCCGGTTCCTGGCTTTCCGATTGAATCTGAAGGTATCGTCAAGGGTGACGGTAAAAGCCTGTCGATTGCTGCGGCCAGTATCATCGCGAAGGTGGCGCGGGATCGAATGATGCTGGAATATGCTGAGATGTATCCCGAATATGGTTTTGAGAGACATAAAGGTTACGGGACCAAGATGCACTTGGAAGCTTTAAGGAAATATGGACCGTGCCCTATCCACCGGAGGAGCTTTGCTCCGGTAGCTCAGTTGAGATTACCGTTGGATTGAAAATGAAGGAGTCGACAGGG
>CAWVVN010000056.1:0-13551 GCA_963933605.1 uncultured Verrucomicrobiales bacterium
TTCGCCGGCATGTGCCTCTCCTGCCACGTCGTCGGTGACCAAGGCGCCGGAGTCGGCCCCGCACTCGACGGCTCATCCGAGCGCGACACCGAGGGCCTCCTCACCGCCATGCTTAATCCAGACGCAGCCGCAGAAAGCGCCTACATCCTCTTTCGCACCATCGAGTCCTCCGGCCTCATCACCGAGGGCCTCAAGGCAAGGCAAGACAAGCGAGGCACCAGCATCGCCCACCAAGGCGGCATGATCAGCTACATCCCGAAGCGCACCATCCGTGAGCAGCACCACGCAGGCTCCACCTCCTTCATGCCCACCGGCCTCATCGACAGCATGCCGGACGAAACCATCGCCCACCTGCTCGCCTACATCAGGACCTTGAAGTAGCCCTGAGAACACTTGCTACAGCTAAGCACCCAACCTGATAATCCTGGAAAAAGATTCCTTTTCGTTTGCCTATTTACAAAGCCAATCAGCAGCCTTAGATTTACGGTATTATGAAAATCACATTCAAATCATCACTCCTTCTCGCAGTAGCCTGCCCATTTTTGTTTGCATCATGCGCCACTACATCCAACACAGGCGACACCTACACCAAGTACGAAGCTGGTCAGGCCCAATCTGTGAAAGAGGGCCGGATCACATCCATCCAAAATGTTAAAATCGAAGGCGGCACGACAGCCGGAACCCTCATTGGAGCTGGCGCAGGTGCAGTCGCTGGCCACAACATCGGCTCAGGCAGCACAGCCAATACGCTAGGAGCTATTGGTGGCGGCTTATTAGGTTCAGCTATCGGCTCAAACGTACAGCAACGCGCCGGATCAAAGGCGGGCCTCAATATTGTAGTCAAGCTTGATGATGGCGGCAGCATTTCCGTCGTCCAAGAAGTCAGCCCCCGTGAAAACCTCCGTGTGGGAGACCGTGTCAAAGTGCTCTCTAACGGCAACAAAACACGCGTCAGCCGCTAACACCACTCACCTATCAATTATTAAGCACGGCAGTATCACTGCCGTGTTTTTTTTGCGCCCCGGGACCCTTCTATGCTGTGTGCTGCTCAGAGTAGCGGCCTGAAACTTTCAGTCCCCTGACTCCCCGCAGGCCATATCGCCGAGTGGCTATATTACTCCGCAATAGGTTCCGACACATGGATCGGAGCAAGCCGCATGAACTCCAGACTCCGTTTTTCCATCCAAGAATAGAACGGATTCCACTTCTGGCGGAGCATTTCCCCTGGGCTAATCAGCAGCGTGCCTCGTTCACCGCGGAGGGCCCGGTTTCCTAGTGTAGGAATCTCGCCTCCGTTGCCATTACCGTAAAGCAGGTCGCCTTTTGGAAAAGGAAGAGCCACATGGGAAAGGGAGAAAACCTCAAGCGGCCATGCCATTTCTGTAAGCTCAGTGGATACGTCCGTTTGCCCAGCCTTGCGGCGATGGATCATGACATCACGTGAAGGCGAGTCACCATTCCCCGTGGCATTACTCACCACCGTAAGATTGAAAGAATGGTTAATGTCAGTGAGCAGTCCAGCGAGTTGCTCAGCGGGGTCCGTGCTGAGTAAGTGCTCGATCATCTCGACACGGTTGATATCGAAGATCACCAGTTCATGCCCTCGATCGGGCAGCCGGACAAAGAGGCGAGAGATCAACGCTGACGCCGAGACAGTAGCATCGGCCGCAGACTGAAACGCGAGCACTCGTGGAAATTCCCCCAAGGACTCTGCCTTGGCCAATTTCCCAAGACGCTTCTCGATTTCAGCAGTGATTCGGTATGCCTGATCGCCAGCATTAATGGCAAATGATCCATACTTGAATGGATCGTATTCCATCGAAATCGAATTCCATGCGAGTTTATCAAGCCCTAGCCAGTGGCCGATGCGGCCCTGCCATACAGCTAGGCCTGCGGCCTTTGAAACACCGATCTCGGGGGAGAGCAGCACCAGACCATCGGGTCGAGGCAGGGAAGGATCTTCGATCGTCTCAATAGCGTAGATTACCGCGAGGGCACCGCCGTTAGAGTAACCAACGACATAGAGTGGCTTGTCGCCAATGGTCTGCTTGAGATGCTTAGCCGCCAGTCGCACCGCAGCAGCCATATCCTTCCAGCTAGTTTCGACCAGCCCGCTTGGCGCCGTTCCATGGCCAGGGACGCGCAGTCCGATGACCGCAGCGCCAGATGCATGAAATGTCTTCCCCAGATGACGGAGGCTATAGGGCGAATCGGACATTCCATGAATCAGCAGCACCCCAGCGGTTGGAGAGCTTTGCTTGAGCTCGAAAGTCCGATTCCAGTTCGCAGCCATACTGGTCGGATCCATCATGCTGCCTTTTTGATAGCGATTGATATTCTTCGGGTTGCCCGGCGGGGTCTTGGCATAGACCTCTGTTTCGAGCTGATCGAAGAGGCGCTGTTCAAGATTGAGATAGCCGGCAAAGTCAGTCACATCCGATTTCCTCGTGAATTCTTCATCAAGGTCCACCTTATGCCAGAGATGGAGGTCGGCGCGCTGATTGAGCACGTATACAGCGATCGAAATCAGTGACACAAAAGTCACTAGCAAGCCGTATCCAAGAGCTCTGCGCAGAATGGTAATGGTGTGAACGGTCAACTTGTTCATGAGCGTTAGGTTATACTATTTCGTGAAACAAACGAGACGAATGACGGAGCAGTTTCTTGAATCGACAAGGTGACAGCCATTGCATCGGAGAAACTACAGGAAAACTCTTCCAAAGTAATACTTCCGTCTGGCTCCCTCATCAGAGCGCATTATTCCCACGCATATCATCAATACTAATAACAAGCCAAGCACTCAGGCTCATTAGTGGCTTGATCTTTATCGCGTAAGCACAGAGCTTCCTGTGGTCATTTACCCCGACCATATTCACTCAGCACACTCATAGACACGATGAACTCATTATCTCTTTCTTTCAAGACAGCCGTCACTGGCCTACTCACCCTTGCCCTTCTAGCCTCGGCCCAGAGCCTTCTAGCCTCACCCCAGTCCCTTCCTGCAGAAACTTCCAGCTCATGGGAAAACGAAGCAGCGGCTGGTGTCTCCCTAGCCAAAGGCAACTCAGACAACCTCAGTTACAACCTCCACCTCCTGAGTAGCTACGAGCTCGACAACATCGAGGCTAAGCTCGGCGCTAACTGGCACTACGCCGAGAACAACGACGTCAAAAACACCGACTCCTTCAAAGCCTTTGGTGAATATCGCTACCTACTCAACGACCGAGCCTACCTCGGCACCAACGCCTCCTACCTCGTTGATGACATCACCGACATCGACTACCGCATCGACCTCGGAGTCGTCGCAGGATATTACTTACTCAAAAACAAAGACCAGAAGCTCTCCTTCGAAGCTGGCCCCGGCTACGTCTGGCAAGACCAGGCCGACATCACCGACGACTACTTGACCCTGCGCTTTGCACTCCGCTACGAGCAACAGCTTGCACAGCGTTCCAAGCTTTGGTTCTCCAGCATCTACACCCCAGCCGCAGACGACTTCAGCGATTACCTACTGAGTGCAGAGGCTGGCATCGACACCGCCATCAATGACCACTGGGCCATCCGCACCGCGATCCGCTATCAATACGATAGCACCCCTGCTCCTGATCGTCAGTCAGGCGACACCTTACTCACCGTCGGCCTTCGCTACGCCCTTGGTAGCTACCCAGAGAAAGACGCACCTAACGGCAAAATCCCAGACCCCTCTGACTCCGGGCCCCTCTCCGGCCCCAACTCCGGGCCCGAAGCAATCCAAGACGACTGGACCAGCACCGCAGCACTCACCCTCTCCATGGCTGATGGTAACTCAGACAACCTCAACACCACCGCCAGCTATGACGCCGCACTTCGCAGAGACGCCGGAGAGTTCTTTTTCACAGGAACCTACAGCTACGCCGAGGCAGACAGCACAGCCAGCGCTGACTCACTCATCACACGCACGCAGTTCAATAAACTGCTCTCAGAGCGCACCTACCTTGGAATGGGACTAGGCCTCCTCCGTGATGACATTGCCGACATCGACTACCGCATCACCCCTGCAGTCACCCTTGGTCACTACTTCATCAAGGAAGACAACATGACCTTGAGCTTCGAAGTCGGCCCCGGATACACCTTTGAAAAAGTCGGCGGAAATACTGACGACTACTTCTCTATCGTAGCCGGAGAAAAATTCGTCTGGGAAATCAACAAGCGCATCAGTCTCAAGCAATCCCTCACCGGCCACGTCAACCCCTCCGAAACTGACGACTACAACCTCGTAGCCGATATCGCATTGGACACAGACCTCACCAAGCATCTCTCATGGAGAATTGCCGCCAGCTGGAGCTATGACAACACCCCAGCCGCAGACAAGGACAAGGATGACATCACCCTCTCTTCTGGTATCGCCGTGAAGTTCTAAGGGCATCCCCCTTCAAAAAGCTCCCATCAGAACTCTCGCAAGGGCACCTGCGTCATCTCACCTAGCTTGTCTTGCAAACCAGAGCATTGCGCATACTTTACTCCGCATATGGCTGCACCCTCATTGACCACAGGCTCTCTTTCAGGCCATATTAGGCGCATTGCCCTGCCGATGAGTATCGGCTTCTTTTTTAACACGATGTATAACGTCGTGGACTCTTTTTACGCAGGGCGCATCTCCACCGAGGCCCTCGCCGCCATGGCGCTCTCCTTCCCCGTCTTCTTCATCATCATCGCCATCAGCGGCGGCCTCTCCCGTGGAGCATCAGCCCTCATCGCCAATGCCATCGGAGCTAAAAACAAAGAAGAAGAAACCACCCTCTCAGGCCAGGTCTTCTCCCTAGGAGTCCTCTCGGCCATCGTAGTCAGCATCGTCGGCCTCTCATCAGCAGAGTCCCTTTTCCGCGTCCTCGGAGCAAGTGGCGAATACCTTGATCTAGCAATGGGCTACACCAGCCCGCTATTCATCGGCGCCATCTTCTTTCTGCTTAACAGCATGAGTAACGCCATACTGCTCGCCCACGGAGACAGCAAAACTTACAGTAAAACCCTCATCATCGGATTTTTCTTAAACCTCATCCTCGACCCCTGGTTTCTTTATGGTGGTTTTGGACTCCCCGCCATGGGCATCAAAGGCATCGCCTGGGCCACCGTGCTCATCCAGGGCCTAGGAGCCGTCTACCTGCTCTCTGTCGTCGTGCGCAGAGGCCATGTCACCAGCCGGTGCGCTGACCACCTCGTGCCCAAGCTAAAGATCTACGGCCAGATATTACGCCAGGGCATTCCCACCAGCTTCAACCTCATGTCCATCGCGCTCGGGTTTTTTGTCATCACCTACTTCCTCAAGTTCTATGGAGAAGCCGCCGTCGCAGCCTTTGGCGTCGGCACCAGGATCGAACAGATCGCCCTATTGCCCGCCATTGGCCTCAGTGCGGCTATCGTCTCCATTGTTGGCCAGAACAACGGCGCGGGTGAGACTGATCGCGTCAGGGAATGTGTCCGCCTTTGTTTTAAATACGGCCTCTACATGATCGTCACCGCTTCCGTTCTTCTCTTCACCTTTGCCACCCCACTCGTTGCATTATTCACTAATGACGCCCAAGTCATCGAAGTCGGGACCAGATACGTGCGCATCGTCACCTTCATTCAGTGGACCTACGTCTCAGGTTTTGTCTACATTGGTTTCCTCCAAGCCCTGAAACGCCCCATGTATGGATTCGTGGAATCATTCACCCGCAAGGTCATCCTACCCATTATTGTCTTCAGCCTCGTCGTGCATGTTTTTGAACTTAGCCTCGAAGGCTTCTGGATGGCCATGTGTGCCATCAACGTCTTCATGGCCATCATCACCATCAGCTACGGCCAATCTGTGCTCAGGAAGCTGCACTGCACCTGAGTCCTGACCGCTTGGCTTCATGCGCGGGAGCTAAGCCTTATTGCCTTGATAACAAATAGATTACCGTTAAAATCTCTCATCGATGAAGACCGCCACCATCTTATTCGCAATCGGCCTCATCTGTGTGGCACTCGGAGCTGGGCTCTTCCAGTTTGTCATCATCGGACTCCTCGGCCTTGGCCTGCTTGGCATCGCCTTCCTTGTTCTACTCGCCGCTGGCATCGTCACCTTCTGTGTCAGTAACACCACCATGGGACTGCGCAAATTGGTTGGCGGCATGTTCTACCTGTCAGGAGTCTTTCTACTCTTGGCTTCAGCAGCTTATATGAGCGCTCTGGGCTACGCCGCAGCAATGAGCTCACAAAGGTCCACGGGAAGCTCCTCCGGCTTACTCTGGCTCTATCCCTTTGCATTCTCCATATTGGCAGCACTCATCATCATCGTAGCACTTCGCTATGGCACCAAGTGGCCTCCGAAAAGATGCTACCTATGGGGCGCCTCCGCATTCGGCACCATGCCCGCAGCCCTTATCCTTTTCTGGCTCTTCTCCACCCTCTTACCTCTCACTGCATAAAGTCTCATCACGACTCAATCTTTATGCGCAAATTCTTTTTTATTATCAGCACCATCATCACAACCATGATCGGACACAAAACCATCGCCAACGAACAACTCGTGACAGAAGACGGAAACGTCAATGCACAAACCCTACCGCACGACAAAGAGACCTCCAAGCTCTCCTACGAGACAGCCACCTTCGGCATCGGATGATTTTGGGGACCTGACTCCGAGTTCGGAAGTCTAAAAGGCGTATTACGCACACGTGTCGGCTATGCTGGCGGCAGTAAGGAAAAACCAACCTACTACTCCATGGGAGACCATACCGAGGCTATCTCTATTGATTACGACCCCCAGCTCATCAGCTACAACGACCTACTTGGCCACTTCTGGAACGCACACCGCTGTGAGCGCAACAACAGCTCACGCCAATACATGAATGCCGTCTTTTACCAAAATGACGAGCAGCACAAAACCGCCACCGCTTCCCTCGAAGCACAGGCCAAACGCCTCGGCATCGACCCCAGCAAGGTCAAAACCCACATCCTACCCGTTGCTGAGTTCACCTACGCCGAAGGCTACCATCAGAAATACTACCTCACCAGGCAGTCTGACATCCGCGACTTCCTCAGTGCCACCTATCCAGACGCCAAGTCTCTAGCAGACTCCACCGTCGCCACCCGCCTCAACGCCTACCTCGGCACCGGCATGGACAAAGACTGGAAAACCTTCCTCGAAGAACTGCCCAGCTACGGCCTACCCGAGAACCTTGAAAAACGCCTAGAAAAAGCAGCACAGCAAAAGCGCTAATTATCATGAAAAGTAGCACACTACTTTTGGCACTCACGCTCAGCCTGCTGACACTATCATGCAACAAACGCAACGATAGTGAGCAAGCTTCATCACAAGACCCAACAACCGCAGCAAGCTCCGAGCAAACCACCGAGCTCAACACCACTTCATCGCCCACCCCTATAGCGAAAGCCTCACCCGAGCAACTCACGTCAACCGACATCGAGAAGCGAAAAATGATGCACCAAATGGCTATGAGGGATGCCGCCATGGCTAGCGTGGACAAAGGCCCAGAGGGAGAAGAGGCCTTCAACAAAGTCATGCTTGAGTGGGTCAATGATCCCGTGCTCTATGGCGAGCGTAGACACGTCAGTGCGGACCAAATCAACGATGAGCAAATAACCTATCACCTGCCAGCAAAGGCCACCAAAATCCAATTACTCAAAGAGGCAGCCGGTCACTACGCCCTCTACAAAATATCAGAACAGGACTTCATAGATCACATGGTCATGGTCTGGGAACGCTATCGTGAGGAATACGTCCAGTCAGGCGGCAAGCGCTGGGTCAAACATTCGGATAAAGACGTCGAAAGCTCTCTCATGGGCCGTAACATCGGCTCCATAAGCTACATCACCTACGGTCAAAAGCAGGACAAAAAACCCGCTGACACAAACACCAAAATCACACCAATCAGCGTGCCCCAAGCCATCATCGATTCTGGCTGGAGAACCCTAGAAAACGCAGTGCAATACCAAGGCCCTATCCGCACCAACGGCGGTATATCAACCTACTACTATGACCGAGACACCGGCTACGCTTTTCAAAACGTAGGCTATTGGTAACCAATAAAGGGCAACCGCTACCATGCCAACCACCCCCACCCTACACGGCATCGATGGCTGCCCCGCTGGCTGGCTTGTCCTCAGCCAGAAAGCTGACAACTCGGGAAGCCTCAGTGCACGCATCTACCCCACCCTCGACGAGCTCGCCCCCCATCTCAGAGCAGACCACATCGTCGCCATAGACATGCCCATCGGCATGCCGACCCCAGATCACTACCCCAGAGCTTGTGATGTAGCAGCAAGGCGGCTCCTTAGATCCAGAGCATGCTGCGTATTCTCAGCCCCATGCAGAGGCGTGCTAAGTCACCTGCACCACTACCCCTCCGCATCCTCTTGGCACAAACACGCCACCGGCAAAGCCATCTCCTGCCAAGCATTCAACATCCTGCCAAAGATCAACCAGCTCGACACCTTCCTCAGCCTGCATCCGGGCATCGCCTCATTTCATGAAATCCATCCTGAGGTCAGCTTTGCCCATATGAATAGCTCCAATGGCAAACCATCTCCCATCCTTCTCAAAAAAACCTCCCCTGAAGGAGCCCAAGCCCGCGTAGCTCTCATCGAGCAAGCCTTCCCCACTGCCCTTCACAACCCGGAAGTAATGGAGAGCCTTCAACAAAACCTCGGCCCCAGATCCAAACAGGGAAAACCCCGCTGGGCACTCAACGACCTCCATGACGCCTTCGCCGCACTCTGGTCCGCACACAGAATCATGACCCACAGCGCCAAGGTTTTACCCGCAGACCACTCAGCACAACCAAAGACACAGCCACAGCTAGATGCCACTGGTAAAACCATGCAGATCAAAGCGTGAGCCCCATCAAGGCTCTAGAAGTGAAGAGTGGATTTCAAAATCTTTTCTAAAGGCCGCTAGGTCAAACCAGATGCCCTTGTCTCGATAATAGCGCTCTGTCGCTACCGTCAGGCTGGCTCTTACGGATTCTTTGATGAGAACTCTTCCCTCTTTTGAATAAATCTTAATGAATCTACCAATGCCCTTGATGATGGCGGATATTCGGTAATACTTGAGGCCGTGTCTCCCTATACCGAACTAGACAAAGCCAGCCTGCCTGATGGAAGTTTGCTCGCCCTCTACCAGCAAGACGAGGATTTCATCCTGGAATACAACGGGCTGGAGCTAATGA
This sequence comes from uncultured Verrucomicrobiales bacterium, assembly GCA_963933605.1. Classification (GTDB taxonomy): domain Bacteria; phylum Verrucomicrobiota; class Verrucomicrobiia; order Verrucomicrobiales; family Akkermansiaceae; genus Oceaniferula. Next base: position 9,192 of record CAWVVN010000056.1, read on the forward strand.
GCACAAACCTAACATGGTCCGAACAGATGCTTGCGGATTTGGGCTGTGTCGACCTACTGGAAGGAGCCGCGACCCGGCCAGAGCACCCACGGGTACTCATTGGCGGATTGGGCATGGGGTTCACCCTCAAACGGGTTCTAGAGTTGGTGGGCTCACCAGCCACCGTCGATGTTGCGGAATTAATGAGTCAAGTCATCGAATGGAACCGCACCTATCTGGTTGAGCACAACGGCCCCTTGCTTGAAGACCCCAGAACGAACGTGATTCTGGCCGACCTCTTCGACTGCCTCGGAGATGGAGAGCTATACGATGCGATCCTGATCGATATCGACGACACACCCGACGCACTGATCACCGAGGACAACGCAAAGCTCTACACGCCAAGTTTTCTGGCATTGCTTCGGGAATCACTCAATCCGGGTGGCTGCCTAGCCTACTGGATGGCATCGCCGTCGCCCAGACTCGAAATGGTACTAAAGAAAGCCGGCTTCGCTTTGACCGAGCATCATGCCAAGCCTCATGAGCAATCAGAAGAGACATGGCACCGCATCTACGTGGCTCGCCTGAGTTCGTAGTCCTGGGAAATGGGCTCAGCAATAGCGGCCACAAACATTAGCACGCCTATTACAAGGTAACTAATAACGAGGAACTAAGAACTAAGAACGCCGCGCAACGGTCAACTTAAACTTAAACTCTTATCTTAAACTCCCGCGCAGCGGCGAACTAAGAACGAGGAACTAAGAACCAAGAACGCCGCGCAGCGGCTACTCCCCCTCCACGTGCACCTGGCCGCTATCCGTGAATGCCGACAGCGTGAATTGATCATCCACCTGATGCACCTTGATCGATAGATCCACCTCGAAGTTTTTGAAGTCTACCTTGCGAAGACCCGTATCCTTAGTGACCCCAAGTTGTTTGTGGGCAGTCACCACACAGGACCCTGCTGGCAGCACCTCCGTAAAGATAGGATCAGGAATATCGGGATAGAGCCCGTCTGAGTGCTGGTTATTGATCCACTTACCCAGCCCCTGCTCAGTTGTCTTTTTGTCAAAAAGATAGACCTTACCTGTCACCGGAAAGCTTTCATCCTTATTGTCGATCGTCAGCCTCAGAATCGCTTGCTGATCCTTGAAGGTGTAAAAAATAAGCGTATTTCGAAACCCGATCATCGAATAGCACACCTCCTTCTTCACCGCCTGCTTGGCATCAAGCTGGCGCACCGCAGCCTGCTCAGCCGCATTGGCAGACATCACCCCAGCCAGCAAACAACAAGCAACACACAATTTCGAAAACCAATTCATAGGTCACCCTAGCCCAGCAAACTAGTTGGACGCAAGCAGAAGTCCTAAAAACAGAACACCCATCGCCCCGCAGGAACTTAAACTTAAACTTAAACTGCCGCGCAGCGGCCTCCCAACTTAAACTTAAACTCCCAACTTAAACTGCCGCGCAGCGGCCTCCCCTAACTTAATTCTTCCTCGATGAACTCGATCAAGAGATCAGCGAGATCATCGATACCGCCGGGAACCTCTTCCTCGATGGTGGTTAGATGATCGGTTTCGGTTTCGGTATAATCGTTACGATCCTCATTGCGGGCGCCGCACCAACGGCTGGCATTCATCGCGTCTACCAGCACAGTAGCGTCAACGAGCTCGAAGGAATTGATCGTGCGCTGGTGATCGATACCACTCTGCCAAAAATCGTGCAGGCAGTCCTCACTCTGCAAAATAGGCACTGTCTCATAAACGTCCACGACAGCACGCTCCTCACGAGTGAGATCGCGCTCGCCGGCCTCGCTTTCGAGATAATCGATGAGCACTTCGATTTTATCCGGCCATTCGATGGGTTCCTGTGAAAACATGTTAAGGGAGGCATAAGTGACCAACGTGGGTTTTGCCAAGTAAAACTGTCACCCTATTGAAATTATTATCCGAATCCCCCCTCGACCAGCCACAAACAAAGAACAAGGAACAAAGCATCAGCAATTGACCATCAGCCCCTTGTGGGAAAACCGCCGCATTTAGCATTTGCAGAAAGTAGATTTCTAGATACTGCCTCCCGCGTGCTAGCGATCAAAAAACTGCGCGTCGAGTTCGGCGCCCGAGTCATCTTCAAAGACCTCTCCTTCACCGTCATGCCCAAGGAGCGTATCTCCTTTGCTGGTCATAACGGCGCGGGCAAGTCCACCTTGATGAAATGCATCGGTGGTGCACTGGAAGCCAATGGTGGTGAAATCAGCAAAGCGAAAGACTGCAAAGTAGGCTACCTCCCACAGGAAGGCATCCACATCAAAGACATCTCACTCTGGGATGAGACTGAATCTGCCTTTGGTGAAGCCAAAACCATCCAGGACAAAATCGACACACTTTCTGAGCAGCTCAGCACCATGGACTCCTCCTCAGAAGAGTATCTCGAGCTACTCTACGAGATTGGTGATCTCGACATCGCGCTTGAGCACCTTGACCCCAACACCATCAAACCACGTGTCGAATCCGTCCTCCTAGGCCTCGGCTTTAAGCAAAGTGACTTCACCCGTGACTGTGCTGAATTTTCTGGTGGCTGGCAGATGCGCATCGCCATGGCCAAGCTCTTCCTCCAAGAGCCCGCCGTGCTGCTGCTTGACGAGCCCACCAACCACCTCGATATCGACTCCCAGACATGGATGGAGCAATACCTCCTTAACTATTCAGGTGCCATCATCATCATCTCCCACGACCTGGCACTCCTTGATGCACTCACCAAGCGAACCATCGCCTTTGCTCACGGCAAGGCCGAAGAATACGCAGGAAACTACTCCTACTACCTCACCGAGTCCAAGCTTCGCAAAGAGATCAAAATCAAAGCCTACCACGCCCAGCGCAAGGAAATTGAAAAGACCAAGCAATTCATCGAACGCTTCCGCGCCAAGGCATCCAAGGCCACCCAAGCCCAGTCACGCATCAAGCAGCTAGAGAAAGTCGAGCTCATCGTGCTTGAGCAAGATGACGCCGTGATGAACTTCACCTTCCCTAAGCCACCACCATCAGGGCAGTCCGTAGCAAAGCTCGAAGACGCCTCCAAGGCATACGGTGATCTCAACATCTTCTCAGGCTTTGACTTCGAAGTAGAGCGTGGCGAGCGCCTCGCCATCGTCGGCCCCAACGGCGCAGGAAAATCTACCTTCTGCCGCCTCATCACCGGCCAAGAAGACCCCGACTCCGGCGCCTACCTGCCTGGCCAGAAGACCGCCATCTCATTCTTCTCTCAGAACCACGCTGACGAACTTGACCCAAACAAGTCCGTCATAGAGACCTGTGAGGCCGTAGCCTCCACCAAGAACGCCCCACTGGTGCGCAACATCCTCGGCTGCTTCCTCTTCCGTGGTGACGACGTATTTAAGAAAGTCGGCGTCCTCTCTGGTGGTGAACGCTCACGCGTGGCCCTCGTTTGCATGCTCATTCAGCCAGCAAACTTCCTCATTCTTGACGAGCCCACCAACCACCTCGACGTGCAATCACAGGCCGTGCTGCAGAGCGCACTCGCCGAATACCCAGGTGCCTACCTCATCGTCTCTCACAACCGATCCTTCCTCGACCCCATCGTCACCAAGACCCTCGAGTTCCGCCCAGGTGAGTCTCCACAAGTCTACCACGGCAACGTCACCTACTACCTCGACAAAAAGGCCGAGGAAAAAGGCGCCACCAAAGGAACCAACAAAGGAGACGATCGCAGCACCGCCAAGCCCACCCTCAGCAGCCTCGCCAGCTCCTCAGCCCCAGCGGCCGTCAAAGGCCCCAAGCTTTCCCGCAAAGAACAACGCAAGCTAGAGGCCCTAGAGCGCCAAAAACGCAGCGATGGGCTCAAGCCCGTATAACGAGGAGCTCAAACTAAGAATCAAGAACCAAGAACTAAGAACCAACAACACCCCCCACAACAAACCACTATGACTGAAGAACAACCAAACACACCTAGCTCAACTTTCGGATTTCCAAAATCAACCCCCAAAAGACTTCAAGAAGAGATCGAGAAATTGATCCCCAAAGAACTCCACGAGCAAGCCATTGTCATCCTACGCGACAATGAAAAACAAAGCCTCCGTGACAGCCTCCTCACAAGGCCCTACAAGCTTACCCCCAACATGGTCGCCATGCTGTTGAAGAACTATTACTCTCACGGCTGTGACACCTCCACCATTTTGGATAAAGCCAGCCAGCTCACCAGCCTCATTACCAAAGGCAAGTAATCCTGTTCATCCGCCACGCAGTGGCCAACAAACACCTCACACCACGGCCTCGAACACGGCCCCGACGTATAGCGCCGGGTCTAGTTCGGGGTCTTTTTTGGCCACGCAGCGGCAAACCAAGAACTAAGAACTAAGAAC
>CAWVVN010000057.1:0-13422 GCA_963933605.1 uncultured Verrucomicrobiales bacterium
TTTGATAGCTGTGAAGCTGCCGGGCTTTTAATCTTACTCGACGAATATGGAGTTCAGTGCTCCGCGGGCAGCGCTTGCATGACAGGCAAACAGCAGCCTTCACATGTTCAGACCGCAATGGGCATATCCGCATCCCAAGCAAAAAGCAGTTTGCGGATTTCCTTGTCGATCTTCACCACTCAAGAGGATGTAGATGCCGCTGTTGAGGCCCTCAAGAAAGCGGTCTCTAAATTGCGTAGCGTCCAAGGTGGACCTGGTGTGGGACCCGTGCAGGTGTTCAGTCGTGACTGACTTGCCTAGCTCAGCGGATCAAGAGTAGCAATGGCCTCACGAAGAAGCTTAGCTGGCCATTGGCCTGGGGCTGTTTCGGTGTTGCCGAGGTAGCCATAATTCAAGAGAGATCCATGCTGAGCGTAAAGAAGACGTGATACGGGTGCTAGTTGCCCCATGCCCATCATGGACATCGGGTGATCGTTACTTTGGAGAATGTCCACACAGCGTACTAAATCGCTAACCTCATTATGGTGCACCGCTATTTTAATGATGTCGGCTTCTTCACTGAGATCGACAAGACGTTGCAGCTCAGATGTTTCCGGGGTTTCCGTGAAATTATGATAAGATAATATCAAACCAACCCCCTGCGACCTGATCTGGTGCAAGGTGTCTTTCATCTCGCCGTACGAAGCCAGTTCTACATCAATCCATGAGGCTCTTTTGGAGACTTCCATTAACAGACGAGCTCGCTCCTCGACATTGAGTTCGGATAAACCGCCCTCATTCGCGCAGCGGGCAGTAAAAAGCAGAGGGAAGCCTTTGAATCGATCGAGTTCGATGTTGAGGGTGTTGAGATGACCGGGCATGCCATCGAGCCGGACTTCGAGTATATCGCATAGCGCTTCAAGCTCGACTGGCTGGAGGCAGGCAAGCTGATTGAGGCTCTGCACAGATCCAACAACGAGTGGCTTCTGCGGAATACTGACCGTGTCATTCGACATACGGATACAGTAGTCACATATGAGGGCGTTGTTTGTCAATCCGTCTATTGTTGGTATTTGCCGAGCGGACGCCCAAAACACCCATCTTCTGAGGTGAAAATGAGGATTATTTTAGCGATCATACATTTTGCTCTTTTGGATAGCCTCCTAATCATACAGAACTGACGCGGTCAAAGCACCCATCATTCTCATGAGCAACGATCCAAAGAAATCATTAGGTATAGGACTCGCAGGATTCGGTACCGTAGGTACCGGCGTGTGGGAGACACTAGAACGCAATGCAGACCTAATTTTTAACCGCAGTGACGTGAAGGTCGACATTGTTCGCATTGCGGTGCGTGATTTGAATAAAGTCAGAATTGAGGGGGTATCAGAGGATAAGTTCACCACAAATTGGCAGGATGTGGTCAATGATCCCAAGGTGAATATTGTTGTCGAGCTCATCGGCGGAACAGATACCGCTTTTGATATTGTGGCGGCCGCGTTACGTGCCGGCAAACCAGTTGTGACCGGCAACAAGGCACTGCTTGCTGAAAGGGGGGCGGAATTATTCGAGCTTTCAAATCAGTTTAATACACCCATTCATTTTGAAGCAGCGGTGGCGGGTGGTATTCCTATCATCAAAACCGTACAGGACTCCTTTGTCGGTAATAGTATCCAATCGATGGTTGGCATCATTAACGGCACATCCAATTACATACTGGAGCGGATGACAGACGCTGGTCTCGGCTATGAAGAGGCGCTGGGTGAGGCGCAGCAGTTAGGATACGCGGAGGCTGATCCTACTCTCGATGTCAACGGCTGGGACGCTGCCCATAAGGCGATTCTTTTGGCGACACTCGCCTATGGATTTACGGTAGATCACAAGCAAGTCTACGTGCGTGGCATTGAAAGGGTACGCGCGACTGATATAGATTTTGCCAAGCGGCTTGGCTTTGTCGTTAAGCTGCTCTGTGTGGTGCGTGAGCATGCCAATGGTGTGATAGAAGTTCGCACGCAGCCATCATTCATTCCCCAGAGTCACATTCTTTCCAGTGTGAACGGGGTGTTTAATGCCGTTGCCGTTCGAGGAGATGCTGCTGGAGACTCTCTGTTTTACGGGCGTGGTGCCGGCAAGGATCCGACGGCTTCGTCCGTGGTTGCTGACATTGTTGAAGCGGCATTGGGACTTCGGCATGAGGGCAGTCATCGAGGTTTTCTTCCCTATCAGCAAGAGGGTAGTGTTATGAGTATCGAAGATACCGAAACTCCTTACTACGTGCGTTTTGATGTCAACGATGAGCCAGGAGTAGTCGCAGAAATAGCTAATCTTTTGGCAGATGCAGGGATTGGCATTTCGGGAATGCATTCACCGGTTCATCCCGATGAGCCCGATGCAGAATTTGTAGATATGGTATTCCAGCTGCATACCTGCCGCTTTGGTTTGCTCAAAGAAACCTTGAAGAAGGTTGAGGCGCTCAGCTTCGTGAACTCCAGGCCCGTTGTGTTCCGAATTGAGGACTTAGGGTAAATAGGCCCGTTACTGAGCTTTCTCGGTGACAATCTTGATGGGTGCATCAGGAAGCGCATTGAGGAAGGTCTTGCCGTAAGGCTTGGTAACAACGCGGTTGTCGAGTAATACCACCAGGCCGTTGTCTTTTGCGGTGCGAATCAGTCGCCCAACCCCTTGGCGTAATTTCAACACCGCCTCAGGCACCGAATATTCGACAAAAGGATTTCCTCCCTGGGCCTCGATCGCCTCAAGTTTGGAGGCGACGAGCGGGTGATCAGGCACGGCGAAAGGTAATCTGGTGACAATCACATTTGAGAGGGCCTCTCCTGGGACATCGACACCGGCCCAAAAGCTATCTGTTCCAAAGAGAACACTGTTGGTATCTTTGCGGAAAACCTCGATCATTTTGTGGCGTGCCATGCCATCACCCTGAAGCAGTAATCGCCAATCATGATCATAGAAGAAATCCTCCATCGCCTCGGCTACTTTGCGCATCAGACGGTAGCTGGTGAAGAGCACAAAAGCTTTACCCTCTGTGTATTTTAAAACGCGGCCGATCCAATGAACGAGCGCATCCTCGTAGTCATCACTGCTTGGATCCGGCATAGATTTGATGACATAGATCTGCATCTGCTCCTTGTAATTGAAAGGGCTGCCAATTTTGATGCTCACCGCGCTTTCTGCGCCGACTCTTTTCTTGAAGTAGCTAAGCTCGTTGTCCCCGGTGCTTAGGGTAGCACTCGTCATAATACAGGTGCGTCCATGGCCAAACATCATTCTTCTGAGGCGATCCGCGACGCTGATGGGCGCCGAGTGAATGCTGAGCATGTCACCTTCTCGGCCACCTTTTTCAACCCAGTAAACACTGCCATCGTCTTCCTGATCGAGAAAGATTCTAACCCCAGCGTGAATGTCTCTCATGCGCCTGGCGCCATCCATCAGCTCAGCTTTGGCAGGGGAATCATTTTCTAGTCCATCTGCAGCGTGCTCGACCTCGGTCCAGAGTCGGCGTAGGGGTTCGGCGAGGGTGTTTTCAACAAAGTCAGGTTTGCGAATTCGATATTCTTTGCTGAATTTTCCAAACTCGACCTCGTGCTGGATATTGTCATAAAAATCATCAGCGGCACTCAACACGACTTCTGCTGCTTTGATCGATCCAGCATGGCGCAACGCGCGCAGTAAGCCTTTGCGGTTTTTGGGGTTGTAGAGACGCTGAACCTCAAACTTCAGCCCCGCGTGACTCTGTCGTAAACCCAGCTGCGTTGCGGCTACATGCTCGAGGGTATGGGCCTCATCGAAGACAACAAAGTCATCAGCAAAGAGATAACCCAAATCATCATCAGGAAGTTCGTTGAGCACAAAGAGGGAGAAAAATAGGGTGTGATTGACCACGACCACATTAGCAGCCTCCATCTCCTTGCGCGCCAGTTGGTAGAAGCAGTTGCCATTTCTGCCGCATGTGCGCTGGGTGCAGACGGAGCCATCACTACAAACTTGAGCCCAGACTTTCGGTGTGGGAATAAAATCCAGATCACTTTTAGTGCCATCTTTCGTGCCCTCGGCCCAGTCCCAGATCGCCTTCATTTCCTCGGACTCACTGGTGCTAAATAAGTCGCCTGCTTGGTCCATGGCCCGCCTCATTCTAAGTGGGCAGAGATAGTTGCCGCGTCCCTTGAGTAAGGCTGCATGCAGGCCGCCACCAAGAATTTTGTTAGCCAGCGGAATATCTTTGCTGATGAGCTGTTCCTGAAGGTTGATCGTGTGCGTAGATATGATGGCCTTTCTGCCGCTCTCCATAGCAAATTTTGCTGCCGGAATGAGATAGGCTAATGATTTACCCACTCCGGTGCCAGCTTCTGCACATAGCACGTGGCGCTGGTCTAAAGCTTCAGCTACGGCCATGGCCATTTGCTGTTGCTGTGGCCGATACTCAAAATCAGGTGACGCAGATAGCCCTCCATCGGTGGAGAACATCTGTTCCATTTCTGTAACCAGCTCACCGGGAACACGGTGGGTGCCTGCTTCTTCTGCAAATGAAATCATCGTCTGGTGAATTTCTACATCATCAGTAGCGAGTCCACAACCCCCAAGGCATCAAACCAGTAAACATGACTCATTGGCCTCATGATCTTTCTGGACAGGGAGCTGTATCACTATTATTTTTTTGGTGTATAATATGGATTCAAATAATACCTCTCAAGAGCCTGCAAATAGCCTCGCTGTTGCCAACAAAGACTATCGCGAGCAGGGTTTTATCGACCTCAAGCAACGTCTCCGCATTTTGATGGATAGTCTTGCTGAGGTTCTTACTGAGGAAATAGACTTCACCGATAGTATTCCATGGCGTGAAAAACAAGTGGTGCAACACCCCATGGATACAGAAGGCATGGCCTCGATGGCGCAACTACAGGCTGTTTGCTTTGAGATACTCAATATTGTTGAGGAGCGCACAGCCACGGTGGTTAGGCAGAGACGCAGGAGAGATTTTGGTATTGCCGCCGAGCGTGGCATGTGGGGAAGCGTGATCGCAGCCCTTCATAAAGCCGGTTTTACCCAAGACCAAGTCATTGAAGCGTTAAAAGAAATCAAGGTGACTCCCGTGTTAACCGCGCACCCTACGGAGGCCAAACGTCACACCGTGCGTGAGCGTCACCTCGCCATTTACAAAGATTTAGTCCGTTGGGATCGCAGTCTGGATGATCCATTGAGCCTTTCATCAGTGATGAATTCCATCAAGGTGGGCCTCGAAACACTTTGGCATACCGGGGAGATCCATGCCTCGCGTCCAAGTATCGTGGGCGAACTTCGACAGACGATTTATTATTTGCGCGACGTATTCCCCTCGGTCGTGGCAAAACTCGATGCCTCGTTGGAAGCGGCCTGGGTCAATGTGGGTTGGGATGTTGCAGAGCTTCGCAAAGCATCTGCTTATCCTAAGCTGCAATTCGGCACCTGGGTTGGTGGTGATCGTGATGGTCACCCACTGGTTACCGCTGATGTTACCGCTGATGCCTTGCGTCGACTCAGAAAACACGCGCTACGCATCCATGCTAAGGGCATACGTGAAGCAGCAGATATTTTGACCTTGTCGCCAGTCTCTGCCCAAGTTCCTGCAGATTTATCTAGCAGAGTCATCGAGCTGACCAGAGAGCAGGGAAAACAGGGCAGGGATATAGCGGCGATCCACGCACGCGAGCCATGGCGTTGTCTCTGCTACCTGATACGTGAAAAACTCATTGATAGCAATAGGGCGCCATATCTCCTCGCCGAAGATTATGTGGCAGACCTTGATTTGATGGAGCGCACGCTCAAAGAGGTGGGGGCCTGCTCCACATCGGACAATGTCATTCACCCATTGCGCCGGCTGGTCGAGGTTTTTGGATTTCATTTGGCATCTCTGGATGTCCGCCAGAATTCACCATTCCACGACAAAGCGGCTATGCAAATGCTGGAAATTGTCGGGGTGGAAGATGCCGCGAACTATGGCTCATGGGGTGAGGAGAAGCGGGTTGATTTTCTCCTCACAGAGTTGAAAAACGAACGCCCCTGGCGTCCTTGGAAAGCAGATCCTGAGAGTGAAATAGGCAAGGTGATGGACTGTTTCAGAGTTTTGCGAAGGCATGCCCGTAAGTATGGGGACATATGTTTTGGTCTCTATATTGTCAGCATGACTAGGAGTGTTTCGGACCTACTCCTCGTTCATTTATTGGCGCGGGAGGGCCACATGGCAGATTGGAAAAATGGAATGTGGGTAAGTCGTATTGCTGCCTGCCCACTCTTTGAGACGGGTGATGACCTTGATCGAGGCGGTGAGATCGTAAGGGCTTATTTCTCCACAGCTCCGCAGGGCCATTATATTACCTCTGACAGTGGGGTGCAGACGATGGCGGTTATGGTTGGTTACAGTGACAGCAACAAAGACAGCGGGCTGTTATCTGGCCAATGGTCTTTGCAGAAAGCGCAGGCGCAGATCACTGATGCATGCAGTGAAGCTGGAGCACGTTGTGAGTTCTTCCATGGCCGTGGCGGCACGATTAGTCGGGGTGCTGGCCCTGTGAAATGGTTTCTGCGTTCCTTACCTCATGGCAGCCTTAATGGTGCCATGAGAGTGACCGAACAGGGGGAGGTTATTCCTAGAAAATATTCTCATTTATCCAACGCAACCTACAATCTTGAATTGCTCGTGGCTGGCGTCGCCAGCGTGACCATCTTTAACAGCAAAGAAAAAGATACGGCTGCGTTAGGGGATTCTGATTACTGCGAGATTATGGACTGGCTATCCACAGCCAGCCGCAAGAGTTATCGTGAGTTGATTGAAGCACCCGGTTTCATTGAATTTTATCGTCAGGCAACGCCCATTGATGCTCTTGAGCATGGCCGGTTTGGCTCCCGACCATCAAGCCGTACTGGCGGTGCTAGCCTGGATGATTTGCGCGCCATTCCCTGGGTGTTTAGCTGGACCCAAGCTCGTTATTACTTGCCGGGATGGTATGGAGTAGGTGCCGCCTTGCAAAAGCTTAAGTCTGAAAACAGAGCGGGCTTTGATGGGCTGACCGTGATGGTGCAAACCTCACCTTTCTTGAGATATTTACTCACCAACGTGGAGACAAATCTGGCAAGTGCAGACCTTAAACTCATGAATGGCTACGCCGATCTAGTGAAGGATAAGAAACTGCGCACGTTTTTCCAGACCATGATAACCGAGGAGTTTGAGTTAACGGGTAAAATGATCGATGAGGTCTTTGGCTCCCCCTTTGCAGAACGCCGTCCAAGGATGTTACGCACACTTGAGACACGTGAGTTCTCACTGTATCTGCTGCACCAACAGCAGATCCGCCTGCTCAGTGAGTGGCGTGAAGCGATGCAGGGTGACGACGAAGAAAAAACAGCAGCCTTGCTGAATTCTCTTCAGTTTTCGGTCAATGCGATTGCCAGTGGCTTAAGAACGACGGGTTAAGATCCGGGCTGTGCCGTGTCTGACGAGATAAGCTCACTGAGTGATTCTGCAAACCACGCCGCCTGACTAAAATCTAGAATACTGGTCAGCCGGTTTGGTACGGCGAGCACCTCCATGCCTGCCGCATGAGCGGCGTGCATGCCGTTGTGTGAATCTTCAATGACAAGGCAGTCAGATGGCTCGACATTTAATTGCCGCGCTGCTTCAAGGAAAAGGTCAGGTGCAGGTTTGATTTTGGGCGCGTCACCTTTGCATACGGTGGTGTTGACCAGAGGCATCAAGTCGAGTTTGTTCATCCAGCCATCAACCCAACGATGTGACGAGCTTGATACGATCGCGGATGGGGAGTGTTCCAGTTTTTTAAGTAACTCTGCCGCTCCGGGCATGGGTTCGGCATCTTCTAAGTCACGCGTCAGTTCGACCTGACGCTCGGCGTTGATTTTGTCCCAATCAAAAGTTTCCCCAGTGAGTTCCTCTAGGTAGGCAGGTGGTGACCAGGTATCAAAATCAGAACCAATGCAGCGGATGTAAATATCTTGTGAGAGCTCATGTCCCTGACTTTGGAAAACACGTCGCCATGTTTGATAGATCGGCCACTCACTATCAATAATGACACCGTCAAAGTCGATGAGCACGGCGGCAGCATTCGCGATCGCGTCGGCAATGGAGTTGAAATTGGAGTTGAAATCTTTGCGGTCTTTTTGCACGCAGGCAAGGTTGCTTGTGCGGGGTGCTGAATCAAGCAGTAAGTCGAAGGGATATGAGTCAATGCTGGCCAGCTTCTGCTGAGCTCGGTTGAGAATCTCCTTGGTATGGTGAGGTATTAACGTAAATTCACTTTTTTGTTATCAACATATAGCTGCGAGATGCTCGTCGGCTGGTGGTTGGTTGGTAATGGTAGATATTGTTCGGCAAGAAAAGAAAAGCCGGGAACATTACCTCGGGGGGTATTTAAAATTTATGCGTGAGACCTGGAGCAAGGTTCCTGAGGATCAGCTCGACGAAGCCTGCGCCCATGTTGAAACCTATGATTTCCCTGAGAGCCGCAGCACCTTACATGAAATGGCGCAAGCCTCCGGTCTAAGCCATAGCCGCCTGATCAGTCAATATGTTCAGCACCATACGCTGTTGTTTGCTGGTGATAAGCTGAAGACGACAGAGGAGTGATTGAGGAGGTAGCTTGAGCTCAAGTATTAATATTTCTGTGAGGATCCTTTTTTCGCCCTTTGCGTGCTGGCCTAATCTGTCCAGCATGGTGCTGTGAGCGAGCTTCCGCAGATTGATTATCCTGACCTCCCCGTGGCGCAGCGCCGTGATGAGATCATGGAGGCAATGCGTGGGCATCAGGTGGTGATCGTGGTGGGGGAGACGGGCAGCGGTAAAACAACGCAGCTGCCGAAGATGGCCTATGAACTAGCCTGTGAGGAAGGTAAGACGGGGCGCGTCGGATGTACCCAGCCACGACGTCTGGCGGCGGCGACGGTGGCACGCCGGGTGGCAGAGGAGATGGGCACGAGTCTTGGTGATCGGGTAGGTTACCAAGTGAGATTTGTCGAGAAGGTGAGGGATGAGACGGTGATTAAGTTTATGACGGACGGGATTCTGCTGGCCGAAACACAGCGGGACAGGGATTTGAGGCAGTATGATACCTTGATCATTGATGAGGCGCATGAGCGCAGTCTGAATATTGATTTTTTGTTAGGCTATTTAAAAAACCTGCTGGAGCGCCGCAAGGATCTGCGCGTGGTGGTGAGCTCTGCGACCATGGATGCTGGCATGTTTTCGGAGTATTTTGACGGGGCACCAGTGGTCAATGTCGAGGGTAGAACATTTCCGGTGGAGGATCATTATTTACCTCCGCTCACGGATGGGGAGGATTTATCGAGGCGTGTGGTGCGTGCTGTCGAGTGGGTGACGGATATGGATAGTCGTGGGGACCTTTTGATTTTTATGCCGGGTGAGCGTGAGATCCGAGAGTGTGTCGATGCCTTGGAGGGGAGAGATCTTCCGGCTACAGAAATTCTACCTCTGTTTGCCCGGCTTGGGCTCGATGCCCAGGAGAGGGTCTTTAATACAGGCGGGTCTAACAGACGGGTAGTGCTGGCGACCAACGTGGCGGAGACCTCAGTGACGATCCCGGGGATCGTTTACGTTATTGATAGTGGCTTGGCCCGGGTGAGCAGGTGGAATCCTACGCGGCAAATCCAGCGACTTCAGATCGAGCAGATCAGCCAGGCGAGTGCGCGGCAGCGTCGCGGGCGTTGTGGCCGTGTCAGTGATGGTGTTTGCGTTCGGCTCTATAGCGAGGAGGTGCATGAGATGTCTGAGGAATACACCGATCCCGAGATACGGCGAAGCTCGCTGGCGGGGGTGATCCTACGGATGAAGTCATTGAAGCTTCCGGACGTGCGTGAGTTCCCCTTTCTCAGCCCGCCATCGGCGAAAGCGATCAGCGAGGGGCACCGGACCCTAGAAGAGGTAGAGGCGATGGCGGAAGATGGAAGCCTCACCGATATGGGTTACAAGTTGGCAAGACTTCCGCTTGATCCACGCTTGGGCAGAATGTTGATCGAGGCATCTCGGCGCAAGGTTCTTGATTCTGTATTGGTCATGGTGGGTGGCATGAGTGTGATGGACGTGCGTGAGCGACCTCAGGAAAAGCAGACCGAGGCTGACAATGCGCATAAGAAGTTTAATGATGCGCAGTCTGATTTTCTGACCTTGCTGCATATTTGGTCTGCCGTTTCCACGTTTCGTGATAAAAAAGGCTTTAAGCGCAATCAGCTACGGAAGTACTGTAAACAAAACTTCCTGAGTTTCCGTAGAGTGCTTGAGTGGGATCAGATTGTTAGGGAGTTGAGCCGTGTGGTGCGTGATACTCTGAAGGTGAAGACGGCAGCACTACCGACTGACCGAAAGCAGTGGGGTGATGAGGATGAGATGCACAAGTCGCTGATGGCAGGTATCCCGATGCAGTTTGGTTTCTGGGATAAGGAGAAGCGCACTTATCGTGGCACGGGCGGGCGGGAATTTGCGATCTTTCCAGGTTCGGGCTTGTTTGGTAAGAAGAAGGTGGAGTGGTTGTTGGGTTTTGAGCTGGTCGAGACCACGCGTGTCTGGGCAAGGAAGGTTTCTGCGATTGATGTGAAGTGGGTGGAGGAGATGGTGCCTCACCTTTGCCGTCATCGCTACCACTCACCAGTGTGGGACGAACATCAGGGCGCGGTGTATGGCAAGGAGACCGTGCTCTGCGGCGGTTTGACGATTGTTGACGGGCGTAAGGTTTTTTACGGCCGGGTAAGCCCAGAAGATGCGCATGAGGTTTTTGTCAGAGAGGCTATCCTTGGGGGTGGCCTGCGAACACGGGGCGAGTTTCTTGTCCGATTAGACGAAGTGCGTGATGAGATTGAGGGCGCTGAGCACAAGCTGCGCCGCGCCGGTGGTCTGTGGTCAGATGAAGCGGTGTTTGATTTTTTCTCAGCACGAATTCCAGGTCATATTTGCACGGCTAAGGCATTTCAGAAATGGCGCACGACGGCTAACAACGAAGAGCAGCTGATGCTCACTGTGCAAGATTGCATCTGGGGTGAAATGGAAGATCTGACTGATTTTCCCGATTGTGTGCATCACGGTGAGCTGAGCTATGATGTCAGCTACGCGGATAATCCCGGGGGGCGGGCAGACGGGGTGGTGTTTGAGATCAGCCTAGATCAGGTCGTTGATTTCCCCGATCACATCATTAGCTGGGGAGTCTCTGGTATTTTGCAAGAGCGAGTGTATCTGTTAGTGAGGTCGCTGCCGAAGAGTCAGCGGCAGGTTTGTTCGCCAGCGAGGGACGTGGCACAAGCTTTTGTGACGGAGTGGAAGGGCTGGGAGCCAGCGCGGCAGCTGAAAGTGGAACTGGCCGATTTCCTCTCGAAAAAAAGTGGTCATATCATCGAGCCTGAGATGTTTGATGAGGATCGACTGCCCGATAATTTAAGGCCTAAGCTTCGTGTCTGGAGTGATCAGGAAGAGGAGCTTGCTTACACTGAGTCTGTCGAGGAGATGAGGCAAAATCTTGCGGGCATGATGAGGGAGAAGCTTGAGGTTCAGGTCAATGAGGAGTGGGAGATGACGGGTGGCGAAGGCTGGGATTTTGGCGAGGTTCCAGAGGAGGCAGAGCAGGGGGTATTTCCTGCCTTGGTGGATGAAGGTGAGACCGTTGGTATGCGTGCGTATTTGTACCGTGCCATGGCAGATGAAAGTCACCGTGCTGGCTGTGTGCGCTTATTACTCATCAATCAGGCGAGCCATTGTGAATACGTCATCAAGAAGTTTCCTCTCGGCATGGCAGGTAAGCTGATGTTACCGGTGATGGAGAACAAGAATGGTGAGGCTCTTGAGCAGATGTTACGCGTCTCCTGTGAGGGAGCTCTGGGCAGTCCCTTGCCGCGAAATGAGGAGGGTTTCTTGGCGGCATCTGACAGCGGCAAAGGAGAGCTGTTTCACTGTGCGGAGAATATTGCTCATGGATTTGAGGATATGTGTGAGAGTCGTGGGCGGGTCTCTGAATGGATGGAAGATCATCGTAATGACCGGCACTTGCAGGTGGTAGTCGAGGACCTGGAGGAGGAAATGGATTGGTTGTTAACAAGTGGTTTTATCTGGCGAGCGGGCTATGAGAGATTTTGTGAATATGGACGTTATTTTCATGCGATGGAAGAGCGGCTGGTGCGTTTGCAGAGTTTGCCTCAGGCGAAGGATGATGAGAAGCGCGAGCGGGTGCAGCATTTATGGAGTCCATGGTACGCGGCATGGAAAGCGGATCCGAATGATGTCAAGCTGTGGCCGTGTGGTTGGCAGCTCATGGAGTGGCGTGCATCTGAGTTTGCCCCTGGATTGCGACGCAGGACTAAGGTTTCGCAAAAACGCATCCGTATCATGATGGATGACCTCGACATCCGGTAGCCGCTATGTAGGCTCGCAACGCGTGAGCATGGATAAGCAGATAGCAAAACAGAACGTTCAGTTTATTGCAAAGAAGCTGGGTTTTGATGATTGCCGCATATCACGAGCCAAGGTGGCTACGCATGCCGAAGAATACAAGCGCTGGATCGAGGACGGCTGTGCTGGTGACATGAAGTGGCTTGAGCGCAATGTGGAGCGGCGAGTGGACCCAGCCAAGGTGCTTGAGGGCGCGTTTTCAGTGGTGAGCTTGGCGATGAATTATTTTCCGGGAGCTGAGGATCCAGATGTAGATTACCGCATTGCGCGTTATGCATGGAATGATGATTACCATGATGTCATTGAGGAGAGGCTCAAGGAGATGAATCTAGCGATGGAAGGCCTGGGTGGAATACAGCGTTTCTACACCGATACGGGTCCTCTCTTAGAGCGTGATTTTGCGACTGACTCAGGGCTCGGCTGGAGTGGGAAATCTACGGTGCAAATTCATCGTAAACTGGGCACTTGGTTTTTTCTCGCTGAGTTGATCACGACATTAGATCTTCCTCCTGATCTTCCTTTTGGAGATCACTGTGGCAAATGCACCCGCTGCATTGATGCCTGCCCAACCAATGCCATTACCGCACCGCACCGTATGGATGCACGGCGTTGTATTTCTTATCTGACCATTGAGCATAAGGGCTCAATTCCCTTGGAGTTTCGCAAACAAATAGGGGATCGTATTTATGGCTGTGATGATTGCTTGGACGCATGTCCGTGGAATCGTTTTGCTCAAATTAGTCGAGAGACACGCTTTCACGCGCGGGAGTCTATTTTTCAGAATCGCTTGCGGGATTTTTTAGAGCTCGATGATGATGGTTTCCGTAGCCTGTTTGCCAAGTCACCGATTAAGAGAATCAAACGCAGCCGGTTTTTACGCAATGTCTGCGTCGCCTTAGGCAATGTCGGCAGTGATGATGATTTGCCGGCATTGCAGCGCATGGCCACAGGTGAGGATGCGCTGGTGGCTGAGCACGCCCAGTGGGCGATCG
>CAWVVN010000058.1:0-13419 GCA_963933605.1 uncultured Verrucomicrobiales bacterium
ATGTAGGGGATGCCGCTTGGCATGCCGCTAGTGTCGGAAGGCTGGGATGAGTAGGACATTTTACGGTGCCTAGTTGTTTAAGATATCGAGCAATTCATTGATGCCATCGATCCGGTGCGTAGGGGATTCGGAGATGAGGTCAGCAAGGTCATGATAGCCCCAGGTGGCGGCAACGGAGATCATGCCCGCATTGTGTGCGGTGGCGATATCAACGGTGGAGTCTCCCACAAAGGCAATCTCCTCAGGTGATACATCTAAGAGCTTTGCTAGATCGAGTGCGCCTGTGGGGTCTGGCTTGGTAGGCACGCCTTGATGCTGGCCGACAACTGCGGTGAAGGTGATGTCTGGGAAAATGAGATCGGTGATTTGCTCGCAGAAGGCATGCGGTTTGTTTGACAGAACGGCAATCTTGGTTCCCCTCTGCAGCAGTGCGGTGAGTGTCTCGTTCACTCCGGTATAGGGGACGGTGCCATCTTTCCAAGCGGCGGCGTATGCATTACTCACCGCACCAGTGAGTTCTGCCATTTGCCCAGGATCATAACCGTCTGGGCAGGCGCGCTCGACAAGTTTAACGATGCCATCGCCAATGAAGGTGCGAACGGTGCTCTCGCTATGGGTGGGCAGCTGGTGATGTTCAAGGATCGTGTTGAGGGCCTTGGCGATGCCCGACAAGGAATGAACCAAGGTGCCATCCAAATCAAAAATAATAGCTCGTATCACGCGTGTAAGCATCACGGGCATTGCTCAAGAGTTCAAGAGCAGAGCCAATAAAAAGCAGCCGTGATCAGCTGGCGGTTCGGCTAATATTGAATTTGTCCAATATTAACCTTCGATCTTGTGCAGGTGAATATCTGTCTGAGGGAATGGGAATGAGAGCCCTTCTTTGTCGAAGGCTTTTTTGACCTGCTCAGTGACATCAAAGTAAATCCCCCAATAGTCGCTGGAGTTGGCCCAAACACGAACAATGATGTTAACCGAGTTGTCGGCCAATGCGTGAACGGCGATGAGAGGTTCAGGATCACGATCGACCCTTTCATCCGCATTGATGATCGAGCTTAATACCTCTTTTGCTTGATCGATGTCGTCATCGTAGCTGATGCCGAAGGTGAAATCAACGCGGCGCTTGTCTTCTGCTGAGTAGTTAATCAATGAGCCCGTGGCAACGGGTCCATTGGGCAAGATGATGCGTTTGTTGTCGCCGGTATTGATGACGGTGTTGAAAATCTGAATGCTACGCACCTTGCCGCTGTGCCCTTGGGTCTCAATGAAATCACCGACTTTAAAGGGTTTAAGAATGAGAATGAGAACACCTCCGGCGAAATTCTGCAGAGTTCCTGAGAGAGCCATGCCTACCGCGAGTCCTGCGGCACCGAGGATGGCGACAAAAGAGGTCATCGGGAAACCGGCAATACTGGCACAGGTAATGATCAAGAGAACTCTGAGTGACATCGATGCCAGGCTCAGGATGAAGGTCTCAAGCGCTTGATCGTAATCTACTTTATCGAACCATTTTTCGAGCGCCTTACAGAGCACGTTGACGATCTTCCAGCCGATCCACAGGCTGATGATGGCAGTGATCAACTTAAAACCATATTGGGCTGAAAGCTGGGTGATTTGCTCGATGATTTGTTCGAAGTTAATGTCCATTACCTATGGGTCTTAAGTTTTTGGGCGTTGTTACGCAATGCGAAATTTAGGCATATTGATGCCACGACAAGCTGTGGCTGGACAGCTGGTATTTCCACGGTAGAATCCAAGCATGCTTCCTGAGCTCGTCACAAAGATCCCCGGCCCTCGCTCCCTTGCGCTGGCTGATGAGCTCAAGCGTTATGAGTGTAGAAATGTGACCTATATGGCTGAGGATTGGCCGGTTTTCTGGAAGCGTGCTGATGGCATCAATGTCTGGGACGAGGATGGCAACCGATTCATCGATCTTACCGCTGCCTTTGGTGTGGCGGGTCTGGGTCACGGCTGGTCAGCGGCAGTGATGGCTGAGCAGTCAAAGCATCTCATTCATGGCATGGGCGATGTGCATCCCACCGCATTAAAAGTGGAGGTGTGTCAGCTGTTGTCGGCAATGACCTTTGAACGCTGGAATGAGGGTGTGGGCAAGACGACCTTAAGTAACTCGGGATTTGAGGCGGTGGAGACTGCCTTAAAAACCGCAGTGATGGCTACGGGTAAAGCTGGCTTGGTGAGTTTTAAAAACGGCTACCATGGTCTGGGTTATGGTGCTCTTTTAGGAGCGGGGATTGAGAAGTTCCGTAGGCCGTTTGAAGGCCAGTTGGCGCCTTTGCGCGCGCAGCTTGATTTCCCAACAGATGATTATGAAATGGGGGTGCTGGATCATCAGCTTAAGGAGCTCAATGCTGAGCATGTCGGTGCACTTTTGGTTGAGCCTATTCAGGGGCGCGGAGGCAAGGTGGTGCCTCCAGATGGTTTTCTGGCGAAGCTGCGTGCATGGTGTGATGCCAATGATGTGGTGCTGATCTATGATGAGGTCTACAGTGGTTTTAACCGTACCGGCAAAATGTTTGCCTGTGACTGGGAGGGCGTGGCACCGGATATGATTTGTTTGGGTAAGTCTCTTAGTGGAGGTTACCCGATCTCTGCCTGTGTGGGTAAAGCAGCGGTGATGGATGCCTGGCCTAAGTCGGAGGGTGAGGCGCTGCATACGAGCACGTTTTTGGGTAACCCCGTGGGATGCGCGATGGCGGTCGCTTCGTTGCAGGCTCACGCCACAGATCAAGTGCAAGGGGAAGTCGAAGCCAAGTCTATGCTGCTCAGAGAGATGCTCAATCAAATCAAGAGCCCGCTTATTCATGAGGTGCGGGGTAGGGGGCTGATGCTCGGTATGGAGCTGAGGCATGCAGACGGTAGTGCGGCAGGGGATGTGGCTGGTAGTGTGCTCGTTAAGATGATGCAGCAGGGGGTGTTCATGTTAGCTGATGGAGCTGAGGGCAATGTGTTGGCGTTCACGCCTCCATTCGTGATTAATGAGGAGGAAATGAAATATGCTATGCAACGACTGCAGAGCGCGCTTGACCGTTAGGCCTGTCAGACAATACTTAGCTATCGATGAGTGCCGCCCCTATGATTTCGTTAAACGGAGAATTGATTTCTGCCAATGAGGCTTGTGTGTCGCCATTTGACTTGGGCTTGACTGTGGGCCTTGGCGTTTTTGAAACCATGGCGGCTTATGACGGTAAGGTCTTTGCCTATGACTTACATCATGCGCGGCTTATCAAGTCGGCTGAGGTGTTCGCTTTGCCCGTGCCTGAGCGTTCGGTCATTACCGCAGCGATCACCGAGGTCATTGACGCGAACCATTATCATCAGGGACGCTATCGCATCAGGGTAACCTTGACTGGTGGTGTCAATCAACTCGGCGGAGGTCGTGAACAAGGTGACGTGATGGTCACTGCCCAAGCTGCCGATTCTGCCAGTGGCGGTGACTCGGCTAAGCTTGCATGGGTGCCCTTTGTGATCAATGAGCGCGCGGCGACTGCGGGAGTGAAATCAACATCATACGCAGATCATGTGCTGGCTTACCGCCATGCACTCAATGCTGGAGCAGACGAGGCCTTGATGCTTAACTCTCAGGGGCATTTGGCCGAGGGTTCGATGTCGAATGTATTTGTCGTCAAGGATGGTGTTGTGCAAACGCCATCACTAGCGAGTGGTTGCCTGCCAGGCGTGACCAGGCAGTTGGTGATTGGTTTGTGCGCTGATCTCGATCTGCCGATCAAGGAGTGTCAGCTTGGCGCGCAAGATATAGATCGTGCCGACGAAATATTTTTGACGAGTTCACTACGTGAAATTCAAGCGGCTGTATTGCTGGGGCCCGAAGCTCGGGCAACAGAGGCCGTGACAGGGGACGTGACTGGGCGGCTGGCTGAGGCCTATGCGGAAATGGTCAGGAAGGAGTTAAGCTGATGGCCTTGTCGAGTTACACAATGCCGATCAGTGCTGACAAGGTGGAGGTGATCCGCAAGATCTTGGTGGAAGGCGGTTTCGAGATGAAGCAGAAAGCGTATGCTCATTTTTCAGGTAAAAAAGGAAAACTCAGTGTCACCGTCTATGAGAAAGGCCCCAAGGTGTTGGTGCAGGGTGGAGATACGGAGGACTTTGTCAGGTTTACACTTGAGCCGATGGTTTTTGGTGAAGCGAGGTTGGGCTATGAGGAGGTCAATGAGCCGGATATGTTCAGCCCGCACTTTGGTATTGATGAGAGTGGCAAAGGTGATTTTTTTGGCCCGCTTGTCGTAGCCGGAGCCTACACCGATGCCGTATCAACTCGTGCGTTGATGGATGCCGGCGTGATGGATAGCAAACGCATTACCAGTGCGGCCAAGATTGCAAAATTAGCCGGGATTATTCGTGCCACACCTGGGGTTGCCTATGAGGTGATCAGTATAGGGCCCGAGCGATACAACGAGATGTACAGTTCATTCAGAAATCTCAATCGCTTGCTCGCTTGGGGCCACGCACGAGTGATCAAGAGTCTGGCGGAGAAGGTGCCAGATTGTCCTCGCGCCTTGAGTGATCAGTTTGCCCGCAAGGAGGTGTTGGAAAAGGAGTTGGCTCGTCACGGGCTTGATCTCAAGCTTGAGCAAAGGACCAAGGGGGAGAGTGATGTAGCGGTTGCTGCTGCCTCGATCCTCGCACGTGAGCGGTTTGTGAAATGGATCACGGATTCCAGTGAGAAGTCAGGCGTGAAGATTCCGCTCGGTGCTGGGCCTCATGTGCTCGATGCCGCGCGAGAGCTCATTGACAAACACGGCGAGGAGATCCTACCAAAGGTGGCAAAGATGCACTTTAAGACTTCACAGGAAGTGTAGCTTGCGTTGCCAGCCAATCAATGCACTCATCTAACAGGATTTCATCCATTGAGTGAACATCTTCTCCCTTGCCGATATCACGGAGCAGTAAAACGGTGAGTTCGCCACCCAGGTGCTCGCGGAATTCCTCGAGGCCATTGAATACCTCTCTGGTGCCATTGGCGCACTTTTGCTCGAGCGAGGCGTGCCAAGTCGGTAGCTGGAGTTTGTTGATTACCTTGAGAATGCGCATCGCCGACGCTTCATCGAGCCGCCCAGATTTCCATGAGTACAGGGTATCAAGGGCAACGCCAATGCTGACGGCTTCGGCGTGGCTAAGTTCAAAGTCGGTGAGTTGCTCGAGCTTGTGTGCTGCCCAGTGGCCAAAATCAAGGGGTCTGCTGTTGCCGGTTTCAAAAGGATCGCCACCGTAAGCAATGTGCGCGGCGTGGAGTAGTGCAGAGCGTTCTACCGTTTCTTCAAGAGTGTGTGGGTGAAGCTTGGCAAGTTTTTCGCATTGATCTTCGATCCAGCGAAAGAAGGCGGCATCCTTAACAAGGGCTACCTTGACGGCTTCGATAATACCGGCTCTGCGGCTGAGCTCAGGCTGTCCGTGGAGAAAGGAAAAATCATTGATGACGGCGTAGGGAACGGCGAACGTGCCGATGAAGTTTTTTTTGCCGTAGGCATTGATGCCGTTTTTCACGCCCACGCCACTATCGTCTTGGGCGAGTACCGTGGTGGGAAAGCGCACTAGGCGGATGCCTCGATGAGCGGTAGCCGCGGCCAGGCCGATGACGTCAAGATAGGCACCGCCGCCGATGCAGATGATATAGGAGTGCCGATCAATGCCGGCGTTTTCGAGGATGTCCCATGCAGCTTGCAAGGTGTTGGCATCTCGTTTGCAACCTTCACCTCCAGCTTGCACGATGGTGCCTCTGGATACAAAGCCTGGCATATGCTCGAGGTAATCGCTTACCTGTGATTCAAGTTCAGGAAATGCTTGGGCAACACCGCTGTCGATAAAGGCAATGACCTTGGCCTGTCCGTTGGTTTGGAGGAGGTCAACCAGTAAGCGGTTTTCGTGGGCAAACGCACCCCTCGTGAAACGGATACGATGTGGGGTATTGATTCTGATGTCAAAGTCCTTGCCGTGCATATGGGTGAATACGTGAGAAAGTAACATTATATTAGCATAAAATGCAAAAAATGCGAGGGATTAGGTCTAAATGAGCTCCTCAGGTCGCATCATCATCAATATCTGAAAAAAATCCGTGCATTTTATGGTGGACGTGGTTTTTTCTTCGGGACATGAGCGACATCGAAAATATCAACATTACCATGACCACGAGCAAAGGACCGATCAAGATCCTTATGTTTGCCGCAGATACCGAAGTAACCTGCGCTAGTTTCCTCAACCTTGCCAGCCGCGGATTCTATGACGGCATTGTGTTTCACCGCGTGATTCCCAACTTCATGATCCAGGGTGGAGACCCGACAGGTTCAGGTATGGGAGGTCCTGGTTATAAGTTTGAGTGTGAATGTAAGCCTCACCTAAAGCATGATAAGCCTGGTATTCTCTCCATGGCAAATGCCGGCCCAAACACCAATGGCTCGCAGTTTTTCGTCACCCATGGTCCTACGCCTCACCTTGATGGCAAGCATACCGTGTTTGGTGAAGTGACCGAAGGTCAGGACATTGTTGATGCGATTGGCCAAGGAGATACCATCGACTCCATCGAGATTCACGACAGCACAGATGCTTTATTTGCAGCTCAGGCTGATCGGATTAAAGACTGGAACGCTTCTAGCTAAGCTCGCAAGCGGCTAAGCCCCATTCCCTTTTTCAGAAGTACAATGCTCTATCTATTGTCACCCGCCAAAAGTCTCGATTACGATTCTGAGGCGCCAGCGGTTCGGGCAACGATGCCTCGATTTCTTGATCACTCGGCCGAGTTGGCCCGTGACCTCAAGCATATGAAGCCGGCTGAGTTGGAGGCCCTGATGGGTATTTCTAGCAAGTTGGCTCAGCTCAATGCTGGCAGGTTTGATGATTGGCGCGAGGATTACAGTAAGCCTGAGGCACGCCAGGCAATTCTGGCATTCACGGGTGATGTTTATCAAGGGCTTGCGGTGGAAGAATGGGACAAGGAGGACTTTGCCGAGGCGCAAAAGAGTATCCGGATTCTCTCTGGCCTGTATGGCATTTTGAGGCCTCTCGACTTGATGCTTCCCTACCGGCTAGAGATGGGGACGAAGTTGACCAATGAGCGGGGCCCAAATCTCTATCATTTCTGGGGGAGCTTGCTGACCGATAGCCTCAACAAGGAACTCAAAGGCGCTAATGATGCGGTCATCAACCTTGCCTCCAATGAGTATTTTTCATCGGTCCAGCCCAAGGATCTGAAATCACCGGTGGTCACTCCGGTGTTCAAGGATTGGAAAAACGGCCAATATAAAATCATCTCCTTCTACGCTAAAAAAGCGCGAGGCATGATGGCATCATGGGCAATCCGAAAGCGGATCACGAGTCCGGCAGGGTTAAAGCGCTTCAAGGATGGCGGTTATGCTTACGACAAGTCCTTGAGTGATGATTCCAACCTGGTCTTTACACGCAAGGCCTAGCGCTAGGTCGGTAGACGAGAGGCAGATGAATGGCACAAGGCTGTCTCACGATTGAGCCAGCTTTTGATTGCGCGGCTTGATTACTCCAAGAGATCTGGGTAGCAACGCTTCGCCATGCTCTGGGACAGTTCTGATATTTCAGGGCTGGAGGCGGCCTGCAGAGCTTCCTTTACCATTTCTGAGCACTCTTTTTGAGAGAGGCTGCGAATCGCTTTTTTGATGCTGGGTAATTGGTGAGCACCAACCGACAATTCATCGATGCCAAGACCAACAAGTAGGGGGATGATGAGGAGGTCTCCCGCCATTTCACCACAAATACCGGTCCAGATTTTGTTGTCCTTGGCGGCACGCACGGTGATGTCCATGAGCCGGATAACGGCAGGGTGCGTGGGCTTGTAGAGATGGGCGACGTAGTTATTCACGCGATCCACTGCCACGGTGTATTGAATGAGGTCGTTTGTTCCAATGGAGAAGAAGTCGACTTCACGTGCAATCTCATTAGCCATGATTGCGGCAGAGGGGATTTCAATCATCACACCGACTTCGATGTTCGGATCAAAGGGGATGTTTTCTGCGCGCAGCTCATCCATGGCCGTTTGTAGAACTTCTTTGGCAGCTCGGACTTCACGAAGGCCAGAAACCATGGGGAACATGATGCCTAGTTTGCCGTGAGCACTGGCTCTGAGGATGGCGCGTAGCTGTTCTTTAAAGAGAGCTATGCGTGTCAGCGAGACTCGGATGCCACGCCAGCCAAGAAATGGGTTGGGCTCTGGTTGAGTCAGTGGCTCGGCGGTAATTTTATCACCACCTGCATCGAGCGTGCGGATAATCGTCTGGTTGGGGTGCATTGCCTTGGCGACCTCCGTGTAGACATCAGCTTGAGACAGTTCATCCGGCATTTCGCCGCCATCAAGCAGGTAAAACTCGGTGCGGAACAAGCCGACGCCTTCTGCACCAGACTCCTTGACCATGGGGAGCTCATTGGTGAATTCAATATTGGCAGAGAGAGTGATGTGGTGGCCGTCCGTCGTGGTGGTCTCAGCTTCGCGAAGGGTTTCGAGTTTTTTGCGCGCTATTTTTCTCTTTTGAGCCCGTTTTTTGTAGTCGCTGACGGTTTCTTTGCTCGGATTGAGAATCAATTTACCCG
The DNA here is from genome assembly GCA_963933605.1 of uncultured Verrucomicrobiales bacterium. GTDB lineage: Bacteria > Verrucomicrobiota > Verrucomicrobiia > Verrucomicrobiales > Akkermansiaceae > Oceaniferula. Next base: position 8,593 of record CAWVVN010000058.1, read on the forward strand.
TGTACCCATCAAGGATACTGGCTGAGAGCGTTTTGATATCAATGACGGCACCTTCAAGGCCGACGATAGCTGGAATCCCCAGCGACCGAGCAAGAATGACGGTGTGGGAGTTGATACTTCCTTGTTCAGTGGCAAAGCCTAAAACGTGATTGCGGTCAATGGAAGCGGTGTCACTGGGTGAGAGGTCGAAGGAAACCAGAATGTGTTGATGGTCAGGCCGATCCGCGGAGTCGTGCTCTTCATCATGCTTGAAGTTGCTCAATACACGCTGGCATACGTCATCAATGTCGGCTGCGCGCTCCCTCAGATAGGGGTCATTGATCCTGCGCATCGCCTCGAGAAAGGTTTGCATGACCGCGTAAAAGCCATATTCCGCGTTCTGGTGGCGATCCTCGATGGCTGAATTGACCTTGGTGATGAGGGATCGGTCTTCAAGAACGAGGAGGTGGGCATCAAAGATCTTGCCGTGGTCATCTCCTGATAGTTTGTGGATGTGGTTGCGCAGCGCATCGAGTTCTATTTTGGTTTTATCCAGGGCTTCTCGGAAACGCTCTTGTTCGCCTGCAACATGGGAAGGCTTAATTTTATAGACTTCTGGAGCATTGAAGCCGCGTGCAACGACATGCACAGGCCCAAAGGCGATTCCCGGAGATCCGGGCGTCCCTTGGATGACGATTTCTTTGTCAGTGCCTTGCATGAGCCCCATGTTTGCACATAAGGAGGCAGTGGGTCAAAGTATAACTTACCCCTGGGCAAGTTATGCATAGCTTAACAAAAAGCTGTTATTCCTCGAAATTACGGGCAATCAGGCTGCCGAGTTTCTCGAGGGCGATGTCTTCATCGTCACCATTGGTAGTGATGGTAAGGATTGAGCCATGGCCAGCAGCCAGCATCATTAGTCCCATAATCGACTTTCCGTCTGCCTGTTCGTCGTCTTTTTCCACTTGAATATCACACGAAAAGTTACTCGCTGTTTTGACAAACTGAGCGGCAGGGCGGGCATGGATCCCAAGCTTATTGGTGACGGTGAATTCTCGTGTAGGCATCGTTTTGTATCGGATTGAAGAATGAGCTTCGCCCAAGTCTAGAGGACTGGCCCTCAGGGGAAAAGGGATTTTTTCAGTCAATTTATCAAGAGAATAGGGTCTTAAATGCGCAAACCGGATTTTTCGTCGGCCATTTTGTCCAGTAATCGTTGATTAAACTCATTGGCCATGTCGTAACCGACACTGCGAAGTTGGTGCTCAAGGCAGGTGATGGCAACCAGGCGTGTAGTATCTCGTCCTGGGGCTACGGGGATTTCTACATTGGTGATGTCGTGGTCGAGGATTCGATAGGCTTTCCGACTGACTCCCAGACGATCAACATTATTTAGGTCACTGAAGGGTTTGAGTGTGATTACCAAATCGAGGCGTTTCTGCGTCCTGATGCTGCCAAGGCCAAAGATGTTGGCCACGTTGATAATGCCAATGCCACGCATTTCAATAAAACCGCGGGCAAATTCCTTGGCGCTTGCCTCAATCTCGTTACCGACTTTACGAAGAATAACCATGTCGTCGGCGACAAGGGCACCTCCACGCTCTAAAAGTCCGATCGCGATCTCGCTTTTACCCGTTCCGCTTTCCCCCATGATGAGCACCCCGACGCCTCTGAAATCGACCATGCAGCCATGCCGAGTAGTGGACTGAGCGAAGTCATTCTCAAGAAGTAAGGTCGCCGCATTGACGAATTTCATGGTGACCATCGGAGTGGTGAATACAGCGATCCCTGCATCGTTGGCTACCTTGAGAAGTTCAGGGCTAAGCATTTTCTTCCTAGAAGTAACAATACAGGGAATGGCGCGCTCACAAATGGTGCTGAAGCGTAATACGCGCTCTTTTTTATCACGCTTGCTGAGATAGGACTGCTCTGAGTTGCCAAGTACTTGAACGCGTTTGTAGGCGAAATAAGAGAGGAATCCCGCGAGCGCGAGTCCTGGATGATTAACCGTAGGCTCGATGATTTTACGGTCAAAACCAACAGCCTTTCCCTGGAGTTCTAGCTTGAGCGCTTCACCGTGTTTCTCAAAGAAATCACCAACAGTAAGATGCGAAATGCGTTTGCGTGCGTATTTTTTTCCCATGTCCGGCTGCAGAGTAGCGGAATTGAGCGCCAAATGCACGCCTTCGTTGCGGGATTAGCTTGATTTTTAAATAGAGGGATTTCTTGAGTTTGGGCGCTATATCGTGTTATCACAGGTGCATGCCGACCACCTACATATCGGGAACTGCCAAACGCCCAGCCGCCTCATTAGCAGTGGCCGAGGAGCTCAATCTTCCCGTAAACGGAAGACTTCGCAGCAAGATGTTAATTGGCCGTCGTGAGTGGTTGTCTCTGCCGGAGCTCGGCATTGATATGCTAACAGCCAAGGTGGATACGGGAGCCTATACCTCCAGCCTGAATGCCACCGAGTCGAAGATTTACGAGCAAGATGGAAAACAGATGGTGAGTTTCAAAACAACAAGTCACCACGGCCAAGTGATTGCTTGTGAGGCGCCACTGGTTTCGAGAAAAAGAATCAAGAGCTCCACGGGGGTAGCTAGAAACAGGTTGGTCATTAAGACCATGGTCAAGTTGCCTGGAGGATTTCAGTGGGAAGTGTTTTTCAGTCTTGCAGATCGCTCCGTTATGAAGTGCCCTCTGCTGCTCGGCCGCAGAGCGTTATCAGGCTACTTTGTTGTCGATACTCAAGTCTCCCATATTTTTGGTAACAGTATTTATTTCTCAGGAAAATCTCACCATCACCGCTTATGAAATTAGCAATTTTATCCCGCAATCCAAAACTTTATTCAACCTCAAGTCTCAAGCAGGCTGCTGAACGTGCTGGTCACGAGGTCGATGTGATTGATTATCTGAGATGTCACATGAATATAACCTCGATGAGGCCCAGTATCTACTTGGGAGATAAAGAGCTGAAAGGTTACGATGCCATCATTCCAAGGGTGGGTGCATCGAGGACGTTTTTCGGCACAGCTGTGGTGCGTCAGTTTGAGATTATGGGGGTGTATTCGGTCAATGAGTCAGTGGCCATTTCTCGCTCTCGTGACAAATTGCGCAGCCTGCAGTTGTTAGCTCGTAAAGGGATTGGCTTGCCGGTGACTACTTTTGCGCATGACACCAAGGCGACGGGGCACATGATTAAGCTCTGTGGTGGCGCGCCAGTGGTGGTGAAATTACTGGAGGGCACTCAGGGAGTTGGTGTTGTTTTAGCGGAAACTGCCAAAGCCGCTGAATCGGTCATTGAGGCGTTCCGTGGGCTTGATGCTAATATTCTTGCTCAAGAATTTATCAAGGAGGCTGGAGGAGCAGACATCCGCTGTCTGGTTGTTGGCGGCAAAGTGATCGCCTCGATGAAGCGGCAGGGAAAAGAGGGGGAGTTCCGCTCAAACCTGCACCGTGGTGGAAATGCTACTGTGGTGAAGATCACTCCTGAGGAAAGATCAACAGCAGTGAGGGCAGCCAATATCATGGGCCTGAGCTTGGCCGGTGTTGACTTACTGCGCTCTAATCATGGTCCAGTCGTATTAGAGGTTAACTCATCACCAGGGCTTGAAGGCATTGAGAAGGCGACCAACAAAGATGTCGCCGGCGAGATTATCAAGTTTATCGAGAAGAGTGTTGGCCGAGTAACAAGTCGGACTCGCGGCAAGGGCTAGTGGTCAACTCCTCGGCGTGACTGGGGACGATGGGTTATGTAGCCGGCGCCACTCTTTGAAGTGTAAGCGCAATCACAAAGAGCATGAGGCAAACGGCGGCCGCCATTGGTTCAATGGGTGCTAGGAATGTTGCGTCTAAGAGGCAGAAGCCAGCTAGCGCTCTAGATACAAAAACGGGCTTGGAGGTTTTTAACGCTTTCAGCCCATAACACATCCAGAGATAGCAGAGTATCAGCGCGACGGCATAACTGATGTATTGAAGGGGCTCTGTGATTGGCATCAGAAAGATGATGGCTAGCGAGCTAGCAGGCACCGTAAGAAGAAGGAAGGTGAGGATATTACGGGACTGGAATGCCCCAGGTCTGGACTCGGTGGAGGCCACCCAGCTGAGTAAAATCGTGTAAGCGCCGACACCTAATGCGGGAATGAGCATCCAGCTTGCTAGCCAGTGTGGGTGTGGGCCTGGCCAAGCGGCTGCAGCAGGATCAATTTGAAGAAAGGTTTTATGGGCAAAGCTCATCGCCAATATGACGAGCAGAAAGCGGCATGAGCCCATCATGATGAGGGCGGCGGGTTTGTTTTTTTTGTGATAAAAGGCGTAGCAGATTACGACACCGGAGAGCAGTAATCCGAAGACGATTTCATGAGTTTGGATAGCCTCAGTCCATCGCACTGAGAGAAGCTTTGCCTGGTGTTCATTAAGAAGAGCGGTGACCGGGGTGACGAAAAACAGAATGATTAGCGCAAGGGCAAAGAGCACGTAGGATGCGGATCGAACCGAGCGGGCGGTGAGGATGCCTTGAGGTATAGGTCGGCTAGGCCTGTTTTTGCGATCGAATGGGAGATCTGCAGCATCCCCCAGCATGCAGCCAGCAACGTAGATCATGCAGCAAGAAAGCATCAAAAAGAGCAGCGGCACGATCATCTTGTCTTGGCTGATCGAGCCAAGGCAGCAAGCCGGGTAAAGTGAGCTCGATAGCCAAAATCCTGCCAGCACATTGCTGCAGACAGTGGGTAGATTGGCGATGCGCCCAGTGGCTAACAGGGCGCGTATTTTTTCCCCGCGTGCAGGCATGGTTTTAAGTTACAGGAGTCAAACATCCAGACAAGACAGAAGACATGATCAGGCAGA
>CAWVVN010000059.1:0-12603 GCA_963933605.1 uncultured Verrucomicrobiales bacterium
GGCTTAGAACTGGCTTAGAACTGGCTTAGAATTGGCCGCAGATGAGCTCGATAAAGCGTTGGCCGGATTTGCTCAAGCTGGCGCGTTGGCCCGAGCCAATGACAAAACCTTTGGTGTGGTAATCATGCTTTGAGCGGCAATCGCGAATCCAGCTAAGGCTGGGTGCTGCCACAACACGCTCACTCGGACTGATGGTAATGGGGAAACCGGAGGCGCTGAATGAAATTTCTAAGGATGGTGTGCTTCTCTGGTATTGAGCTTGCAGCATCCATGGATAACGTTTGAGCAGTTCAGGCGCGCCTTTTTTGATCTGATTGCGAGGAATGGTCACTTTATAGTGCACGGGCATGGAGGATACAAACTCGGGGATCGTGAGCGCTTGATTTTTGTTTTTAGCGATCAGGAAAGAAGCAACATCGAGGCCGGCGATATTCATTCCGTTGTAGTTGCCATGGTGGTTGGCATCTGAAAAATATTTGTCGTGCCAGCGCGTGAAGTCAGAGCAGAACATCACCCCCAATTCTAAATGCAGATGGGCGCGATCCCGATTGATGCCGTTACCGGTGTAGCCGAGCTTGCCGAGCGTTTCTCCGACATTGATTTTCTGACCTGCCTTGACGCTGATCGAGGATAGGTGGGCGTAGAGGCTGTAGATAGGTCCGCCCTGCCAGCGGTGTTCGATGACCGCATACTTGCCGTAACTACTGTGGTGTGATGTTGGATTGCAATAGACGACTTTGCCCGCCGCAATGGCGTTGACATCATCCAGAGGATTACCGCGGCTATCTCGTTTGATCGGCTTGATGTCGATGCCCTCATGAAACTTAGTGCAAATAACACCGTCTTCCGTGCGCTTCTTGTTGCGAACAAAGCCGTATTTTCCTCCTGTAAATGGCCGTGATTCCTGGTTTTCGAATTTACGGTAGACATACATATAGAAACGCTCTTCATCATTCAGCAGCAGATGATGGTTGATCGTGGGCAGCGTGACCGTTTCTGTATTTGGCTTGGCCTCTGATGAGCTCAGCAAGATCAGGGACTGGGCGATGAGGCAGACAGAGGTAATGATTTTAGGCATTCGGAGTATGAGGTGATGGTTTGCATCCTCAATAAAGGGAGCACGAGGGGGGGCTGTGCGGAACGGAGTTGGACGGAAGGGGCCGCCATGATGCCATTAACTCTTTTTAGACTCCTTTTTGTTTTTTTTGAGGCGAGCTTTCCATTTTTTAGGATCTTCTCCAATGCGTGGTGCTATTTGATCATACAGTTTGACCTCTTGCTCGGTAACACCGCTCCAAATCACTAAAATCCCATCACTGACGGGTTTGTCAATTCGCACCACTCCGAGGGGTTGGCCATTGACCAGTGAAAGAAGGAGTTTGCCCTGGTGCATGGTGGTTACTTCATTGAGGCGTTTAGAGCCCTGTGTGTTGAGTTTGAAAACGATGCCGTAGGTGAGATCGTCATCGGCGGGGAAGGGGCTACATGCTTCGATGTTTTTTGAGCTAACCTCTGGTACTTTTCGAAAGTATTTTGCCCCTGCAAGGGTGTTAAATTCGCGGGCAAATTTGGGAGCCTCGACGGCAGAGCCTTCCAGGTGAAATGAAATCGAAGCCGGCGGTGTTTTTTTGCCACTTGCTTGAGCCGGTAAAGAAAGCACAAAGATGGCGCATAAGAGAAGCGAGGATGACAATACATTCATGACTTCGAGACTGGGTGGTCAGGTGTATTTCTGGAAGGAAAAAATTACCCAGATGCGACGAAGCCGAGCGCCCAATGGCTCGAGCTTGTGCAGGTCAATAGCCAAGAAATGCTCTATGGAAGTGGTGTGGGCGCGATACTTAGAGGGTGGGGACGAGATACGGATTCTAGATGGCTTCTATATGCGCAGACAAAAAAAGATCCTGATGGAAAAACCATCAGGATCTTTTTCAATTCTACCGGCAAGGGGGACAGCCGGTAAAATCAAAATTTATGCTTTGCGGCGTCTGAGCAGAATCATGCTCATGCCAATGGCACCCAGAGCAGCACTGCTTGGCTCGGGAACGACGTCAAACTTGATTGCTTGAATACCAATACCAGGTGCGCCATTCAGGTCGGTGCCAATGAGGCTCGCTGTTATAGTGTGAACGCTGCCAGCCAGTGATCCTTCAATAACAAGACCTTCGCTAGTGCCTTGGTCGAGTGATTGGGCGTTAAACAAAATGACATCAGTAGGGAAAGTCACGGTCACCTGATCACCGTTGGATGAAAGCTGAATACTGTTTACATTATTGAGTCCATCACTGTAGAGGTTGCCGATTATTAAATCTGATCCACCACTGAATGTGGTTTGAGTGATTGTTACTAATCCATAGCCAGCAACATCAATGGTGATGCCGCCAGTGCCACCATCACCTGTTGAACTACCGATAGTTGAGCCCACTTGGGTGAAGGCATCACTGCCAATTTGATTGATGTCATTGAAGTCGATGACAAACGCCTGAGAAGTCGCCATTGCAGCTGCAGAAAAGGCGGCGATAAGGGTTGATTTTAGTTTCATATATTTGGAGGGATGGGTTGGGTTGGGGGGGTGGAGTTTGTTTTGGAGGTGTGCCAACTGGGGCGGGTTAACTGTTTTATTGTTTATTTGCCGAATTGTGGTGGGAGACCCTACTGGGAGTTTTTCACCTCTGAATTCAGCTTGTGCTGAGAAGCAACAGGGGAATTAGATTATAGAAAATGAAACCCCGCCAAGGAATTATGACCCTGAATTATCAATATTCCCTTACTTTTATATAAATTAACTACTAACAAGGGTTAAATAAATAATGCGCATCCCCCTTGAAATATGGGAAAATAAACGGTGCTTGTGGCACATCTGGAGCCATTGATCGGCATCGATAGGGATTGGGGCCCTTAAAAAAGATGTTAGGCACTGTAATAAATGATTTAATCTAACTTAACTAAATGGCATTTTCAGCCGTCTAAGGGCATAAGTGACTTGTATTACTGACCGGCTGGGGCACCGTTTTTAGTATGCGGTTTAACATGTGTGTTGTGGCTCTCGTTTGCTTTGTCATGGTCCTCTGCATGCAGGTAAAAGGACATGGGGCGGAGGAGCCGAATAAAGAGCTTGGGCAGAATCATCTGGCGGGTGAAAAATCACCTTATTTGATTCAGCATGCAGCTAATCCGGTGGACTGGTATCCGTGGGGTGAGGTGGCCTTTGCTAAGGCAGGTAAGGAAAACAAACCCATTTTACTCAGTATCGGCTATTCGACCTGCCACTGGTGCCATGTGATGGAGCGTGAGAGTTTTGAAAACAAGGAGATCGCGCAATATCTCAACGAGCATTTTGTCTCGATCAAGGTCGATCGTGAGGAGCGTCCTGACGTCGATAAAATCTACATGACCGCCTACCAGGCCATGTATCAGGGGGGCGGTGGCTGGCCTTTGAATATGTTTCTTACTCCAGAGCTGAAACCGTTTTCCGGCGGCACGTATTTTCCCCCGACCGATCAGCCGGGACGGGCGGGGTTCTTAACGGTCTTAAAAACCATGCACTCTGCATGGAAAGAGCAGGGGGACGAGGTGATCAATAGTGCTGATAGGATTCATGCAAGTATGCAGCGTGTATACGAACAAACGGAGGCGGTTGAGGGGCAGCTGGGGGAACAGGACCTGAATCGCTCGGTAGCTAAGCTGATTAGTGAGGCTGACTCCGTGTATGGCGGCTGGGGTGGGGGGCCTAAGTTTCCTCAGGTTTCACATTTGCGTTTCTTGCTCAGGCACTGGCATCGAACTGGCGATCTGAAGGCGCGTGATCACGTGATGCTGACATGTGATCAAATGATGCAGGGAGGCATTCATGATCATCTGGCAGGTGGCTTTCACCGATATGCCGTCGATGGGCAGTGGCTTGTGCCGCACTTTGAGAAGATGCTCTATGACCAGGCTCAGATGCTTGATCTTTATCTGGATGTTTGGCTGGTCACCAAAGACCGGCGTTACCGTGATGTGGCCATGGGCATTGCTGATTATGTCACCCGCGAAATGCAGCATGACGAAGGTGGTTTTTACAGTGCCCAAGACGCCCAGAGCGAGGGCAAGGAGGGCAAGTGCTTTTGCTGGACGCTGCAGCAAATGACCGACCTGCTTGAGGGTGATGAGCTCGCGGTGGCAAAGAGGTGGTTCGGGGTCTCGGCGGAGGGGAATTTCATCGATCATAGTGATCCCGAGCCCTTGCTGGGTTTGAATGTATTACATATGGCAGAGCCTGATTGGAAGCTGAGCAGTGGAGAAAAAAAAGCCCTTCAGTCGGCAACGGAAAAAATGCGTGAATCGAGAAGTTCGCGTATTCCCGCTGCTACCGATCGCAAGGTCTTGGCGGATTGGAATGGCATGATGATCGCGTCACTGGCACGGGCAAGTCATGTCTTGGATGAGCCGCGTTACCTTGATGCGGCAGTCAAGGCGCACGCTTTTGTGCTGTCGAAGCTGTGGCATGAGCAATCGCTTTATCACCGCTGGTGCGATGGCGAACGAGATCATAGCCAGCAGGTATCAAGTTATTTGCAGATGATTGCTGGATCACTGGGGCTCTACCAGGCAAGCTTGGAAAGCGGTTATCTCGATGTTGCTATCCAGCTCGCTGAGGGGGCGAGAAAGCTTTTCTATGATGAAAAACGTGGTGGTTTTTATGTCGGGGTTGATCGTCCTGATTTGGTGCTGCGGCTGAAAGATGATTTCGACGGGGCAACGCCAACGGGGTCATCGGTTGGCGCGATGCAGTTTCTGAAGCTCGCGGAGATAACGGGTCGCGATGATTTCCGTGAGGTTGTAGATAAGACGCTTGCGGCGAGTGCTGAGACCATTAAGAAGTCACCCTATGCAATGGCTTGGATGATGTCCGTGGCAGACATGCAGCTTGGCGAGCATGCTCGTTTGGTCATTGCCGGTGAAGAGGGCAAGCAGGCTCTGATTAAAGCCCGTTATCAGGTGTTTTCACCGCGTCTTATTTGCATGGGGAATCTCGGCCAGGTGGACCAATTCAGTACAACTTTACAGGCAATTGAGGACAAAAGTGCTGCGTATTATTGCGTGGGGCAGAGCTGCAGAGAGCCGGTAAGCTCAGCCGCTAGCTTGATTGAGCTGTTGTCAAAGTAGTCTGCGGAGACGTGCTAAGGGCTAGGGAGCCGCGCGAGTTATCTCCAGTCATTCTTACCAGTCATTCTTACCAGTCGGTTTGCTCGCTGAGGACGCTCTCATGGAGCTTGATCGCCTCGCCGCCTAAGATGGCGGCAGTTCCCAGTAAGGTTTCCTCTGTCACGGTGCGTGGCACTTGAGCTGCGGGCCGAGCCAGGCCCATGATGAGTTGCCCGTAGTTCTGAGCTCCGCCGACATGCTGCAGGAGTTTGAGGGCGATATGGCCAGCATCGAGGTTGGGGAACACTAAGACATCGGAAGATTGGTGGGCCTTGACGTCGGGGGTTTTTATTTCCGCTGCAGAGGCATCGAGGGCGACGTCGATCTGAACCTCACCTGAGATTTCGATATCAAGGCGCTCATCGCGGATCATTTTTTTGGCAAGCACCGTCGCTGCCGCCATTTTCTTGGCGGACGGGGACTGGGCGCTGCCTTTGGTCGAGTGGCTGAGCATGGCAACCCGTGGTGTGCGCCCGAGAAAGTGAAGGGCTAGCTTTCCTGTCTCAACGGCAATCGAGGCGAGCTGTTTGACGTCGGGCTCGGGGATGACGCCGCAGTCTGCCATGAATAAGATGCCGTCACGGCCGAAATGCTTGAGGTGCGGCGCCACCATGATCATGGCGCCGAATACACGAGGTACATTTTTTAACGGCTTGATCATGGTGATGACAGAGCGAAACACGGTGGCAGGCATGGACTGATTGCCGGCAATCATGCCGTCTGCATGGCCATACTGCACCATCATGGCGCCAAAATTGTGAGGGCGGGTCATGATTTCCTCTGGGTTAAGGATATCCCGGCCTTGAAAGCGGTTTGTTTTTTTAAGCCGGTGGCAAAAGAGCTCGAGGTCCGATGCCTGCGCGGGATCAATGACACTGACAAAGGTCATGGAAATGGATTCATCGGCCGCCATTTGGTAGATTTTCTCTTTGTTGCCCAATAGAATGGGGACTCCGATTTCCATCGCAACCATGCGCTGCGCCACGCGTAGGACCTTGATGTCCTCGCCGTCGGTGAAGACGATACGCTTTGGGTGACGCTTCAGCGTCCGGTAGAGCATATCAGTTAATGCGTTGGGTTGATCCAAGTTTGAGTCAGCTGACATAGGTTGCTGGTAGGGGGTAAGGGGCTTTGAAGGAGCTTTAAAAGTGGCCTGAAGACGGGCTGAGGGTGCGAATTATCGATGATCAATCACGGGCTTGCTCACGCTCAAATGTTGTAAGAGGCATGGAGCAAGAACTGGACCGATGCAAGGCATAAGTAACAGCGCTGAGTCGCCATTGATCGATGTGTTCGGCGCGATGTTTATTCTAAGTGGTTGTTGTGCACAGGGTATATCGAGATGCTGGTTTTTTTAATTTGGTTTTCTTAATGAAATGAGTAATATGGTGAAGGTGATATATCGCCAATGACCGACAGTAAAAGTGAGCAGAAAGAAAAACAGCAGATCGAAAGCTTCCCGGCAAGTTGGCTACAACAAGGTTAGGGTTCGCACAGAGCGCATGAATGCAAGTGTGCGTCTGGCTTTCTGTATTCTTGTGCTTATGGGTTGCTTGGCGTTTGCGGCAACGGCGTTACAGCCTTTGCGTGAACTCAAAAAGAAGGAGGCAGCTTTGTCCGAAGTCATGGCAAAAGAAGAGGCGGTCATTCAGCATAAAGACGCCAAGCAGCGCGAGTTGAGTGCCATTGTGAATGATCCTAAGTATTTGGAAATTATCGCACGTGATAGGTTGAATTATTATAAGCCTGGCGAGCAGATTTTCCGCATTAAGCGCATTCAGGGCGTTCAGCGTTAGCGCTATATTCGTCGGCATCTATATGCTGGTCAGGGCGCATGAGATTGGCGCTTGCACTTGTGAGGCGTGGGGTTAACTTTCTTGCCGATTGTCCGCCTAATCACTAGACTATGAGATTCCCCAGAGTGCCCGCGTTTTGCTATCCCCGTTTCCCGGCGACCTTTTTGGGTGCTGTGTGGACTGTTGTTCTCATGACGCTATCGCTTTCAGCGGCTACCTCTAGTGCTGAGATTCCTGAAGTGTTGGCGGCTCATTTTGCGAAGGACAAGACGGTATCGGGTGAAGTGGGGGCAATCATGCCGCCGGAGGAAATCAACAAATACATCGCCAAGGTTCAGGCCGCGTCCAAGGCTAATCCCGAGTGGTATAGCGAATACGCCAAAGAAGCCAAGCCAGGGATTCCGTTGCCGTGGCATGAAAATTTGGGACTCAGCAAAGAGGACTATGAGGACTACATCAAGCTTTGGGATCAAAGGCAGTTTAAGGCCATGCAGCAGGTGGTCATCCGTCTTGAGGAGCCCAAGCCCGGTGAGTGGATGATCCGCGTCAGTGGCGTGGGCATGACCATCTCGCTTCTGCGCTACAATCCGGAGACGGGTAATTTCAAATCTCCTAACGGTGAGCTCAAGCGCATTGAAGATATTGATGCCGAGGAACGCAGTATTTTAGGAGCTTGGACCGGTAAGGAATGGCGTTATGAAAACAATAGCGAATTCATTTCTACCAAGGAGAACCTAGCACTTGGAAGCTATAAGGACGGCAAGCATTGCCTGTTGATCTATCGACTCCAAGAGAGCACCTCTGGTCGCCGACTTGCGGATAAGAGTTTGCTGATTCGCTTTGGTGCTCCTAAAAAATAAGCGATGGCGGAGGGCTCAGGTGGCGGTAAGTTAAGCGGTGATCGGCGAAAAATATTTCTCCGTCTTCTGCAGAGAGCCGCACTTGGCGTTGTGCTCATTTTCTTATTGGGATGGATCGGTTCAAACCTGTGGCTGATTTCCCCGTGGGGAACCGGCATGGTTGAGAGGAAGCTCGAAGAGCGTTTTAACCGAAGTCCTAGCCGAGGCACCAGCCCTGGCCCTGACTCTGGCCTAAAATGGGAAATTGGATCGATGACATGGTCTCCGTGGAATGGGCTCACGGTCAATAGGCCTCGAGTTTTTTTGCCAGGTGAAGCTGAGCAGTCTATTGTAGCTGTTACTGACATCAACATAAGGCCTTACTGGAAGCCTCTGCTTAAGGGGAAGCTGCGCCTGCGTGAGATTACACTCAATGAGCCCCGTGTTGAGTTATCACTAGAGATGCTTGCTGCACTACCGAGTGATGGCGAAGTGATTGAGACGCCGCCGCCCGTTGCTCCAGCCCCACCTACCCTCGCTGCTGGCCAAGCGCAGGAGATTCCTGCCAAGCCATTAGCGCAGTTCAGCCTAGCGGATTACGCTCAGGCATTGAGGCCTCCGGGTGCTGGCTCGCAGGTGCTGGCTCAGCAAAAACCGAAAGTGGAACAGCCAGTGCCTCCAGCAGTAAAGCGTACTGCAGCCGGCTTGCCGATGCGCTTGCGGGTGAATGGTGCTAGCATGCGTTTGTATTCTGAATCCAAGGAGGTGGATTTATTGAGTGTGGATGAGCTGTCTCTCGATCTGCCGCTCTCAGGTGAGGATGCTGAGGGTCATGTCAAAATTTCTGGTTTGAAGATGCCTGGTATGGGCGTCGGTATGGGCATCGGTACCCGCATCGATATTAGCGATTTGCCAGATGTTAATCAAACCGTGGTGTGGAAAAGACCGCGTCTGGAGATCGAAGAAACAGAGGTGGATTTGGGTGGCGTTAAGCTTAACATGCGTGTTCAGCTCGGGCTGAAGAATACAAAAAGCAGCTTGCCCTTTCTGGTCGATATGGCGATCAGGCCACAGCAAGTTGAGCCTGTTGCCTGGCTAGAGCAAAGGTCAATGCATGCCAGCGCCAGGCTAGTGGCAGGACGTTTCAGGCTGCTAGGATTGCTTGCTGATCCACTGAATTGGAAGGCTGAGGCGGTTGTCGTCGGCGAGGGCGTTACCGTGCAGGCTGGCCAAGGGCGACCGCGCGTGACCTTTGATACGATCTATTTGCCCGCTATCCTCCACCAGGGGAGATTGCATTGGGTGGGCTTTAAGATGTTAGGCGAGGATTTTTCTGTGCTGGGCAATGGCCGTCTGTCCATGCGTGGTGGTCTTATTAGCATCACTCGTCTGGTGGCCTCTCCTGAGGTGGCTGAGGTCATGGAGAAAAGTTTTAGGCGTGCGGGCATGGTGGAGAAAAGTTGGTGGTATGATATGTACACGCCGGACCGGAAGGTGAGAGACTTGCTGGTCAGTGGCAGTATTCTCAATCCTAAGATTGATGCTGGGCCTCGTCATGCCAGCATGCAGCTGAGTCAGTTGATGCGTTTGGCCTTAAATCCAGGCATTAATAAAAATTTACAAGAAGGGGGTGGCGGTGCCACGGAGCCCCAGGCTGAGAATGCTCAATTTGAGGGGGATGGGGTGACTAAGCCAAAACAAGAACCAATCTTAGAATCAAGCCCTGCGGAAACGCCTGCCCCTGCGGAAAATCAAAACGAGAACGAGAAAGAGAACAATAACGATGAGAATTATTAGCGGTATCGCTGGCAGGCGCCACATTCGTGTTCCCGGATCGGTGGCCCGTCCAAGCACGGATCGACTTCGTGAGGCCTTGTTTTCCATCCTTGCTGATCGCGTTCAGGACGCTCGAGTCATGGATCTTTTTGCTGGTTCTGGGGCACTGGGTCTGGAATGTCTGAGCCGTGGAGCCAGTAGCTGTGTTTTTGTTGATCATAGCCGCGAGTCCCAGCAGGTGATTAAGAGGAACCTGAAGGATTTGCAGCTCGCTGGTGGGCGGGTTAGCGCGGCAGACGTGTTCCGTGCGCTCAAGGGTGGCCATGGTGATTACGACCTTATTTTTGCAGATCCGCCTTATTGTAAGAGCTCGGGAGATGTTGACTATGTTGAGCAGCTGCTGCTCGATGATCAGCTCGGGCAGTGCTTGTCTGCGGATGGTTTGTTAGTGGTGGAAGACTCAAGTGCGAATAAGCGTGGTGCTTATGATGGCTGGGAACTACTCGATCAACGGCGCTACGGCGGCTGTGGAATTCTCTTTTACCAACGGCAATCAAGTCGTTAATATACTCAGATGTCGCGCTCCTTGGTCCTCATTATTTACAATCTTCTGCTGCCGGTGTTTTTCATCGTGGCTTTCCCTGCGTGGTTGCTGAAGATGTGGCAACGAGGCGGTTATGGCACAGGCTTGTGGCAGCGTTTTGCTAAATTCAAGGTGGAAGCATCAGCGGAACCACAGGATGTTGTCTACATTCATGCGGTCTCAGTAGGCGAGGTGTTCATTGCCCTTAAGCTCATCAAACAATGGTTAGAAGTTGAGCCAGCCTTGAAGGTCGTGCTTGCGGCGACGACTTCCACAGGACATGAAGTGGCTCAGCAAAAAGCTCCCGATGGGGTGCGCGTGATCTATAGCCCACTTGATTTTGCTTGGATTGTGCGTGCGGTGATGCGCCGTTTTCGGCCTCGGCAAATCGTGCTCATCGAGGCCGAGGTATGGCCTAATCTAGTCAATACGGCGCGGCGTATGGCGATTCCAGTGGCCATGGTCAATGCGCGCTTGTCGAAGCGTTCAGAGCTTCGATTCAAGAAATACGCCGCCTTGGTTGAGCCCTTGTTCGCGATGGTGGACCTCGTCTGTGTGCAGTATGAAGATGATGCTGGGCGCTTTGCTGAATTGGGAATCAGAAAAACCAACATTCATGTCACGGGAAGTATGAAATTTGACCCTTCAGGGGGAACATTGCCTCAAAAGCGTGAGGCGTTTCAGGCCATGCTTGATGATTTTAATGCCGATGGAGAGATGGTTAGGAAGGTGGTTCTGCTCGCCAGCAGCCACGCTGGGGAGGAAGGCTTAGTCGCGGATGCTCTGCGAGCATCGGCTGGTGACGCGTTGCTGGTGGTGGTGCCGCGGCATGCAGAAAGGCGAGCGGAGGTCGTTGCCGATCTTGAGTCATCTGGATTTGAAGTGGTGCTGAGTAGTCAATATCAGGCTCCTGAAAATGCGGCTAACGCATGCTTGCTGGTCGACACCACGGGCGAGCTTTGTGACTGGACCGCGCATGCTGATGTTGTGGTGATTGGTAAAAGCTGGTTGGCTCAGGGTGGGCAGAATCCAGCTGAGGCGATCGCAGCAGGGGTTGCCGTGATCACGGGTCCGCACATGGGTAATTTTGAACCTTTGGTAACCATGTTACGTGATGCCGGCGGAATTACCATGTTGTCCTCGGCCAAAGAACTTGGAAAGGCACTGCAAGATGTGTTAGCTGATCCTGAACATGCCGACCAAGTCTGTCAGCGAGCAAAAAGCGTCTTGGCGAACCATCAAAACGCGGTTCAAAAAACCATCGAACTTCTTGATATGAATGCTTCCGTTTCAAGGGGGAACATGCAAGAGTAAGAACAAGATCATGAGTGAAAAAGGATCGAATTCAAATAAAAAGGAGCAAGCGCCAGACCTGAGCGCCTTGGACTTTGGTCCGTCTTGGGCTCGCGCCGACAAGGGCAGGAAGAGTCATGGTTCGGATCGTAGTTCGGATCGCAGTTCAGATCGTAGTTCCACTAAGGGGAACTCTCGATCAGGCTCCACGTCGGAATCGACCAAGTCACCCCAATCTCGCAAAGGTGGTCAGAGGAGTGATTCTAGAGACAATTCTAGAGGCAGGGAGGCGAAGGGACATGGTCGCGATGGTGCGCGTCATTCCGATAAAGGCCATGCTGGTAAAGATAACCGTCATGGATCAGCAGGGCGTGATCATCGTGGAGGAGCTCCCAAAGGCCGCGGCCGAGGTGATTTCACCAAAGGAGACCGTGAGCAGAGTCACGTTGTAGAGGCGCCCGAGGGGGTGAAAGCCCGCATCATGCCTATCGAGGATGGACTCGATGCCATGGCCAAGCAGATATCAGCTACCGGAAGAACACATTCTGTTTTCGATCTAGCGTGGCTGGTGTTAGGTTCGTTGGATAGATTTCACGTTGTTTTTGAAAGTGACGATCAAGCGCTGTATAGGAGCGAGTCGGACCACTCAGTATGGCAAACGAAAAAAGAGTGCATGGCACACCTTTTGTCATCGGGTCTCATCGATAAATACTACGATGAAGAGATGACGGAAGTGGATCCGCCAAGTGGTAATTTTCAATCTGTGGCACGATGTGGCATGAGTAAAAAACTCATCGGTCCACCTAACCACCACGGCTATCAGCAGGCGCTGATCGATCTGCATCGTGAGCGGTTTTCGTCCATGCCCATCGAACGCTACAAAAGCAAAATCATCATGGAGCATGGCGAGGAGGCTGTGCAGGAATGGCTAGATGCCATGTCTAAGCACAAGCGCTGGCGCCCTAAGAAATTACAGTCTGAGGAAGTGCAGTCTGAGGAAGAGAAGAATTTAGAGGGGGAACCCTCGGAGGAGAAAGCCGTTGAGGTCGTAGCTCAAGAGGATGAGGTGTCAGCCCCAGTGGAATCAACAGCCACAGAGGAAGCAACAGCCGCAGAGGAAGCAACAGCC
>CAWVVN010000060.1:0-12500 GCA_963933605.1 uncultured Verrucomicrobiales bacterium
AGCTGCTGGAGGTGGTCTGGGGTATCAAAGATGTCGGTATGGACAGCGTCTTTGAGCCAATGCGTCAGGCCAGGGGAGGGCGGCGGAGCCTGAGAAAGCGGGGAAATTACCGCGATCAATGATCCCGTATGGAGTAGCGTTTTACGGTTTGATTTTTAGCGTTACGCTTTATTTCTGAGTTTATAGATGGTGGTGCCGACGATTATCAGAGTGCCGATAGCGAAGGGCCAGGTGAAGTCAGGGAAAGGCCAGTCTTCATGTCCCGGGTGACCGGGGTGTGCGTAGGCAGATGATGTTGCCAGTGCTAAAAAGGCGGTGATGCGTGGTAGGTATGTTTTCATGATCTTGTTTTATGGGTAGTTGGGGAATTAAATCTTTCTGAAGCTCATCGCCAGCTGGGGGAGATATTTCTGGATGAGCTCACGTAGGTGGAGGGTTGTTTTTTTCAGGACTAAACTTGATGAGGCGATCACGCGGACAACACCTAGCTGCGGGGCGAGTAGTGACGCGCCGCAGTGAGTGTGTTCACTAGACAGCGATTGTTCCTGCTGAAGAGCCTCGATGGTTTGGCTCGCCTCGTTGCCAGCAATCCAGATGGCGGCGTAATAACAGGTATCCCAGCCAGGCACATCCAATGGCCATTTGCCCGAGGCAGGACTGAGGACGGTGCGTTCCTTGGTGACAAGGTCGTTATTCTGATAAATCTCCAGGCATGTTTCGAGTCGGCGGAATTGGTAATTCTCTCCGTGGGCAATCCGACCTGGGGCGAGGGAGTCAAGAAAGACCATGCTGGCTTCTTTTGCTAAATGGATCCGGGTGGTTTGAAAAACATCGGAGTCCTTTTGTGGGATGATGATCTCTGGCCAGTAATCAAGCCAGGCGTGGTCGGCGATGTGGAACTCCTGAGTAATGAGAGCCTGCCCATCGGGCATGGTATGATAGCGGGCAGCACTTGGAGAGGTGAGGGCAACCTGTGCTTTTTTCGCGATGGTGACATTCATACCTAGGCTGTCGCCACTGAAGAGCCCCGCCGTGGGGTTGACCAATTGGAGTCCCAGCACATCGCGATCCCAGTAAGGCTTGCTAATCGAGCATAGACCCCCGGCGCGCCGGTGAGACAGGACCGTGCGCTTCCTGGATTCATCATAGATGAATTTCAGCTGAACCTCGGACTGGATGCTTCCCTTCATTTGTCTAATACATCGGCAAAGAGGACTTCGCGGTCGAACCACGCATAAAGTTCATCGAGACAGACTCCATTTCTGAGGTCGGTCATCAGGAAGGTTTTGTCTCCTCGCTTGGACGCGCAGTCCTCGCGCATTTGCCCGACATCAGCACCCACGTATTGGGCGAGCTCGACTTTGTTGACGAGAAGCAGGTCAGAGGTGGTGATGGCGGGTCCACCTTTACGAGGGATGTCGTCTCCCTCGGTAACATCGATCACATAAATGAAGATATCGGCAAGTTCAGGGGAGAAAACGGCAGTGAGGTTGTCACCACCGCTTTCGATAAGGATCAATTCCAATCCCTCGAATCGATTTTCCATTTCTTCCACCGCTTCCAAATTCATCGAGATGTCATCTCGGATCGCCGTATGCGGGCAGCCTCCTGTTTCGACACCGAGAATACGTTCTTCTGGAAGTGCCCCGTGACGGATCAGCATTTTGGCGTCTTCTTTGGTGTAAATATCGTTGGTGATCACAGCCATGTTCCGGCTCTTGCCGTAGCGCTCACAAAGTTTGAGGCAGAGCGTTGATTTTCCGGAGCCGACGGGCCCGCCGATTCCGACTCGAATTGCTTTTTTAGATGGGTTGCTCATGGTGGTTAGGAAATAAAGAGTCGCGCGGCAGCATGCTCGTGCTGAGATGCTCCGATGTCCCAGACGGGATTGAAGCTGCCAATCTCATCGATGGTCATTTTTCGCGATATGTCCAGTTGCTTGCGAATGATGATCAGAGCACCGTGGAGCAGCTCCTGGGTGGCAGCGGGACCGATGGGAAGTAGTTTGAGAGCAGCCTGTAGCAGTGCTGAGTAGCTTTGGTATGCCATCGACCATAATGCCGCCATCAAGGGTGCTTTTTCGTGAGCATAGATGACGCCCAGGACAATAGGAGATTGCTGGTGGGTGAGTTTAGAGCTGATGTTGTCGCTATCCGCCCATGTACGGCCATAGATGCTGGCCTGTTGCTTGCCGATGCGGGAGGCCGCTTCACGAAGTTGACGTGTTGGCCGGAGTGCGAAGGATAATTGGTCCAGTTTTTTAAGTTCTTCGATTTTCCCGTCCATGGCGGCCTGGTAAGCGTGAGCTACAAGCGGCAGTTCGATGTGAGTGAGTGCGGTAACAACATCACGATGCAGAAAGGTCTTTAGTGTTTCTTTGTCGTGGACGATGCCCATCTGACAAACTCCTTCGAGGCCGAATGAGTGTGCATAAGCTCCCACCGGAAGGGCACTGTCTGAAAAATGCAATACACGTGCAAGCCACTCCCAAGCAACGGTCTCCTCCGAGTCGGTGCTTGTGATTTCTGTTTCTGAATCTGACATTGGGAATGTCGTGCTTAGTGTTGGTGGCTGTGCATTTTGCAGTGAAATACATCATGCTTGAAGGTGTAGGGGATACCTATGCGCTCAAGGGACGCGGCCAGGGTGTCGAGCTTTTCGAGAATGATGGCATCCGACCTTACCTCGACCGGTAGGTGTTGGTTGCCGAGATACCATCCTATTTGAGCGGCCATTTCTGTTGTCTTTGGCAGCGCGATGATGAGTAAGTCTTCGGCTAGTTGTTTAATCCGAAAGAGTTCGCCAGTGGTTGCTTTGAGGATCGTTCCGTCAGAGACCGGGGCTTCGAGGTCGACCGCGAGTTCGGTGCCATTTGCTGCCGAGGCACGCCATCGACGTTTGTAGAGGGTGTGTCGCTCGACATGAACCAAGACAGGCTGCGAGCCTGCGCAATCAGTGATTGTTTCTTGGATCAGGGTAGCCATAGGTCGGTGATTTCTTAGAAAAGGAAGTAGCGTTGAGCGAGGGGCAGTTCTGAGAGGGGTTCGCACTCGAGTAGGTCTCCGTCAGCTTTTACGATGTAGGTCTCTGGATCAATTTCGATATCCGGGCAGCTTTCATTAAAAAGCAAATCTTTTTTACCCACTTTGCGGGTATTGCTGACGGCGACGAGGCGTTTTTCAACATTGATTTTGTCAGCGAGACCCTCTTCGAGTGATTGTTTGCTGACAAAGCTTACCGAGGTCTGAAATCTTGCTTTGCCATGTGCTGCAAATTGGGGTCGGTAAAAGGTTGGTTGAGGCGTTGGAATAGAGGCGTTGGGGTCGCCCATGTTTGCCATGGCGATCATTCCTCCTTTGAGGATGAGCTCCGGCTTGACCCCAAAGAGCATCGGTTTCCAGATGACGGCATCAGCGAGTTTGCCAACCATTAAGGAACCCACTTCGGTGGCCATGCCGTGGGTGATGGCAGGGTTAATGGTGTATTTGGCGATGTAGCGTAACACCCGGAAGTTATCGGCGGCCTGATGTTCTTTGCTTTCTAGTTTGCCAAATTGAATTTTCATTTTGTGCGCGGTTTGCCAGGTTCTCGAAAGAACTTCGCCAACGCGACCCATGGCCTGACTGTCTGAAGCAATCATTGAAATAGCACCCCGGTCGTGGAGGATGTCTTCTGCTGCAATCGTCTGGGGACGGATACGTGATTCGGCAAACGAAACATCCTCTGGAATCTTGGAATCCAAATGGTGACAGACCATCAGCATATCGAGATGCTCATCAATGGTATTGATAGTGAAGGGGCGGGTGGGATTTGTCGATGAAGGTAGGACGTTGGGGTGAGAGCAGACTTTAAGGATGTCGGGAGCATGACCTCCCCCGGCACCTTCCGAGTGGTAAGTGTGGATGGTGCGCCCGTTGATGGCGGCTAGGGTGTCCTCGACAAAACCGGACTCATTGAGGGTGTCCGTGTGAATAGCAACCTGGACGTCCATCTCATCGGCAACACTGAGGCAGGCATCGATGGCTGCTGGCGTAGTACCCCAGTCTTCATGTAATTTGAGACCAATGGCGCCCGCCCGCACTTGCTCGCGCAGTGGCTCATGGGTGGCGCAGTTTCCTTTGCCCAGAAAGCCGAGGTTGACCGGGTATTCGTCAGCCGCTTCAAGCATACGGTGGATATTCCATGCTCCGGGTGTGCAGGTCGTGGCATTGGTTCCAGTAGCGGGGCCCGTGCCGCCACCTAACATGGTGGTGACACCACTGGCAATCGCTTCGTCAATCTGCTGAGGACAGATGAAGTGGATGTGTGAATCAATACCACCGGCGGTTACAATAGTGCCTTCGCCGGCAATGACTTCAGTGCCTGCAGCGATGATCATGGCGTCCAGTTCACCGGTTTCGGGGTGGGGGAACTGGGAGCCAATACCGTCTTGGATATCTGGATTGCCAGCGTGGCCAATACCGGCAATGCGTCCTGCGCGGATACCGATGTCGGCGCGGATAATACCTATTTCGGCATCAATGATCAGGGCGTTGGTGATGACAACGTCGAGAGACTCTGAATCGAGCGCCGTGGAGGATTGGCCCATGCCGTCTCGGATCACTTTGCCGCCACCGAATTTGACCTCGTTTCCATAACCTCCGTTTTCTGCGATGAGGTCGCGTTCGACTTCAATGAATAATTCCGTATCTCCAAGCCGAACCTGATCGCCCACCGTTGGGCCGTAGTGTTCTGCATATTGCTGACGTGATAGTTTTAAACTCATACTTATCGTTAATCTAACTCTCCGTTGATTTTTCCGTTGAATCCCCAGACCAAGCGTTTCCCGGCTAAAGCCACCAGCGCCACTTCGCGTTCGTCACCTGGCTCAAATCTGACTGCAGTTCCAGCAGGTATATTCAGGCGAAACCCACGTGTGCTTTTGCGATCAAATTTGAGTGCCGAATTGACTTCGTAAAAATGAAAATGACTTCCGATCTGGATCGGGCGGTCACCGGAGTTGGCGACTACCAGGACAAAGGTTTCAAGCCCCTCATTGGCATTAAGGTCTTCAGCTTGTTTGGGGATGATTTCTCCTGGGATCATGTGCGTGGGTTACTGAATGGGATTGTGTACGGTGACCAGCTTGGTGCCGTCTGGGAAGGTGGCCTCGGCTTGGACGTCATGAATCATTTCTGGAATGCCTTCCATGACATCATCTCGGGTAAGGATACGTGTGCCCTCGTCCATGAGTTGCGCCACCGACTTGCCATCACGGGCCCCTTCGAATATTTCGTAGGTGATGATGGCGATTGCTTCGACATAGTTGAGCTTCAGTCCGCGGGCTTGGCGTCGACGTGCCAGGTCTGCCGCCACGACGACCATAAGTTTCTCTTTTTCCCTCGGAGTTAAATGCATGATAGGTGGATCGTTAAACGGAAAGATATTGTGCGATGATTTGATCAGAGAGTTCTTCGATTGCACCGTTTTTGACAACGGAGCCACGCTCCATGATATAGAAATAATCTGATACTTCTTTAGCGAAGTCGAGATATTGCTCAACCAAGAGAATACTCATGCTGTGATTCTTTTTGATGTATTGAATGGCATTGCCAATCTCATCCACTTCTGACGGCTTGGTCTTGGCCTGTTCATCTGTATTTTTAAGGTAGTGGATCGCGTCGCCAATTTGGTCGATAATCGACGGCTGAATTCCTTCCGTAGGTTCATCAAGAAGAAGGACGTCAGGGTTGGTTAAGAGTGCTCGTCCAATAGCGAGTTGTTGCTGCTGACCTCCAGACAAGACGCCACCTTTACGGTTTTTCATGTCTTTGAGCACGGGGAAGAGTTCATACACTTCGTCCAGTCTTTCCAATGCCGCCTTGCCGTGAATGCTGATGCTTACTTTCAGGTTTTCCCAGACCGTGAGGTTGGGGAAAATATCACGCCCCTGCGGGACGTAACCAATGCCGCCACGTGCGCGCTTTTCCGTGCTCACTTTATTGATGGACTTACCATGCATCCTGATGTCTCCAGACTGTGTTTTGGCAACATCCATGATGGCTCGCAGGGTGGTTGTTTTGCCGACGCCATTGCGGCCTAATAATGATACGACACTATTTTTGGGGATGCTTATATTGACGTTGCGGAGGATCAGGGACTGGTCATAGGCGACATGGAGATCAGATAATTCAAGGATGGGGGATTCTGTATGCAAAGAATCAGTGGCTGCTGTCGCCGTGACTTGTTGAATGCTCATAATAAAAGGGGAGGAAGGATTAGTCGTGTTTTGCCCGTCCAAGATAGACCTGTTTGACCTCGGGGTCATTAGCGACCTCGGAGAAGGTGCCTTCCTTGAGGACATGACCTTGGTGGAGCACGGTGACCTTGCTGGCAATCTGGCGGATGAAAACCATATCGTGTTCGACCACGATGATACTGTGCTTGCCTGCAAGGCTGAGTAATAACTCGCCTGTGCGCTCGGTTTCCTCGTCGCTCATGCCGGCTGCCGGCTCATCCACCAGCAGAATCTGTGGTTCTTGGATGAGGAGCATGCCAATTTCCAGCCATTGTTTTTGGCCGTGGGATAAGCTGCCAGCTTGCTCGTAACGGACATCTTTGAGCCGAATGAGT
Source organism: uncultured Verrucomicrobiales bacterium (assembly GCA_963933605.1). GTDB lineage: Bacteria > Verrucomicrobiota > Verrucomicrobiia > Verrucomicrobiales > Akkermansiaceae > Oceaniferula. Next base: position 6,613 of record CAWVVN010000060.1, read on the forward strand.
TCAAGTATCTCATCGATTTTTTTTCGATCTGCTGAGCTTTCTTTATAGAAGAGGGTTTTAAAAACACCGCGCTCTAAGTTCAGTGAGAGCTGAAGGTTGTCATAGACGCTGTGCTGGTTGAAAACGCTGGGTGTCTGGAACTTTCTGGAGATTCCCAGCCGGTTGATCTCGTACTCACGCAGTTTGGTTAAATCAAGGTCATGGCCGTCTCTATTGTGGTAGGTGAGCGTGCCTTCATCGGGCCTAGTGCGGCCTGTGATGAGATCCATGAAGGTGCTTTTGCCGGCACCATTAGGGCCGATAATGGTGCGCAATTCACCTTCTCCGATGTAGAAGTTCAGATCGTTGATCGCCTTGAATCCATCGAAGGACTTGGTGACACCTTCAATCGAGAGAACGAGATCAGTATCGCGGTATAGTGGAGTATGAGACATCGTTAGTGAATGAATGTGTTAAGCACCCTCAACGGCTACTTTATCAGGAGTCGTTTTGTTTTTGATGTTACGGATATAGTCTTTGATCTGATACCAGAGACCTACAATTCCGTTGGGCATGAAGAGGACGACAAAAATAAAGAGAGCACCCAGGATGATCAGCCAGCTCTCGGGATGGGCTCGTGTTGCCCAGCTTTTGATGAAGTTGACCACCAGGGCTCCGATGATAGGTCCGATCTTGGTGCCGCGTCCGCCAACGGCTACCCAGACAACGATATCGAGCCCTTTGGTTGGCCACATTTCACTAGGATTAATGATGCCTGCCTGTGGCACATAGAGAGCGCCGGCTAGGCCGGCAATCATACCACTCAAAGCAAAAATAAAGACTTTGAAGTGCGTGGTGGAGTAGCCGGAAAAGCGAACCCTGTTTTCTGAATCCCGGATTGCTTGCTGCACCTTGCCAAACTTGGTTTGCAGCATCCAGGAAATTAGCCAGTAGACAGCAGCCAGAAGAACTCCTGATGCGGCAAAGAGCCAGCGTGCTGTCGACTCATCCCGTATATCAGCGCCAAGGATAAATTTAAAATCGGTGAAACCATTGTTTCCTCCGAAACCAAATTCGTTGCGGAAAAAGAGCAGTGCGGCGGCGTAGGTGAGGGCTTGGGTGAGGATAGAGAAGTAGACTCCCTTGATTCTGGATCGGAATGCCAGGACTCCGAAGATGAAGCCGACAAATCCAGGCACGATGGCGGCTGCGAGAATAGCGACAACGGGGTTGTAGAAGGGCTTCCAATAGCTGGGAAGCTTACTCATGCCCATGAAGTCCATGAAGTCGGGTAGGGTGGTGTGATAGACGGGATCTTCCCCAATCATCAGCATCAAATACATGCCGAATGCATAGCCGCCAAGGGCGAAGAAGAGGCATTGGCCGAGGCAGAGAAGTCCGGTGTAGCCCCATAGCATATTCAGGCTGATCGCGAGAACGCCGTAGCAGAGGTACTTGCCCCAGACGCTGAGGGTGAAGCTGGAAAAATGAAAGGCTGATCCTTCGGCGGCATAGGTATTGCCTAGGATGAGGAATACGATAAAGACGAAGAGTAAACCGATAAATGTTTGGTCAGACCGTCCTTTTAACCCCTTTGGAAATTGATTCATGATGATAGATATGTAAATATGCCCGCTTAATCATCGAGGCTTCGTGAGCGTGACGGGAACAGTCCTCCGGGTTTGAACTGGAGGAATATAATAATCATAAAGAGAACGGTAATTTTCCCCATGACCGGGCCGAACAAGGGTTGTAATGATTGGTCGATCACGCCGATGCCGAAGGATGAGATAGCTGCACCAAAGAGGTTGCCTACGCCGCCGACCACAACAACCATGAAGCTATCCACAATGTAGGTATTCCCCATTGCAGGGCCGACGTTTCCAATTTGCGATATGAACGCTCCAGCCAGGCCGGCAAGACCTGAGCCGAAGGCAAAGGTGAGCATGTTGACACGTCCCGAAGGGACTCCGAGGTTACTCGCCATCTGGCGGTTTTGCATGGTGGCGCGTACATGCAGTCCCCAGTTGGTTTTATTCATAAGTAGCCAAGTTACCACGATGAGCAAAAGTGCGCAGCCAATGAGCAGTAGGCGATTGTATGACATGGAGACCCCGGCAAGGTGGTAGCTGCCGGACAGCCATTCCGGGGACGAAACGGCAACGTTAGCAGCTCCAAACTTCAAGCGGAACACTTGTTGAAGTACCATGGAGACACCCCAAGTTGCGAGTAGTGATTCGAGTGGTCGTTTGTAGAGAAATTGAATGAGCCCTTTTTCAAGAATGGCACCAGCGATGGCGGCAGCAAGAAAAGAGCAAGGGAGAGCGGCTACAAAATACCAGCCAAATGCTGAACTGGTTTCACCATACTTCGCGGCGAATGTGTTTTGAATCCAGTAGGTTGTATACCCACCAATCGCAATGAACTCACCGTGAGCCATATTGATTACTCCCATCTGGCCAAAGGTGATGGCTAGGCCATAGGAAACGAGCAAGAGTACCGAACCTAGGCTTAAGCCTCTCAAGAGTGTTCCCACCCAATCGACAAAACGTTGGTGCTCATCGATTTTCATCAAAGCGGCTTGAATCGCGGCGAGGATTTCCTCTGGATCTTCTTTTTCTGAATATTCCAGTTTGGTTTCTTCAAGGAAATCACGAGCGGCAAATGATTTTAACTCTCCAAGGTTGCGAATGGCTTCGAGGCATTCTTCTTTGGATCCGTTTTTTAACTTTGAGATGCTCAGGGATACTAGAAAAGCATCTTTCGCTCGCGAGTCATTCTGCTGGGCCATCTTTTGTTCCAGAATACTGACATATTCTGGATTCTGGCTCATGCCAAGGCGCTCGGCGGCACTGATTCTATCTTCCAGATTGGGTGTGTTGAGTTGGATTAATGTGACGATCCTTCTTAACTTTTTCCTCAAGCTACGCGATGGTCGGTTTATTTTTGGTTCTGAGCTCGGTGAAAATACTGATCCGTCGAGCAGCTTTCGGTATTCGTTATCCGCAGATTTGATCAGGACGATGAATTCTTCGCCGCCAGATTGCGATACGGTGCTGATTTCTCCGCCTCTCCAGGCGGCAACTACCGTCTCAATGATACGGTCGCTTTTATTCGACAGTAACTCGAAGCACGCGGCACGTTCTTCATCGTTTCCCAAGACGACATCGACGAGTATTTGTCTGGTTTCTGAATCATCCGCGGCTTGCAGATGAGAGAACGGGAGCAAGAGGAGCGTAACCAGGCAAGCGAGGAATGGGGGTGGCCAGCTTTTGAAAAGTGTGGGTGAGCTCATGAGGGAGTGGGTGAAAAGAAAGCTTAAATAGAGTGCTAGCCCCCAGATTGGAGGCTAGCACTTTGTTTAGTCTAATCTATTAGACTTCGGCATCTGTTGGTGATTATGAACAGAATTTTGTGGGAGTTACTTGGTGAATGTGCCTTTGAGGAAAGGCTCACCATAGACGTCTTTTTGGGACTCGATGATGTTGAATTGACCATTCTCAAGGGTTTCTCCGATGTAAACAGCTTTGGTGAGGTGGTGGTTTTCCTGGCTTGTTACCTTGCCGTTGGGACCTACAAAGCTGACGCCGGATTCAAGTGCCTTCATGACCTTTTCAGGATCAAAGCTCTTGGCTTTTTCAACAGCGGCTTTCCAAAGGTAAACACCATCGTAAGAAAGGGCCATTGGGGCACATGTTACACGCTTGTCCTTGACGATGCCGGGAACCGTGGTCTTGGCTAGCCATGCTTGGAAGTCAGCAACAAACTTTTTGTTTTCCGGAGAATCGATGGACATGAAGTAGCTCCAGCACCCGAGGTGTCCGACCAGATCCTTTGCAGGAAGTGAACGGAATTCGTCCTCTGAGATAGAGAAGGAAACCACAGGGCAGTCTTCGGAAGTAAGGCCGGAAGCGGCAAACTCTTTGAAGAAGGGCACGTTGGCATCCCCGTTGATGGTGCTAATGACACAGGCGTCACCGGAGGCGGAGAACTTCTTAATATCAGCGATGATCTGTTGGAAGTCGCTGTGACCGAATGGAGTGTAGTTGCCTGCAGAGACAACTTCACCTTCGTCGTTCTTGCGCAGGCCGCCACCAATTTGTTTCACATCGATTCCCTTTGAAGTCAGGTATTCGAAAAGAACCAGGTTGGTAGTCTGCGGGTAAACGTAGTCGGTTCCGATCAGGTAGAACTTCTTATAGCCTTCCTTGAGGAGGTAGTCGACAGCGGGGATAGCCTGCTGGTTGACGGCCTCGGCAGTGTAGAAGATGTTAGGAGACATTTCCTCGCCCTCGTACTGGACGGGGTAGAAGAGAAGACTCTTGTATTTCTCATACACAGGAAGAACAGATTTACGTGATACGGAAGTCCAGCAACCGAAAGTGACGGATACTTTGTCTTGCACAATCAGCTGCTCGGCTTTTTCGGCGAACAATGGCCAATCAGAAGCTCCGTCGACAACGACGGGTTCGATCATTTTGCCCATGACGCCACCTTTGGCATTGATCTCATCGAAGGTGAAGAGAAGAACGTCACGCAGTGAGGTTTCGGAGATTGCCATGGTGCCACTGAGTGAGTGTAACACCCCAACTTTGACGGTTTCTTCAGCTTGTGCTGTAGTGAATCCTGTTGTTAGGCAGGTGGCCACGGCTAAGCTTTTCAGGTAAGATTTCATATGTAAAATATCAGTGGAATTCTGAGTGGTTGCTTTAGAAGCTGATTGAGATGCCAGCGTTGTAGGTGATGAAGCTGTCGTCCACGTTACCAACGACTGCGTCATCGGTGTCATAATAGGTAGCTCCGACATTAAGTGAGGTGCTGTCATTCAGTGCGTAGCTTCCCTGGAGGCCAATAGATGCGTATCCGTAACCTGTTTCTGTGGTGTGAAACTCACTCAAGGCAAAGCCAACAGCGACGGGAACGGTGATGCTAAAGCTATCACTGAGCTCGAAGGTGTGCTCTGCCCCAACTAATAGGAATGTGCCGTCAAAGCCACCACTTGCACCTTCGTCTAAACGATGGTGGAGCATGACTGATGGGCTAAGGAATGTGTCGAACGAAACGCCAAGGTCGAAGACTTCTTCGGAAACACCACCGTATTGCCAGTTCTGGAATGTTCCGCTGATAGTGGTGATGCCCGTAGTGTAAGAAGCACCGAACCAGATGTCAGTTTCAACAGTTTCGAAGTCTCCTGTGTTGTCGTTAACGTCGAGCCAAAAACCAGAGCTAAGTGTCCATTGGTCGTTGACTTGGTAGTCAATGCTAACGCTTGGGTTGAAGGTGGATTCGCCGCTTGGATTCTTTCCTCCACCCCACACATCGAAACCGTAAGAGATGAAGTGTGAGTTGTAGTCAAATGAGATAGAGCCTGATAATTCTCCTGCAGAAAGAGGACTTGTCATCATACTTGCTGCGCCGAGAATGGTGAGGAGTGGCATTGTGTTTTTCATTTTTTTGTTTGTTGGTTTTTGTTAGGTATTGGTTTGGTGAGACGGTGAATGGTTGGTCTCGCCAAACTTGGGTGAGCAGCAGCTGTGCCAAATAAAAAATACGACTGGCAGTTCTGGTATTGAATGCGAATGGTTCGTTTTTTTTGTTGTGAATGTATCACTTGAATATGCAGAGCTCCATGTTGGTTGAGGTGTTCATCATCATCACTTAAGGGCACATTTTTTTATGGCGTTGGGTTTCGTTTTTTTTGATAGATAGGTGATGAAATATATATTCGCAAATAGGCGAATCCTACGAATTAAGCTTCCATGAAATAGAGGCCGAGCTGAAATCCCTCATGGATTTCAAGGGTATTGAGCGCGAGAATTTTCGCGATATCCTAGCTGCGATATGAAATACCTTGATGCCTTTTGGCCGATTTGGGCCTAAGGATTTCCCTCCGCGCGGATTGCCTATAA
>CAWVVN010000061.1:0-12315 GCA_963933605.1 uncultured Verrucomicrobiales bacterium
AAATCCGGCACATTCATTTGGCTACATCCATGTATGCAGTAGCCCACTGGGCGCAGTGCTGGCTGAACTATCTGGAAGCGAGCATCAGCAGCAACAATGGCAGTGGCTTACTGATGAGTTAGCTCAACAAGGAGTTCAATGTTTACTCAACCGCATCATTTCTAGGTTGCGGGAATCCCAGCCTATATCTGCATATGGGAATTCACGTCTCGATGAAATACAAGCTGCCGCTGCTGACTTTTCAAGCCGAGGAGGAACCCTGAATGAATGGGTGCAGATGCTGGAAAAACGCTCTATTAAAGAGACCAGTCACGAGGGCATGATTCAAGTGATGACAGTTCATAAATGTAAGGGCCTTGGCTTTGATATGGTGATTCTTCCTGAGTTGATAAGTTCTAGCGAATTCACCAGTTCTGGGCGGGTTGACGCCTTAGAGCGTAAGGGGGAGATGGGGGACCTTGAATACGTGATTAAAAAGCCAAATCAAGCAATCTGCGATGCTGACGAGGCGCTAGCTAAGATGTCCGGTGCCTGGTCCGAAGATCAATGTTATGAGAGGTTTTGTAATCTATACGTGGCGCTGACGCGTGCTAAAAAAGCGACCTACTGCATTGTTGATCCTGTGAAAGGGGATTGGCAACCTAAGGCGAAATATGATGATTGGATCAGGGAGGCAACGGCAGCCCATGGAGAACGCCAAGAAGAGATCAATGACGAAAAATGCACGGTGCTCTATGAGTCGGGTGATTGGCTGATATTTGATGAAAGTGTTGAGCGGTCGGTAGAAGCGGGACTGCCTAAGGCCTCGGTGAAGCTAGCTCAGGCATCTGCTCGCATGTCGCGCAAACTGGCAAGCGAGACTGCTGCCTACCAAGCTGGTGATTTACTGCGCAACAGCAAGGGCATGAGTTTTGGTGATCGGGTTCATAAGCAGTTTGAGCAAATTACCTGGCTTGATGACTTGCCTGAGTTTTCAGAAGCGGGCTCTTCAAAGGCGGTGGCTGAGTGCTTGCAAGTGCCTGAAATTCGGCATCACTTTGAGCGACCTACCGTGCCATTTCAGCTATTGAGAGAGCAGCCGATCGAAACTCAGCATGAGGGCCGATGGATCAGTGGGGTGATTGATCGTGCGGTTGTCTTGATGGAGGAGGGCAAAGCGAGTGCTATCACTATTATTGATTTTAAAACAGATGCTAAGGAGACGGTAGAGTCATTGCGGACTAAACATACGTCTCAACTGCATATCTACCGAGCTGCCCTGCATCGCATTACAGGTGTTCCCGTCGATAAAATCACATGTTATCTGCTGGCGACAGAACTCAAGCAGATGGTTGAAATTGATTGATGTTGCTGCTTCTGCTCCTAATGGGTAGCCGCTATGACGACACATAAGGTGATGCAGACAAGGATCATCAGCGCGCTAGCACTCAGCCAATACCAGCCTTTCTTTGTGCCTCTACATGCCCAAAGGCCAACGAGAAATCCAAAAGCCATTCCTGAAATATGAGCTGTATTTCCAATCTGCATCATTCCTCCCCATGAAAGCACGAAGCAGAAAGCCTGCCAGATTAAGAGCCAGCGCAAGCTGCTGCCACTGAAGCCCTCGAGGAAGCCTGTGTAGCGTGGCCATGCAGCCCACATAAAGCCTCCCAGCGCGTAGACAACTCCTGAAAAGCCAATTCCTGGTCCACCAATGAGCAGTTGCAGGGTAGAGCTGACAAAGGCAGCCGCGATAAAAAAGGCGAGCGTTTTGAGGCTGCCTAAGCCGCGTTCCATGAGTGAACCAAGACGCAACAGCCAGAGCATATTGAAGACGACGTGCCACAGATCAATATGCACACATGTTGATGCAATCAGTCCCCACCAGCGTCCTTCAGCAAGATCTTGGTGCGTTGTGTAGCCAAGAAAATGGGCAAGCTTGTAGGTGGTTACACTGTTTGCATCACCTTTGTTGAGTAGGAAGTATACAAGGACGCACCAGAGCATGACCGAGTAGGTGACAATTGGCAGTACGTTTGAAAAACGCTCGTATAACCTTGAGCCGCGCGCAGGGCCGGCATCATCTGGGCTGTTTGGAGGGTATGGAAAGCGAAACGGGAGTGACATGGTAAAATGGTATAAGCGAGACTATAGCGGGCAATGATAAGCTCGAGGTTCTAAGTGATTGGCAGCTTCTGATAAATATCGCTTGCTCCGAGATAATGAAGACTTAATATCAAAAACATGAACAAGATCTTTTATGTATTGTTAGCGGTAGCATTCCTCCCTTTATTTTCATGTGCTGAAAACACCGAGTCTGCGAGAAAGCCAGTGGGGCCTGAGTCAGATGAAAGTTATATGCCATGGAACCGACCTACAGGGCCAGAGGGTGCTGGGGCACTCAGTATTCTTGATCAGCGTTAGTCTGAGGGGTTTCCTCGTTTGAGACAGCTTGTATGTTAGCGGTGATAAGGTTCACCGCGCTGTATCGTCGCGACGCGATAAAGTTGTTCCAGCAATACCACCAGTGCGAGCTCGTGCTGAAGGGTGAGTGGCGATAGCGCCCAGATCATGTCGGCCTGTTCGCGCATTGATTCTGTGTGGCCATCGGATGCGCCGATGAGGTAGCTGGCACGTTTGATGCCACGCATTTCCCACCCCTGGATACGTGATGTCAGCGCCGAGGTTGTTAATTTTTCACCGCGTTCATCAAGAACAATACGCAAGGTATCCTTGCTTGCGATATGAAGCCGCTCAGATACATCTTCACTGCTGCCGTCCTTGATGTGTTTGAGCTCGTAAGAGCCATAGCGTGAGAGCCGCTTGAGATATTCAGCAACACCCGTTTTGGCATAACCCAGTGCAGGTTTGCCGGCAGCAATGATCTGGTGCTTCATGGTGAATAGTAGCCTGTTTTGGCTTGGCTCAGCTGGGATCACTGCATTGTATAACCAAGGCAGCTATACAATATACGCAGCTACACAATACGCGCGAGCAGCCATGGTAGTAGGTCGCTAATCGCTATACGCTCTTGTTCCATACTGTCTCGGTGACGTATGGTGACCGTATCGGTGAGATCTTCTCCATTTTCGCTTTCCTCGCCGAGGGTTTCGAAGTCAATGGCAACACAGAAGGGAGTTCCCACTTCATCTTGGCGTCGGTAGCGACGACCAATCGCAGCAGCCTCGTCATAAAATACGTTCATGTGTGGCTGAAGAAGAGCTTTCACCTCTTTAGCCTTGGCAACGAGCTCAGGCTTATTTTTGAGCAGTGGTAATACAGCGACCTTGATGGGTGCCATGCAGGGCTTGAAGCGCATGATCTTGCGGATGTCGGTCTTGCCACCCTCTTTGGTGAGGTCCTCTTCATCATAAGCCTCGCAGAGTATGGCTAGAGCAGTGCGGTCACAGCCGGCAGAAGGCTCAACAACGTGAGGAATGTATCTTTCTTTAGTCTCAGGATTGAAATACTCCAAGGTTTTGCCGGAGTGTTCCTGGTGCTTGCCGATATCGTAATCTGTTCGGTAGGCGACTCCCTCGAGTTCTTGAATGCCAAAGGGGAATTCGTATTCGATATCATATGTCTTTTTGGAATAGTGAGCACGTTCGCCATCGGGCACGTCGAGGATGTGGAGCTTTGCACGAGGAACGCCAATTTCTTCATAAAATTTGAGGCGTCTTTCAAGCCACTCATCGGTGAGCTTCATACCGTCATCTGGATGGCAGAAATATTCAATTTCCATCTGCTCGAATTCGCGAGAGCGGAAGGTGAAGTTGCGAGGGTTGATCTCGTTACGGAATGCCTTGCCGATCTGGGCAATGCCGAAAGGAATTTTCTGACGTGTTGAGTCCAGCACGTTTTTATACTGCACAAAGATCGTCTGCGCTGTTTCTGGACGGAGGTAGGCGACGGCGTTGGGGTCATCATCATCGGCCGAGGCGCCCATTTTAGTCTGAAACATCAGGTTGAAATCCTTGGGTTCGGTGAGTTCGCAGTGCTTGTCCTCGCCCTTGGGGAGCTGCTTTTTGCCCTCACACATGGGCAGGTCATCTATTTGGTCAGCACGGTAACGTTTCTTACATACCTTGCAGTCAACCATGGGATCGGAAAAGCCGCCGACGTGACCAGAGGCCGTTAATACCGCTTGGTGTGTGAGGATAGATCCATCCATGCCGACGATGTCATCACGCTCTTGAACGTTTTTACGCCACCAGTAATCCTTGAGGTTGCGCTTAAGTTCGGCTCCTAATGGGCCGTAATCCCAGCAGCCGTTGAGACCACCGTAAAGTTCTCCGGATTGGTAAATGAAACCTTTGCTTTTACAAAAGGATACGATTTTCTCCATACGTTCTGGATCGGTGTGAGTGCGTTCTGCCATGGCGGAGGGAGACTAGAATCAGAAGGGTAAGAGTCAAGAATCAAGAGATTCATATTGCCAGAATCTTCTAGCCCGTAGAACATATTGCTGTGTCTGATGCTCTCACTGTAACCCGCTTAGTCCGGCGGATGAAAAACCTGCTCGAAATCGAGATTGGAGAGGTATGGGTAGAGGGGGAGATTAGTAATTTGCGCCGGCAGGCCAGTGGGCATTGTTATTTTAGTCTGAAAGATGATGGTGCACAGATCTCGTGCGTGCTTTTCCGCGGTTCTGCAGCCAAGGCGAAGGCACAGCCTGAAGATGGCATGCAGGCTCGTCTGTATGGCGAGGTTTCCGTCTACGAGGCACGTGGACAGGTGCAGTTGATCGTTAAGCAAGTCGAAGACGCTGGGCTGGGCGACTTACAGGCGAAATTTGAGGCACTCAAGCGCAAGCTCGATGCGGAGGGCTTGTTTGACCCAGTAGCAAAAAAGCCATTACCGAAGTTTCCCAAAACAGTGGGGCTGATCACGTCTCCGACAGGTGCAGCACTGCAGGACATGCTTAATATTTTAAAACGACGCGCGCCATGGGTGCAGCCGGTGCTTTACCCCGTTAGCGTTCAAGGCAAAGGGGCGGAAGTGGCGATTGCTCGGGCGATCGAGCAGCTAGGCAATCCAGAAAATCATGACCTGCCCCGTGTCGATGTCATCATCGCTGGCCGGGGGGGAGGCTCACTCGAGGATTTGTGGAATTTCAATGAGGAAGTCGTTGCGCGAGCTATTCACGCCTGCCCGATCCCAGTGGTGTCGGCGGTAGGACACGAGATTGATTTTACCATCTCTGATTTTGCAGCTGACGTGCGGGCACCGACACCGAGCGCTGCCGCTGAGTTGGTCGTTCCCGATGCCGCCGAGCTGCGTATCAATGTAGCTCGCTCTGCCGATGCCCTACAGCGCGCGATGGCGAACCGGCTCAAGCATGATGCGGCTATTCTGAGCTCGGCACGACGTGCTCTGATGCCGCGTGATGCCGAGCGTGCTCTGCGCGAACCGATCCAGAACCTAGACCGGACCAGGCAGGAGCTTAAGGACGCTGCGGATGGTGAGATGGATGTGCTGTCTTCTAGGCTGAAAGAACTGGCGGTCTCATACGCGGCTCATCATCCGAAACGCGTCATTGAGCGCAGGGTTGAGCAGCTTGGCCACCTTAGATCACTTTTGGAGAGAGCCAGTAGAAATGGTCTGAATGCGTCAACCGAGCGTCTCCAGCGGCTGCAATCACTGGTCAGAACATTGGGGCCTGAGTCAACCTTTGCGCGCGGGTTTTCAGTGACGATGGATGCTGAGGGCAAGGTCATTAGAGATGCTAAGGATCTCAAAAAAGGAGATCGTATTGTCTCTAGGTTTGCTCGTGGCGAAGTTGATAGCAGGGTGGAGTAAGATCAGATCAGTGCTGCAGAGATTTGATCTATGACTTGCATTTTCAAGGGGCTGCTGTTTGATCATTTCCATGTCTGATATTGTTATCGATATCGCTGATGTGCGCAAAAAATACCGTGGTGGGGTGGAAGCCTTGCGCGGGGTTTCGTTGCAGGTGCCTCGGGGTGGTATTTTTGGTCTCTTAGGGCCGAATGGTGCTGGCAAGAGCACGCTGGTGAAGATTTTAACGAGCATCGTGCGTCCGACACGTTGCTCCGGGATCATGCTGGGAGCACCCATTGGTGATAAGCCAACGCTGGCACGGGTAGGATATTTACCGGAGCACGTGAGGTTTCCGGGATATCTCAAGGGCAGTGAGGTGATCCGTTACGTGGCAGGTCTGACTGGTATATCGCGTGCGGAAGCTGGACAAAAAGCTGGGCAGTTATTGGAAATGGTCGGCATGCAGGATTGGGGTAAACATAAGATGGCAACCTACTCCAAAGGAATGAAACAACGCATCGGTCTTGCCCAGGCGCTGGTGAATGATCCGGAGATTGTTTTTCTTGATGAGCCGACTGATGGAGTGGATCCCAAAGGACGCTTAGAAATGCGTAATTTACTCCAGCGCATGCGAGACGATGGGCGCACAGTTTTTATCAATAGTCACTTGTTGGGTGAGTTAGAGATGATCTGTGACAGTGTGGCGATTATGGATAAGGGTGAGATTGTCCAGCAGGGGACGATTGCTGAGCTGACGGAGAAGAGCCGGCGTTATGAACTGAAGACCCGCGGAACGATTTCAGAAGAATTGAAGCATAAGCTTATTGCAGCTGGTGCTGAGATTGGGGCAGATACGATGAGCATGGTCGGCAGTGATCCGGCGCCTATTCAACCGATGCTGGATGCTCTGAGAGCCGAAAAAATCACCATCGTTGAGCTACGTGAGGTTCGGCAGTCCTTGGAAGAGCTCTTCATGGAGTCTGTGGGGACAGCAGGAGTGGGGGGCACTCAGAAGAGATCGGCTCCACCACAGCTGCCTGGAAAGGAGCTGGTGAAATGAGACAGATACTGACTGTTCTATGGGACTCCTACCGCCTATTGGCGGCAAAGAAGTTGTTCTGGATTGTGCTGTTTCTTACGGTGTTGATCGCGCTGATGTATGCCTCGGTGGGATTCACTCCGCAGGGGGTTTCTGTGCTGTTTGGGGCATATGAAATTAAGAATGACCTGATTGTTGAGGGTAGCATGTTTGCGGATTACTTCTACATGATGATCTTCACGGACTATCTGGTGCCGTGGTGGCTGGGCTTTTTTGCTCTAGTACTGGCCTTGATTTCGGTCTGCCCGATATTCCCTGACTTTCTTAAGACGGGATCTATCGATGTTGCCATTTCTAAACCCATGAGCCGGGTGACGCTTTTCTTGGTGAAGTATCTTGGCAGCCTGCTGTTTGTTGCTATTCAGGTGCTTGTTTTCTGTGTGATCGTTTTTATCGCTCATGGGGTAAGGTTGGATGCGTGGAATCTCGAGATCTTCTGGGCGGTGTTGCTGCTGACCTTTGTTTTCAGTCTTATTTACTGCGTCTCGGTGCTCACCTCGGTGTTGACAAGGTCGACTTTGTTTTCCCTCTTAGTCGCGTTGTTAGTCTGGGGGGTGACCTTGTCGATTCAATGGTCGGAAAGCATCATGTATAAAGTAACCTACGTCATGCCGGCTTCCGGGATGAGCATTAACATGAAGACGGGAGCGACCAATAAAGCGGGTGAAGAGCTAGATGCTAATGCTGAGATGGAGAGGTTTTATGGAATAGTCAGGGCCGTTGGTATGCCATTGCCAAAGACCCGTGATGCGACCTATCTCTTGAGGAAAAAGGTGACGGTGCGAGGCAATAATATGACGATGTCGTCGGCGTTTCTTGAGGATCAGGCCTCCGCGAGCGAGATGCTTGAAGCCAGGGCAATGGAGGATTATGATAACCGTCATTCCGTAGCCTATATCGTAGGTAGCTCGCTGGCATTTGAGGTGTTTATACTCGGTATTGCCTGCCTCATCTTTGTGCGCAAGGACTTCTAATGCGGGAAGTGACGAGTAGGTAGGCAGATGAGGGCACAAAAATAGCCCGCTGCCAGCGAGGCAACGAGCTATGAAAGTGTGGTTGGGCTTTTGTTATCCCTAGATGGCCTCCGAGGGTCTAGATGGCGTCGGCAATGGCCTCCGAGGGTCTAGATGGCGTTGGCAATGGCCTCCGCCATGGCTACCGTGCCGACTTTGGTTTCGCCCTCTTTACCAGTGAAGATGTCACCAGTGCGCAGGCCCTTGTCGATGGCCTTATCCACGGCAGCCTCAATGGCGGCTGCGGCGTCGCCTTTGCCAAGCGAGTAGCGTAGCATCATCGCAGCGGAGAGGATCTGAGCAATGGGGTTGGCGACTCCCTGGCCAGCGATGTCGGGTGCTGAACCACCGGATGGCTCATACATTCCGAAGTAGAGACCGTTGTCGTTTTTATTACCAAGCGAAGCTGAGGGCAGCATGCCAAGTGATCCGGAGATCATGGCCATTTCATCGGAGAGAATATCGCCGAAGAGGTTGCCAGTAACGATGACATCAAACGAGCCTGGTTGCTTGATGAGCTGCATAGCGGCGTTATCAACGTAGAGGTGGGAGAGCTCGACCTCGGGGTAATCCTTGGAGACTTCGATCACGGTCTGGCGCCAGAGCACGGAGTTTTGCAAGACGTTGGCCTTGTCGACCGAGCAGAGTCGCTTGTCGCGAGCCATGGCAGCGGTGAAGGCGATGTGGGCGATGCGCACGATTTCGCTCTGCTTGTAGACCATGGTATCAATGGCAACGAGTTCGCCATCGACCTCGCTGATGCTTTTGGGCTGGCCAAAGTAGATGCCGCCGGTGAGTTCACGCACACACAATACATCAAAGCCGTTCGGGATGAGCTCGTTTTTAACGGGGGAGGCATGGGTAAGAGAAGGCAGGCAGACACCTGGGCGGAGGTTGGCGTAGAGGTTGAACTTCTTACGTAAAGGTAGTAGCGCACCACGTTCCGGTTGTTGATCCGGGGGCAGGTTTTCCCATTTCGGGCCACCTACAGAGCCAAAGAGAATGGCATCGGATGCCTTACAAGAGGCGATGGTTTCTTCAGGCAGGGGGGAACCGGTAGCGTCGATGGCAGCTCCGCCAACAAGCTGGCTGTCTTTTTCTAAGGTGATGGAAAACTTCTTGGCAGCGGCATCTAGCACGAGCATTGAAGCGTCCATGACTTCGGGGCCGATGCCGTCTCCGGCGAGTATGCTGATCTTATGAGTCGTTGACATGAGCGGTGTGTAAGCAGAATTCGAGAAAGTTTGAAGTTTTATTAACGGCGAAGCGTGTACATGTTTCTGCCCGTGGAATTGTTGATACATTTTTTATGGCTCTCCGGTGGCTTCGTTCTGCTCTATTTTGGAGCTGAGTGGCTGGTGAAAGGCGCGTCAGAGATCGCACTACGCCTGGGGATTTCCCCATTGGTGGTAGGGCTTACCGTGGTTGCCTTTGGCACGAGTATGCCGGAGCTCCTGGTGTGCTTGAAGGCAAACTCACCTGAGGTGCTTGCTGTGCCTGCGGGGTGGTTTGGCTTTAATATTGATGCAGGTAAAACAAGCCCAGACATGGCGCTTGGCAATATTGTGGGATCCAACATTTTCAATATTGCACTCATTCTTGGGGTGGCTGCGGTGATCAGGCCGGTGATTATACACATGCAATTAATCCGCCGTGAGTTGCCCATTTTGCTTGTTAGTTCGATTGTCTTTCTCGTCATGATGAGTGACAAGCACCTTGCTCGCTGGGAGGGCGTTGTCTTGGCGGTAGGCATTCTGATATACATCATTGCTAATGTAATGCTCTCCAGGAAAGCTAAGTGCGCTAAGCAGTTTGAGGAGTTCGAGCAGGAGGAGATTGAACAAGCAAAAAAAGGAGGTCTTCGAGTCTTTTTCGATATTGTTTTAATTCTTCTCGGGATAGTGGCCTTGGTGCTTGGCGCGGATTGGCTGGTGGATCACGGTGAGCAGATTGCCACCATTTTCGGCGTTCCCGATGTGGTTATCTCGCTAACCTTGTTTGCTCTTGGCACTTCTCTTCCGGAGCTGGCAACAGCGATCGTGGCCGCACTTAAGCGCCAGGGTGACATCATTACGGGAAATGCCATAGGCTCGTGCATCTTCAACATCTTGGCCGTTATTGGAGTCACGGCAGCGGTGAAGCCGGTCTGTGGCAAAGCCATTGCATGGCTTGATTTAGGTGTGATGATGGGACTTACCATCATCATTGTGCCTCTCATGTGGTCCAGCATGAAGCTGAATCGTAAGGAGGGGGCGGTGCTGATTTTTGTCGCCTTTGCTTACGCCACTATGGTGATCGTCGTCCAGAGGTAGGACGATGCATGCTCTGGGCTAGGAGCTAGGTATTTAACAAACTGGGCACTGGTTGATCTGCTGGAAAAAGTCATTACCCTTGTTGTCAATAAGGATGAAGGCAGGGAAGTTCTCAACCTGGATTTTCCAGACGGCTTCCATGCCCAGCTCTGGGTATTCCAACACTTCGAGTTTTTTGATATGATCGGTTGCTAGCAAGGCGGCGGGTCCTCCTGCGGAGCCGAGGTAGAAGCCTCCATGAGCCTTGCACGCGTCGGTCACTTGCTGGGATCGGTTTCCCTTGGCCAGCATGACCATGGAACCCCCGTGCTTTTGAAACAGATCAACGTAGCCGTCCATGCGCCCAGCGGTGGTAGGCCCAAAGGAACCGGATGCGTAACCTTCAGGGGTTTTAGCCGGGCCAGCATAATAGACGGGATGATCTTTGAAATACTGAGGTAGCTCGCCATCTGCCTCGAGTCGCTCCTTGAGCTTGGCGTGGGCACTGTCACGGGCAACGATGATCGTTCCTGTAAGTGACAGGGCAGTGGTCACGGGGTATTTATCAAGGGTTTCTAGAATATTATCCATGCCTCCGTCGAGGTTGATGTCCACCCCTTTAAATTTCCAGTCCTTGTATTTCTCTGGGATGAATTGACCTGGCTTGGTCTCAAGTTTTTCTAGAAAGATACCATCGGTGGTTATTTTCGCTTTGGCTTGGCGGTCAGCTGAGCAAGATACGCCGATGCCCACTGGGCAGGAGGCACCATGGCGGGGGAGGCGGATGACACGGACATCGAGGGCGAAGTACTTGCCGCCGAATTGTGCGCCGATACCGATCACGCGCGCTGCAGCCAAGAGTTCCTTCTCCAGTTCGAGATCACGGAATGCCTGGCCGTGTTCATTGCCCTTAGTGGGAAGCTCATCGTAGTAGCGAGTAGAGGCCATCTTGACGGTTTTCAGGCAGGCTTCGGCGGAGGTGCCGCCAATGACCAGTGAGAGGTGGTAGGGTGGGCAAGCTGCGGTGCCGAGGCAGCGCATTTTTTCGATGCAGAATTCCTTGAGCCGGGCGGGATTGAGAAGGGCCTTGGTTTCCTGATAGAGAAAGGTCTTATTTGCCGAGCCGCCACCTTTGGCAATAAAGAGGAATTTGTAGGCGTCACCTTCGGTGGCGTAGAGATCAATTTGGGCAGGTAGATTGGTATGGGTATTGACTTCCTCGTACATGCTTAAGGGCGAGGTCTGTGAGTAGCGAAGATTTTCCTCGGTGTAAGTCTTGTGGATGCCGTGAGAGAGGTGCTCAGCATCATTGCCGATGGTGCGCACGTTCTGGCCTTTTTTGCCCATCACAATCGCCGTGCCGGTATCTTGGCAGGCTGGGAGAATACCGTGGGAGGCGATTTCCGCGTTTTTGAGCAGCATCAAGGCGACCATGCGGTCGTTGTCCGAGGCTTCGGGGTCATCGAGGATCGCAGCTACCTGTTTGAGATGTGAGGTGCGGAGCTTGAAGCAGATGGCCTTCGATGCCTCGTTAGCAAGTAGGGTCAGAGCTTCTGGAGCGATCTTTAGGATGGTCTCGCCATCGCACTCGATAGTGGAGATGCCCTCACTGTCAATTTGCTCGTATTCGGTGGTGTCTGGGCCAAGTGGAAAGGGGTCTTGGTAGTGAAATGGAGTGTCTGACATGCTGCCTTCAATTAACGTCGATGAACCCTTCTAGGCAACCTGAAACAGTGCAATTGGAGCAAATCTACAAGAAAAGTGAGGATTTGATTAAAAATGGCTTGATTTACTGGGTTAAACAGATATCTCAAGCCCCCCGTTATGGCAAAGAAATCATGGATCGCGCGCAACAAGCGCAAACAAGTAACCGTCGCTAAGTATGCAGATCTGCGCAGGCAGCTCAAGCAAGAGAAGGACTACGTAAGTCTCAGCATGCTACCGCGTGACTCAAGTGCCACCCGTTTGGTGAACCGCTGTGAATACACAGGCCGTCGCCATGGATTCCTCCGTCGTTTTAAGCTTTCACGTATTGCATTTCGTGAGCTTGCATCGCACGGCATGATCCCCGGAGTGACTAAGTCGAGCTGGTAAGCTTGGCTAAATTGTGATAATTTTTCGGCGCAAGATGGTTCCCGCATGGGGTCACCGT
>CAWVVN010000062.1:0-12069 GCA_963933605.1 uncultured Verrucomicrobiales bacterium
AAAATGGTGCAGGAAGAGGGACTTGAACCCCCGACCGCCTCGGTGTAAACGAGATGCTCTACCAACTGAGCTATTCCTGCACTGGATGGGACGATAAAGTGTCCGCTGTTGAAAAGTTGTCCTAGAAGGACGGGCGTTATTTGGCTGAAATTGCCGTATCATGCAATCTCTTTTTTCAAAGATGGGCTAATTATTCGGCCGGAGTGTGTGGTTCGAAGGTTGTGCTGCGCTGGTGGGCGCGTGCTTTGGCTGACTTGCGCGCTTGATTTTGCAGCTGCTCCTGCATGCGGAAACGCTTCTGGCCTTTCTTTTTAATGATTCGGCGGGATGTGCCGTCTTCGAGGATTTGATAGCTGTTGCAGTTGTCTTTGAATGCGGATTCCAGGATTGTAAGCAGGCGTTTACGGCAGGGTTTGTCCTCGATGGGAATCATCAGCTCAACACGTTTGTCGAGATTGCGTGTCATCCAATCAGCCGAGGAAATAAATAACAGTGGATTGCCACCGTGGTGGAAAGAGAAGATTCGTGCGTGCTCGAGGTAGCGATCGATGACGGAGACGACTTCGATGTTGTTGGCTTCCTTGCGCCCTCTGCTGCTTGTGGCTGTTTTTAGACAGCAGATGCCACGGATGTTGAGCTTGATGGTCACCCCGTCCTTAGAGGCCTGGTAGAGGGCCTTGATGATTTCCTCGTCCTGGAGTGAGTTGACTTTGGCGGTAATGAATGCTGGCTCACCATTCTTGGCTCGTTTCCCCTCAGCGGCGATGAGCTCGAGTAAACGGGGCTTCATGTGGGTGGGCGCGGGCACGAGCTTGCTGAAGCGCGTGAGCTTGGAGCGGCCAGTGACGGCGTTGAAAAACAGTGATGCGTCAGCACCATAGGCAGGGCGCGAGGTTAGGTAGGAGATGTCGGTGTAAAGCCGAGCAGTGGACTCGTTGTAATTGCCTGTGCCGAGGTGAGTGTAGCGTTTGAGCTGGCCGTCCTCGTTGCGGATTACAAGGCAGATTTTGGCGTGGGTTTTGAGCCCTTTGACGCCGTAGACAATTTGAACACCAGCGCGTTGAAGTTCATCGGCACGCATGAGGTTGCGCGCTTCGTCAAAGCGGGCCTTGAGCTCGATAAGTACGGTGACCTGCTTGCCGTTGTTGGCGGCTTTGATCAGGGCGTCAATGATGCGTGAGTCCGAGGCGGTGCGGTAGAGCACTTGCTTGATGGCGATAGTGGCGGGGTCGTCCGCAGCTTCCTCGACAAAGCGCAGCACGGGCTCGAAGCTCTCGTAGGGGTGATTGAGCAGCACGTCATGGTCAGCCAGTGTGTCAAAAATAGATTCTCCAGGATCAATATCTGGTGAGGGCTGGGGTTGCCATGGCTCATCACGCAGGTGATCGTAACCTGGGCTAAAGGCGAGGCTCATGAAGTCGGTAAGGGCGAGTGGACCATCTACCGCGTAAGTTTCTGAGGAGCCAGCTCCGGTGATCTCACGGACGATTGATTTAAGTCGGTTAGGGCCCTTGGTGGGGAGCTCGAGCCTGACGGTGTTGCTGGTTTTTCTGGCAGCAAGAACTTCTTCCATTTCTCCGGCGAGATCGATGGCATCTTCCTCCTGCACGGCGATGTCGCCATTGCGAGTGATCCGGAAGGGCATCGTGGCAATGACCTTTTCATCGGGGAAAAGCTCTCCAGAAAAGGCGGAGATCAGATCTTCGGTGAGGATGACGTTTTGATGAGGCGCGGAGCCAGCAACGTCTGATGTTGGTAGCTGAATGAAACGGCTGATGCCATCAGGTAGTGGGATGAATACGGTGCGTGTGGAGTTCTCAGAAAGGCTCTCAAGCCCACAGGCAATGATGATGCGCATTGCCGGTAGGCTGGCCATGCTGGTGTCCTCATCGTAGGCAAGGGGGGTGAGCAGTGGGAAAATAGAATCGTGGAAGCGGCTTGCTAGCGCCTCATGTTGACTGGGGGAAATAGCTGATGTGTCTAATAGATGTAGACCCTCATCTTGAAGTGCAGGAAGCAGCTCTTTATTAAGTAAATTGTATTGATCCTCGATCATGGCTTTTGCCCGAGTGCGGACAGCCGTGAGCTGCTGGGAAGGGGTTAGTCCTGAGATGCCGCGCTTGTGTGAGCCAGACATGCGCATCAAATGCAGTCCTCCCACACGAACTTGGAAAAACTCGTCGAGATTAGAGGCCGTGATGGCGAGGAATTTGAGACGTTCAAGCAGTGGCAGGGACTCGCGGTTTCCTTGATCAAGAACGCGCTGGTTGAACTCAAGCCAGGATAATTCTCGGTTAATAAATGACATGGATGGAATAGTGGGTGTTGAGAATGTTAGTTGCCTTCATGGATGGCTACGCCAAGGCCGTAGATGTCTTTGAAGAGGTCGGCCTTAGAGCCCATGGCCATGCGTTCTACAGAGGCGTCACTGATGCCTTTCAGGCTGATGTTGAGTTTTTGTTTGCTGATGCTGACATCGATTTCGCCTACGCGCGAGGTGTGGCTGTGATCAAGGGCATCTGCAATTCTTAGAATAGCGGCGAGTTTTGAAACACGCATGCGATCCTCTGCGGGTAAGTCACGGTAGCCTGCGTGATTGGGTTTGGGCCCTGACTTGCGGTGGTAGCGAGCGAGTAGTGAGACAATACTCAGGTCACGCTGACCAAGGCCGAAGATTTCGCTATTGAGAATGATGTAGTGAGAGTGTTTGTGGTGGGCTCGTGAGCTGATGAAGTTTCCACATTCGTGCACGATGGCGGCGCATTGAAGCAGTAGGGAATAATGTTCATCAAGCTCGTGAAGCTCGGTGGTTGCTTCAAACAATAATTGGCTGAGGCGAGTGACTTGATTAGAGTGCGATCTGTGAACCCTGTATTTGCGTGCTAGGCTTACTGCTGAGCGTAAGACTTCTTTTTGGAAGCCTTCTGTTAGTGAAAATGATGTGGGGATATCCAGAAGCAGGCCTCGTTCATAATCGCTGCCTGGAAGACGTATGGTTTTTAGTTCCAGTGTCTCGGCGATGGCGAGGTTGATTTCCAGAGCGGGGATGATCGCTTGCGCGCTGTTGTAATCAAGTTGGTAGCGCTTAACGCGCATTTCCTCGGTCATTGAGGCGATCTTTTTCGCCATGTCGGCTAACGCACTGTAGCTGCTTTTTGTTTTGCCTGGTTTGGCCAAAACGTGAGCGAGGTGCTGAATTTCATAGCCAATCATGACCAGCTCCTCAATGCCTGCATCTCGGTAGTCGTGATTGATTTGGTTGATCTGACTGCGGATGTGTTCGCGGGTGACTTTGGTGATGCTAAAGCTTGCGTCTTGGTCGTCTTGATTTTTGGTAATGGCTTCTCCGGTGCGGTAAACACCTAGTCTGTAATTACTGTAATCTGAGATTCTTCCGTTCTTGAAGAGCAGGGCGCGCGTATTTCCTGGGCCGACGTGAACGACTAGCGTGGTTCGCTTGTTCATTGACGGTGTATCTCGAAGACGTCTCCGTGTCTTCAGGTAGATGAGGCGAGTCATTTCACCTTCGTCGAGGGTTCCGACTTCTAATCCGCAGCCGATTTGAATGCGGTTAATAAAAGAGTCCTGGTTACTGGCTTCAGCCAAAACATTAGTGGCCACGGCGCGGATGGGTGTGTCTTCGGTGGCGCCTAGCTCATGAAGTGTCTCGCGGTAGCCGTTGATTATTTCTACGCAGCGTTCGATGGTGGATCTCCTTACAGCCCCACGTTGATAAATGTCATGTGCCAGAGGGATAGACTGCTCGAGGAAGTCTCCGGGTGCGCTTTCACAATCTGTGTCCGCCTCTACGATGAGCAGCGAGATCGAGCTTGCTCCGATATGGATGGATGCTTGCAAGGATGGTGCTGGAGTCATGGATTGTTGCTTCTTAAGGTGATTGCGTGATGCAGAAGAGGGGGCAGTGGCGCTTGCCTGTGCATAGTGTGACTAAGTCAGGGCCAAAAGTCTTGTGTAAAATGGCGACAATGATGCGTGCCGTTTGCTGCTTGAGGAGGGGGTTCATGAAGAGTTGCGAGCCAGACTATTGGGGCTCTGGCGTGGGGGCGGATTATCAAATAAAGACATAATAAGCTTGATTTTATGGGCTAATAATGATTTCAGTCTGCCCGCACTTGCATCTTCTACGTAACTCGTAGCAAATGCATTTTTCACTAATCACCATCTACTCACGACTTGGCCATGGACGAATCAAACATTATCCCGTTTGACCAATCCAAGCAAAAGCCTCTGTCTTCCTCAAATTCTATGAATAGCAACCTTGTTGTAAAAGCCGCTGAGATCATTGAAGATCCTCAAATTCTCGTAAATGTCCTGTCAAAGCGTGTTGCTCAGCTCAACCAAGGACGTTCGCCTCTCATCGAAACGGTTCCTAGCATGGGTGCTGCAGATATTGCTTTGACTGAAATCATCGAAGGCAAGGTAGTGCTTTCTAAACCCAAGGAAGATTAATTCTTCCAACAGCAAAGGCGTGGTGGCAGTGGCTCTGTGCTTTGCGTGCATGAGATAGTATGAGCGCCGACATAGCAACGAATCGCAAGGCGCGCCGTGATTATCACATCTCTGATACCTATGAGTGTGGTATTGAGCTCAAGGGCACGGAGGTGAAGTCCATACGAGCGGGCAAGGTCAATATTGCCGAAGGTTACGCTCGTATTGAAAATGGCCAGGTCTTTCTCTATGGTTGCCATATTCAGCCGTGGCAGACTGCGGGTGAGTGGTTTCAGCACGGAGTGACCAGACCAAGACGCCTTTTACTTCATAAGAAAGAGATCATTAAACTCGATGAGGTTACCTCTCAGAAAGGTTGTACTTTACCATGTCTGAGGATGTATTGGAAAGGCGGCAGGGTAAAGGTGGAGATAGGAGTAGGTAAAGGTAAGACTCACTCAGACCAAAGGCAGGATTTGAAAAAGCGCACAGAGATGCGTGAGGTAGAGCGAGAGATCTCTCGATTTAATCGCCGCTAGACGATGTTCTGATGTTTGATTTGCGTCAATTTGCAGCTTTAGCCCCGGATTGGTATTTGCGTATGCATTACCATCATGAGCTCGATTCAACCAATGATGAGGCTCGCAGATTAGCTGAAGCGGGTGCTGAGCACGGCACTGTGGTGCTGTCCGATCACCAAACGGCGGGCAGGGGCAGAAGAGGGGCTAGCTGGGTTTGTGAGCCTGGTGATGGTTTACTGTTTTCGATGGTTATTCGCCCTTCATTTCCCAAAGCCAATTGGAGTCGTATCGCTCTTGCTGCAGGGATCGGGATCGCGGAAACGCTTAATGCTCGATGGGGAGTTCGGGCGCAGGTGAAGTGGCCCAATGATATTTACATTCAAGATAAGAAATGCGCCGGTATCCTGACTGAGGCACGAGAGGATTTTGTCATCGTTGGCATAGGGCTTAATGTGATGAGTGCCCCGCCATCAGGAAATGCAAGAATTGAGGCGATCGCTGTGGCTGATGTGGTGCAAAGCCCTGTATCTCGGGAGATGGTTCTTGCCGCATTGCTGACGGGCATTATGGCCGAAATGGATGCCTGTGCTGGGCACTTTGAAGCTCAGCTGGAACGCTTGCGGAAGAGTTGTTATCTCACGGGGAAGAGCATCAAATTTAGCGCGCATGAAAAAGAATTCAGCGGGCTTGTCCGTGGAGTGGGTCCCGATGGAGCGCTGCAAGTCGAAGTCGATGGGGAGGTGATGTCTTTTTCTCAGGCATCTGAAATCAATGTGCTTTGATCTCTGCGCGTGCTTGGTTTATTACAGGGAAATATCTTCGAGTGGTTCGCCTAAGGCTTTTTTGAGGGCAGCGCCAAGCGGACTTGTGAGTAGTCTCTGCCAGTCTTCTAGAGTTGTTGTTTCTGCGAGTTGGGGGAGCAGCTCGACATTGCGGCCTGTAAGCTTTGCCTTTGCCTCTGTTGAGCTCAGCAATGCCTCACTATGCCATTGTATATCTTCAAACAATTCAGGGGCTTCTGATTTCAATGCCAGAATGTAGTAACGGCCCTTATCGGTTGGTCCAATGACGGTGTCTCGAGAAGTTTTGGTGTGAAACCTGGCGAAGGTAGCGTTGATCCAGCGAGCGCCGCACTCGATGCAGGTAGGGTCAACGAGGGCAACTTCTTGATACCCTTCTGAGAAGGCGTCGCTGAAGGCACGTTGTATTATCTGCCCTAAGTCGCCGTGGCCTTGTGGTCGGAAATCAACCTCCTGTGGTAATTGATCTGCAGATACTGAGCATGGAGCCACATATAAGCCCTCAGTCGTGCTAGAGCTGGCGTCCATTTTAGGTAGTAGCCAGAACTTGGCGGCGTCACTAGCATCATCAGGGGAGTAACAAAAACGAATGCGGCATTTCTCGAGTCCCTGTAATTGCCTGAGCATGACCTCAATCAAGGCCTTGTAGTAGTCACTTGCCTTGGCCTCGCCTACGTCAGCGGCAAGTTTGGGTAAAACCTCTCCGGGGATGGGTTCGTTAATCAATACAAGCAGCAGGCGCATGCGGTGACCATATGGACGTGGACGAAAAACCAAATACGAAAAGCATGAAAATATCAGTAAATTAAGGAAATAGTTAACGTATATTGATTGTTAAAATGAAAGGAATTTATCTTGCCAGTGGACATTGATTAAGGGATGCTCGAGCAACGGAGCGTTTCCCTGCGATCCTTTATCTAGCTGACATTCATATAGCTCTGACATTCATATAGCTAATACTATGGCTGCCCCCCGCAACAAATTAAGAAGTAAGCAAAACGATCGTAAGCCCTGGCCCAATGAGGTTCTTGGTATATTGCTTGGTGGCTTCGGCCTACTCTTGTTGTTATCATTGGTTTCCTTTTCGTCCAGTGATCCGTCGATTTTTCAGTTTATGGGAGGCGCTGACAGTGAGGTTGACGGTGAACTTGTTGGTAAGAACTGGATAGGCCCAGTTGGAGCCAATGTAGCCTATATCATTTTTGCTTTGTTTGGTGCCGCCGCATACCTGTTGGCCTTGACGTTGATCTGGATGGGGGCGGCAAAACTCGTGATGAACGCGAGGGCTCCGTGGTACACATGGTCTGGATGCGGAGTTTTCATCCTGAGTGCTGCCGCATTGCTTTCAGTGCAGACTCTTTTCTTTACACAATGGGCAGATAGCAGTGGCATTGAGGGCGGCGCAGGTGGATGGATAGGCTACTGGACCGGCACGCGTTTTCTGGAGGCCTTGCTTAATAAACCTGGTGCCATTCTGGTGCTTGTTTGTGTGTATCTCATTAGCCTTATCTTGCTCACTGGCTTGCACCCCATCACCTTTAGTAGTGCGGTGGTGAGCTACATGGTAAAATGGGTTGCTGGCCTTAAGGAGAAAAGAAGGCATAAATCTCAGGTGGGTGGTAAAAGCCCCACCGCTCTTGATCAGCTTCGCAAAAGGCAAAATCAAAGCCTTTCAGACGAACTGAGCGCAGAGGGAGGAAACGCTAAATCCGGTGCTGCTCGAAAAAACACACGCAAGAAATCTCCAGAGAGCGGTGGTCAGTCCGCAGCGGAGATCGAGCAAGACCCACAGGCAGAGCTGCCCCTAAGGGAGACACCGACACCACAGATCATTGATGCTTCTAAACGCCGCAAACCTTCTGCGGATCTAGGTGCGAAACCATTTGGTAAGAAGAAGCAGGAATACACGGGGCTGACTACCGATGAGTTTGAGCATTATGATCTACCAGGATTCGACCTGCTTGATATTCCCGAGCACGAGGAGCCTGAGGTCGAGGCCGACAAAGAGGAGCTCGTAGCGATTCAAACGACGATCGTAGATACCCTCAAGGCCTTTGGTGTCGAGGTATCGGCAGGAAACATTACCAGAGGCCCGACGATTACCCGCTACGAGGTTTACCCAAGCCCTGGCTTGAGGGTGAGTAGGATCACCCAGTTGGAGGCGGATATCGCACGTGCCACCAAGGCTGAGCAGATCAACATTCTGGCACCGGTTCCTGGCTCTGACACGGTTGGTATTGAGATTGCCAATAATGAAAAAGTCGCCGTGCCACTGCACGAGCTGTTACGGGACCCAGCGTTTGCCAGTGCGACCAAAAAAATCCCCCTTGCACTCGGCAAGGATGTTTATGGCAATACCGTCATTGGCGACCTGACCGCGATGCCGCACTTGCTGGTAGCGGGCGCGACGGGCTCGGGTAAGTCGGTGTGTATCAACTCCATTATTTCGAGTATTCTATTCAAGTTCAGCCCTAACGAACTGCGCTTCATCATGATTGACCCCAAGGTCGTGGAGATGCAGATGTATAATTCGCTGCCCCACCTCGCGGTGCCAGTGGTGACGGATCCCAACAAGGTGATCGCGGCGCTACGCTGGGTCGTTAATGAGATGGAGCGGCGTTATCGTATGTTTGCTGAAGTGGGCGTGCGTAACTTTGATGCATTCAACAAGCGGGAAATCATCAAGGAGGACGAGCCTGAAGTCGATCCAGATGCCGAAGAGGACGTGGATGAAGATTACGACACTGAACATATTGAATCCATTGCCAAGGCGCTCGCCGACGGTGAGCTTGGGCCAGATGCTCTAGACGGCTCAGATGACGAAGATGAGATCGAGGTAATCCCTGACCGTGTGCCCTACATTGTGATCATCATCGATGAGCTTGCTGACTTGATGCAGACGGCACCTGCCGACATGGAAATGAATATCGCCCGCATCGCCCAGAAGGCACGAGCTGCTGGAATCCATTTGATTGTCGCTACGCAGACGCCGCGTGCAGATGTGGTCACCGGCATCATCAAGGCGAACATTCCGTGCAGGATTGCTTTCCAGGTTTCATCGAAGCTAGATAGTCGTGTCATCCTCGACGTTTCCGGAGCTGACAAACTCGTCGGCAAGGGAGACATGCTTTATCTGCCGCCAGGATCGGCGAAGCTTGAACGTGCGCAAGGCGCATTTATCGAGGACGATGAGGTGGAGAAGCTCGTTAATTACTGCTCGAATCAGGTTGAACAGAAATTCGAAAGCGCCGTGCAGGAGCACATCGAAAGCAGCGGCTCTGGTGGCGATGATGATGTTTCCGACGCCGATGAGGAAATCGTCGAAAAATGCCTTGAGGTGATTCGTCAGGAGAAGAAAGCGAGCACTTCGCTGCTTCAGCGCCGCTTACGTCTTGGTTACACACGTGCAGCCCGCATGATGGATATCCTTGAACAGCGTGGCATCATCGGCCCAGGTGAAGGCGCCAAGCCCCGTGAGATTCTGATCAATGTAGGTCAGGACGAGGCCTAATAGTCTAATAGCCCAATAGTGGGCGACAAGGCCACATGGTGATCGAAAAGGCTAGCTGACAAGGCTTCTCCTTATTTCTTCCAGGAGTCCTTCAGCGCGACGGTGCGGTTGAAGACGATCCTTTCTCCGGGAGCATGATCGATAGCATCGGCGCAAAAATAACCAATGCGCTCAAACTGGTAACGAGAGCCTTTGTCAGCCTCACTCAATGACAGCTCAAGCTTGGCGTTTTCGATGATGGTCAGTGAGTCTGGATTGAGACAGCTGAGGAAGCCGCCTTCGGCAGCGTCTGGATTTTCCTCGGAGAATAAGCGGTCATAAAGGCGCACTTCAGCAGTGGCCGCTGTGGCGGCATCTACCCAGTGAATAGCAGCACGGCACTTGATGCCTTCCGGTGCATCCTGGCCAATAGTATCGGGGATAAATTCACAGTGAATCTCGGTGACCTCTCCGGCGTCGTTTTTCTCAAAGCCTGTGCAAGTGATGATATACCCACCCCGTAAGCGAGCAGATCTACCTGGTCCGAGGCGGAAGAATTTCTTGGGTGGGTCTTCCATGAAGTCCTCACGTTCGATCCAGATTTCCTTGCCGAGTGAAACCATGCGCGTGCCAGCCTCTTTGTTGGCGGGATTATTGGGGACTTCAACGAGTTCAGAGTGATCGTCGGCAGGCCAGTTGGTGATGACTACCTTAAGGGGATCAAGCACAGCCATGCGACGCTGGGCGGTGAGGTTGAGCTCATCCCGTATTTCAGACTCAAGGATCGCCATATCGGTAACACTATTGACCTTGGTGACACCTCCACGGTGACAGAAGCTGCGGATGGCAGCAGGGGGATAGCCGCGGCGGCGCATTCCTGAGATGGTCAGTAGGCGAGGATCGTCCCAGCCGTTGACATGTCCTTCCTCAACGAGCTGGAGCAGCTTGCGCTTACTCATCACGGTGTAGCTGAGGTTCAATCTGGAAAACTCAATCTGGCGCGGAGCGGAGGGCACGGGGCAGTTCTGCACAAACCAGTCATAAAGGGGGCGGTGGTTTTCAAACTCGAGGCTGCACAGAGAGTGAGTGATATGCTCATGAGCATCTTCCAGTGGGTGGGCGAAGTCATACATCGGGTAGATGCGCCACTGGTCACCCGTATTGTGGTGAGTGGCGTGCATGATTCGGTAGATCACCGGGTCACGCATGTTCATGTTTGATGAACTGAGATCGATCTTGGCACGCAGCACCATGGATCCATCAGCATGCTGGCCCGCTTTCATTTCCTCGAATCGAGTAAGGCTCTCCTCTGCAGGGCGATCCCTGAAGGGGGACGCGGTTCCAGGGGTGACAACATCACCACGGTTCTTCTTCATCTCCTCAGGAGATTGTTCGTCCACGTAGGCTAGGCCGGCGTTGATGAGGTGCTGGGCACAAGCATAGAAAAAATCAAAGTAATCACTGGCGAAGTAAAGGTTATCGCCCCAGTCAAAACCGAGCCAGCGAACATCATTCTTAATGCTTTCGACATATTCGGTTTCTTCCTTTTCAGGATTGGTATCATCGAAGCGTAAATGGCAGCGTGCATTGGTATCCTTGTTTTCTAGGGCAATGCCAAAGCTGATGCAGATGGCCTTGGCGTGTCCGATATGCAGGTAGCCATTGGGCTCAGGGGGGAATCGGGTGATCACCGTGTCGTGTTTTCCGCTCGCCAGATCTTTGGCGATTATTTCACGAATGAAGTCGGTGGGTTCTTTTTTATCGGCTTTGCTCATCGGGCTCGTTTGTCTACTGGGCTGCTTGGGTCAAGTGCGGCCGAGTTCTAGAGATGTTTGACCGAAATCAAAAGGAGAATCTCAGCCGGTTTTGCCCTCTCGGAGAAACTTCAAGGTGAGCTCCATGACACGTGGGTCTGAGGCGATGAAGGTGTGATCAGTGTCCATCACATGGAACTCATTCATGCCTTCGATCTTGCCTCGTTCGACAGAGACGATGCCGTCATTGTCATTATCGAGTAGTCGACGGAAGAAGGGGATGCGGCTTTTTTTGCCCATAATGACGGCGGAATCGATCTCATTCGGCAGTTGGGGCGCCTCCAGTGTATTGCTGCCCAGTTTGGCTCCTGCTGGGCCCAGCGTGTGCGCCAGAGGCTTATAGCGTAATGCCCAGTCGATAATTTCACTCCCTTGGTTCGGCGGGGCAAGCATCACAATGCGTCCAGCCTGTTCAGGGGGCATCATCTGGAGTAATTCCCGTGCCAGGACTCCTCCTAGGGAATGTGTGACAAAGTGAACCTTTCGCTGGCCGCCATGGAGCTGGATGGCTTGATGGATCAGTCCGGCAAGCTCATCGATCGGTTTGCGGAAGGAAGGGTAGGGCACATTGATGCTCTGATAGCCATGCTGGTGAAGGAATTGCGCCATGGGTTCCATCGCCCAGAGGCTGCGCCACAACCCGTGTAGTAAGATCACGGCATCATCGTCGTTTTCACGCACAATCGTCTGGTGCCATGGCATAGGCATGCGCAATACGCCCATTCGGCGTAATTTGGATGATTTTTTAATAGGAGTCACTGTATCGTCAGATGCTGTTCTGAATTATCATATTACTCCTCATTAGGGTATCAAATACATGCATTTCGATGGAATTAGTCATATTAACAAGCTTGATTTACAGTGACTTAGTAAGCGTAAATAAACACAGAAGCCGTTCATTGTAAGCTTTTTGTGAATAAGTTAATGTGTGTGAATAAGTTAATGTGTGTGAATAAGTTGATGTGTGTGAATAAGATGGTTGATGTGAATAAGAT
>CAWVVN010000063.1:0-11898 GCA_963933605.1 uncultured Verrucomicrobiales bacterium
TCATCTTCGTTTTTTTTGATGGTTTCTATTTTGCAAATTCTGTCTCTGCATACTTAATGCCTTCTCCTGTGAGATGTCCATCATCTCCCTGCTGTTTCATCCATGCGGAGATGGAAGCTTTCAGCTGTTCTAGCTTAGATTGCAGCTCAGGATTTCCTGCCAGATTATTCATTTCCCAGCGGTCTTTGTTCAGGTCAAAGAGTTCATACTCGGGTCGTAATCGGTAGCGCTTAATCATCTTAGCGGCATGCGCGTCCCCCTCTTTCATCGAGTCTAACCAAGACCCATAGATCTTGGGAACGTCTGAGCCTCTATTATGTTTCCCAAAATCGATGCCACTCACTGCCGCAATGCCGTACATGTTTTCCGGTGTCAGGTTCCAGATCAGCTTATACTGGCCATCGGTCACCGCGCGGCTTGAATAGTGTGGACCCTTTTTTTTGTCATCACGATTATTAAACAGGAAATAGGCATGCTCTCGATGCTCTTGGGTTTCACCTTTGACCACTGGCAGCAGGCTTTTGCCGTCCATATTTTTTGGCACTTCCCCACCTGCGGCATCGATCATGGTTGGCAGGATATCGCAGTATTGGGCGATCGCGCCTGTCTTGAAATTCGCTTGATAGGATTCCGGCCACTTCATCACACAGGCAGAGCGGACACCCCAATCATACGTTGTCCATTTACCACTAGGCATGCCAACCCCGTTTTCATCTAAAACAATCAGCACCGTATTCTCATCAAGCTTGTGTTTTTTGAGCATCGCAACCGCCTTGCCAACCTGATCATCAAAGAGCCTGACCTCGGCTAACATTTCACGGTAGTAATGCCGCGTGGTTTTGTTATCCACCATGTGATCTGGGAGCTTCAGGTCATCCAGTTCCCACAATGAGGAGTCGCCTGCATTCCAGGGAGCATGGGCATGGACTGAGCAGATAAAGAGGCAGAACGGCTCGTCACGATCACGCGTCATGAACTTTTCCGCATCCTCCCAGTTATCAGGATGAGGGTCACGGGTAGCGCACTTGGGTTCAAATCCCTTTACCCCTTCAAAGGGATAAACCGACGCGGGGGAAAAATGCCTCTTACCCGCTAAGCCAACTCGGTAGTTCAACTTTTCCAAGTAATGCACCACACTTTTTGTGCCTTTGTTGGTCGGCAGGTGATTCCGGTTGCATCCATTGCGCTCCGGTTGAAGTCCGGTATACAATTCCGCTCTGGCTGGAGCGCACATGGCTTCGGAAACAAACATGTTGGTAAAGCGAAGGCCCTCCGAAGCTAACTTGTCAATCTGGGGCGAGGTATGCGGGTTGAGTGCTCCGTAACACCCCAGCGTGGCCGCACTGATATCATCCGCCAATAGAATGAGATAATTCAGTGGCTTAGAGTTAGCCTGCTTGGCATCTGCCATAGACAGCGAGAGAAGCACCAAGCTGATCTGCGCAACGATGACTGGGAGTGATTTCATTTTGATGAACATGTTGGTTATCAGGTATTAGGATTTCTTCTTTCTTTTAAATATGAGGGTTGAGGTGCTCAAGGGTGACTGCATCTGGATGGTAGAACAAGGCTTCCATTTCCGGCCTATTGAATACGATTAGCTTATGAGGTCCTTCCACACGTGGCCGTGCACGTCTGTGAGCCGCAGGTCACGACCGCTCCAGCGGTAGGTGAGTTTCTCATGATCGATACCGAGCTGGTGCAGGACGGTCGCCCAGAGGTCGTATACGGTGGAAACATCTTCCAGAGCCTTGTAGCCAAATTCATCCGTCGAGCCGTGCACGGTGCCACCTTTCATGCCACCGCCAGCCATCCATAGGCTGAAACCGAACGGGTCGTGGTCGCGGCCATTAGACCCTTGTGAGAATGGAGTGCGCCCAAATTCACCCGTGAAAACCACCAGTGTTTCGTCAAGCAAACCGCGTTGCTTGAGGTCGGCAAGTAGTGCGGCGATCGGACCATCGACTTGCTCGGCCATCGCACCGTGGCCTTTCTTGAGATCGCCATGCTGGTCCCAGGGGTTGCCAGCGCCACCAGCACCGATACCGACGCTGGCGCAGGAGAGCTCGACGAAGCGCACACCGCGCTCGACGAGGCGGCGCGCCATGAGGCACTGGCGCGCGTATTCGGCCTTGTGCTCGTTCTTGCTATGAACGCCATACATTTCCTTGGTGGCATCGCTCTCTTTGCTAATGTCGGTGAGTTCCGGAACGGCCTCCTGCATGAGGTAGGCGGTCTCTGCGTTTTTGATCGAGGCGATCACAGCGTCTTTGGCAGCGATCCGGTCAGCGAAACCTCGGTCGAGTTTGCCGATAAAATCGAGGGCGCGTCGCTGTTCGACTTTGAGCATCGCCGGGTTGATGTGTGGCACAGCCTGATCGTTCGAGATATTAAAAATCGACCCCTGAGTGGTGGCGGGGAGAAACGCGTTACCGAACATGCTGACGCCCCCGTGTGGGGTTTTGGCGCGCTGTGACTGCAGCACGACGTAGCCAGGGAGGTTTTGGTTCACGCTGCCAAGGCCGTAGGTGACCCAGGAGCCCACGCTCGGGTAGCCGAGAAAAGGGAAGCCGCTGTGCATGAAAAAATTCGCCTGCGCATGTTCGCTGAACTTGGCAGTCATGGATCGGCAAATTGCGAGGTCGTCTGCACACTCGGCGATCTTCGGGAACATGTTGGTCATCTCCAGTCCGGATTCTCCGTAGGGTTTACTCTCCCACGGTGAAGCCATGATATCGCCATTGGCATCGAACTGGGTGCGTTCAAGTGTGACCGGCATCGGTTTTCCGTGGAGCTTATTGAGCAGCGGTTTCGGATCAAACGAGTCAACGTGAGAAACTCCTCCAGACATGTAGAGCAGGATCACTGATTTGGCCTTTGGTTTGTGGTGGCGGGTGATCTCAGCTGCCGTGGCAATGTTGCCATTGAGCAGGCTAGAGAGTGCTAGCCCACTGACCCCCTTAGATGTGAGCTTCAGAAAGTCTCGGCGATTTTGGCTGCTAGTGTACATAAATCAGTTCTTTAGAGTTTAAGATAGCGTGCGTGATTTGGAAGAGCGGATCATCGGCATCACCAGCGAGATAGCTTAGGCAGGCGGCAAGCTCTTCAGGTCTTGCCTCGCGGGAATATGCCTGTTTGAAAATAGCTTGGATTCTTTCTTCATCAGTTTTCAGCTGCGGGATCCCCATGAGGCGCTGGCTCCACTGGATTGCGGATTGCTTAGTAATCTGCCCGTTCATCAGCGTCAGTGCCTGGGCGGGAACGTTGGTGAGATTACGCACACCCACAGTACTTATAGGAATCGGATAGTTGAAGGTTTTCAGGAATGGGTTGAGCGCGTTGCGCTTTGCCCTGGTGTAGACAGCACGCTGCTCGATGCCGTTGCCGGCGACGAAGCGAATGGTGTCCAGAATCGCCTCGGCATCAAGGCGACGCGGTGTGTAATAGGCTAGATAGAGATTGGAGGGATCCTTCTGCGCACTACTCTCTGATGCGCTGCTGGCGGAGCGGAAGGTGCGGCTCATCACCAGCTGTTTGATCGTGTGCTTCATCGACCAAGCGTTGTCACGCAGATCGCTGGCGAGGTAGTCGAGTAATTCTGGGTGCGTCGGTTCTTTACCAAGCCGCCCGAAGTTGTCAGCCGAGGCGACGATGCCACGACCAAATGTGTGGTGCCACAGGCGATTGACGATGACGCGTGGTGTCAGTGTATTTTGCTGATGGATCATGTCCCCTGCCAGCTGGCGACGCCCGCTGCCAGACTTGTAAGGCTTACTTGGGAACACTTCGAGAAAACCGCGCTCGACGGGTTCTTTTTCTTTCTTGTAGTCACCGCGATCAAGTAAGGGCTGGTCCCAAGGCTCAGCTTCGACGACGCCGACGGATCGCACTGGTTTACGGATCGCTGCTTCGAGTTTGCGGTAGTTCTCGATACCGGCTTTCAGATGGGGTGGCAGTTCTGAGATCTCGTTCGGAAGGAGACCTCGGCTAACAAAAGCATGGATCAATTGTGCCTGATCATCGCTCAAGGAGCCGCTGATCCAGTTTGTGACCGCTGCTTTTAACGACTTGCGGTAGTAATCGAGTAAGGCCTCACGATCGGTGATGGCATCGAGCTTACCGGGAAGGGCGACGATCGGTGCGCCGAGTTCGAGCATTGAATCGTTACCCGCGTAGACTTCGAAAACGCCGAACCAAGAACGCTCTGGTCCGCCGTCGCCTTTGTAGGTGCTATCGGCGCCAGTGTTGATCTGGTAGTAGCCTTTTTCGCCGTTCCAGTATTTGTATTTCTTGAGACTCACCCAGTTCATCTTTGGTTTTAAGCGAGCTGCGGGATGTAAGCCGCCGTGACTGAGTGCATAGCTGCGCATGGCGAAACGCGCGATTGAGCCGGTGCCGATCGCGCGGATCGAATTACGTTCGCCTTTAGCGAGATGAAAAACCGAGTTGAGGAAACCGTTGTGCTTGTCGGAAATAAGATGGGAGTAGACACCTGCAGGGTAGATTCCTGTGAGGGCCTTGTCGCCGTCTGCCGCTAGCGCAAACGAACCAGCAGGACTGACCTCGGAGCCAAGCCCGTTACCGCTTTTGAACCACTTGTCGTAACTCGCCTGGTCGCGCAAGTCGGCGTAAAAAGTGGCCGCGGCTTTGACTTTTTCATTTTGCGCCGTGCCTTCTTCATAGTCTTTACGCATCGCCTGCAGTTGTGTCGCGACGCTTCCCGGTTTGGCATTTTTCAATTTGGCCCATGCGCCGAGCGGATCGTTGTCGGTGACTTTCTCTAGTTTAGCATTCTCCAATTTCGCAATAGTCGCATCGATCTGTGAGAGCCAATGCATGCCAAACTGCTTGCGGAGTTTCTGCTTGAGTGTGGTGATTTCTTTTTTGTGCAGCTCCTGCAACTCGGGCGAGTCGATGTTTACAACCGCCGGGCGGCTACTGACCATGATGCCGTAGAATTTGTAGAAATCCTTTTGGCTGATCGGATCAAACTTATGGTTGTGACAGCGCGCACACGACACGGTGACTCCAAGGATGGCTTTGGAAACTACATCGACCTGGTTGTCAGTGAAGGTGATTTGTTCGTCGTAAGCATTGGTAACACCAAAGCCATGCGGCACCATGCGAAGGTGGGCGGGACCGATGGCCGACTCATTGAGGCCGAGCTTTTGGTTGATGCGAGGTTTTTCAAGCAGGTCACCGGCGAGGTGCTCGTGGATGAGTTGATCATAGGGAACGTCGGCGTTGATCGCGCGTATGACGTAGTCGCGATACTGCGTCGCGTAGGGGACGTCCGGATCGCCCTCGCTACCATAGGATTCAGCGTAGCGGAACCAGTCCATCCAGTAGCGTCCCCAGCGCTCTCCGTAGTGTTTTGATGCAATCAGCTGGTCGACGAGCTTTTCATAAGCCGCCTCGCTGGGATCTGCAACGAACGCATCGACGACTTCCGGTTTCGGCGGTAGTCCGGTGAGAATGAGGTGGAGGCGGCGCACCAGGGTGTGCGCTGAGGCGGCGGATTCCGGCTGCAGGCCATTGGCCTTGAGCTTGGCGTAGACGAACTGGTCGATTGCGCTGCGGTTCCACTCCGGATGACTGGCTTCTGGCGGGGTGGCTTTTCTGATCGGCTGGAATGACCACCACTCCTTGCGTTTTTCGCGTACCATCTCCCAGTTGACCTCACTTTTTAAGCCCTCCTTTGTTGGTTTTTTTAGTCGGGGATCAGGAGCGCCCATACGGATCCATTCTTCAAAATTCTCGACGATGGCATTCGCCAGTTTCGGCGATTTCGAGGGCATCGGCTCGACATCTTCCGCGTGCCGGATGGCTTTGATCAGCAGGCTCTCGGCCGGTTTTCCGGGCACGATAATATCGGCTTCCAGCAGTGCCGCCCTGTAATCGAGCGCCATATCGCCCTTCTTCTTGTCAACACTGTTGTGGCAGTCGTAACAATTCTCCGCAAGGATCGGTCGAATCTTATTTTCGAAAAATTCGATCTGCGTCGTAGAGAGCTGCTCGGCATCCGCCATAGACACTGACAGAAGCACCAAGGCAATCTTCGCTACGATGACGGAGAACGATTTCATTTCAAGGTGACCTGTTTCTGCTCCCCATGCTGCTTATGCGTGGGGTCGATGCATTGCAACTCGAGCTCAGCAGTTGTTTCAGTGAGCTTCATGTCGACCCAGCCATGGGCATGGCCTTTGCCAAAATAGTAGCTGACGGCTGGTTGGTTAATGAGATGGAGATGATCCCGTTGATCATACTGCCACTCATGGGTATGGCCATAAAAATAGCCTCTGGCATGCTTTCGTTCGGCGAGAACTTTCAACAGAGATGGCCCATCAGACATACCCTTGATGGGGCGCACGCCTCGGTTGGGATATGGGTTGTAGTGACCAAAGATAAGGGCTGGCTTATCGGCTCGTTGGTCGAGTTCTTTGGCGAGCCAGTCCAGCTGTTCTTCTCCCAAGACTCCCCTTTTCCCTGAATCCAAGAGGACGAGATTTGCGTGCGGCAGCTCAATCACACCCGCCTGAACGCCCATCTGCTCCTCCTTCAGAAACGGAAGTAATTTCCACAGGTTCTCCCGATTGTCGTGATTGCCAATCGTGACATGAACGGTGATGCCCGCAGCACGCAGCGGCTCAACCAGCCTGAGAAACTCTTTATATTCAGATTCTTTACCATTACTGAGTGCACAGTCGCCGTTGACGATCAGATGAGCGGGCCGAGGATTGAGTGCGAGAACGCTCTTGGCCGCCTCAGCAAGGCACGCTGCCATGTTTACGCTTTCATGCTCGCCCTCCTTGACTGGTGTGCCAGGCCACTTCGTCCCCGGGTAGACGCGAGACGGATCGACACTGATATGAGTATCGGCCAGTAAAGCCACTCGGTTCTGATCCAAGCCAGCACCTTTACGATCTGCGGCGGCCAAGGCATGAGGCGCCATGATCGCCGTACCACCAAAAGCGAGCGAGCGCTTGATGAATTGACGACGAGTGATCGGCGGAAGAATAATGGGCATGTTGAAACGAGTTGGCTATGTAGGTCGAAATGACAAAGACCCTGTATCGATATAAATACCCTTAATGATACGCGGGCACACCCTCATTGTTTCAAACGCCGCATCCTCATTTTTTAGGATGCTTCAATCAACCCCTGCCAAGACGGGGGGCCCATGCCTAAGCCAGGTCGCCAGTAAAGAGCACAGCACTTACCAATGATTTCCTCATGGTCTTTTTAGATGCACTCTGACAACTCATTTTGCTGGCTGCAGCGGATCCCACTTCTCACGGTATTCCATCTTCACCCGGCCTGTTTTCGCATCGATATCCAGTGGCAGGAAAAGATAGCGTGACTTGTCGATATCGGCCCGTTCAGGGATCCACCACTGGTCACAGAGTGCCATCACGATGTCGGATTCCTTGAGGTAAATGAGATCACTGACTTGCGAGCTCCAGGTCCTCTGCTCACTGATGTCTGCCTGCTTGGTCCATGTTCCCAGTGGGCTGTCTGCGGTGGCGCACTTGGTATCTGAACCAGCCCAGCCATGCACGCCGGAGGCGACCGCGATGTACTTGCCCCGGTGCTTGACCATGGCAGGTGCCTCACAGCCTCGATCAAAAACGAGAACCCCTTCCCTATTGCTGGTTAAATAGTCATCACTGAGGCTATCAATGCGGATGGCGTAGCGCCAGCCTCCAGCTGACTCAGGCTTGGCACCCGGTGCGTTATGATCACAGTAGATGACGTAAGCCTTGCCATCCTCATCCTGGAACACATTCATGTCCGAGCCAAAACCTGTGGAAGTCCCCATCTGCCGTGGCCCGTGTGGGGTGAATGGACCCTCCGGGTGGTCGGCTGTGGCGACACAGAGAAACGATGCGGGCATGGCCACAAACCAACGATACCACATCACATATTTCTTGGTCTCCTCATTGTAGATGACATGTCCTCTCCCCGTGGCGCCCACCTTGCCAAAACCACTTTCAGGTCGTGGTAGACATACACCCTTGTACGTCCAGTTCTTGAGATCCTTGGAGCTATAGACTCGCATCCCGTTCCACACCGGGCCGGCCGTCATGCGAAAAAGACCTTTCGGATTGTTCGCGTAGCTACTGCCATACCAGTAAAAAGTATCACCAAAGCGGGCGATCTCGCCCTCGTGAGCGGAGATCGGTTTGCCGGTGGTGTCCACCCAGTCCGTGCCGTTGATGATTTCCTCAGCTTTGCAAGTCCACACACTGAGTAATGATGACATCAAGGTCACCCCAAGTAGCTGTAATGATTTTTGTCTGAACACCTGATGACCCTAGAGCCGAATGCCATTTGCGACAATGCAATCCCTACGCTGGATCAATGCTTAAATCCGACTTTTGCTCAGCCGTCCTTGCCCTGATCACGACCTCTGTAAGGTGCTGGGCGAGGAGTGTAGAGCTAGTTACCTGCCGGAGTGCCGCCATTGTTTCAGTGCCACCCTTATTTATTAAACCCCTTGTGGTTCATGAACTCCCAAATACGGTCCAGCCAGGTATAGCTGCCCGTTCCCGGGGCGGCCTTGGCCTGGAAGCAGTGACTGCGTTTGGCAAGCGTGTGCAGATCGGACTGGATTCCCATGCGGCGCAGTTGCTCCCAGCATTTCACTGAATTCATCGCCGCATAAACGTCCGCATCACCGTGAATGAACAACATCGGGCAGGTATCAAGATCGAAGGCAAACTCAGGCACTAATCTGGCACTATCCTCGTTGCCGCCAACCGCATTGCCACCATTCGCGCCGTCGGTGAGCGCGTAGGCCGGATAGATCGCAACGGCCCACTGCGCGTTGCAGGGAATCTTATGAAGCTCATCGATCGCCCACGAGGAACGTTGCTTTGAGCTGGTGGCACCCATCAGTGTTAAGTGTCCTCCGGCCGAGGAGCCCATGATGCCGATACGCTTGGGATCGAGCCCTTCCTTGGCCGCCTTGCTGCGCACAATCCGGATCGTTCGTTGCAGGTCTTGCCACGCGCTTGTGTGCTTGGCCAAGCCGCCTTGAGGACGAGGTGTGCGGTATTTCAGCGTCACAACCGTCATTCCCTTTTCGTTCAGATAACGCCGTGCGGGTGCCACTTCAAAGCCATCTGGGTTATTTCCATTGTAAGCGCCGCCCGAATAGATGATCTGGATTGCCTTGGTTTTGCGTTCCTTAGGGAAATGCCACTCGAGGTAGGGCTGGCACTGATTCTTCTGCACATCAGGCATCCTGCCATTGGGCCAGATCGGTTCTTTGCGGTAATCGCCACGGGCATCGTCGTTGGGATAGCGAGACATCAGCTCGACTACCGCACCGAGGCGCCCGTCAAAATTCATCTGACGCATGAACTCGCATACGCGATCAAGCCAGTGGTCGTAAGCGGCTCCCGCCTCTCCTTTTTTAGGGTCGCCCATGAAGCCGTGGCCACGATCCGCAAAGAGGTGGAGCTCAGCCGGGATTTTCATCCGCCGAAGCTGGCGGTAGATCTGGGCAGAACCATTCGGCGAGTAGTTGTCCGTGCCACCGTGAAAAAGCGCCATCGGGCAGGTCTTGGCATCGAACTTGAATACATCTGAAAGGCGCGCGTCGATAGCGTCACCGTTGCGGGTATTAGGGCCGGTGAGTCCGTCAGTGAGCGCGTAGGCGGTGTAGATGGGCACTGCCCAGTTAATGTGGCAGGGGGTCTGGTCAAGCTCGTCCACGGCTTGATACGCCGGCGTCAGTGCACTTGTCCCAAGCAGCACGGTCAAATGCGATCCCGCAGAGAAACCTAAGGCACCGATCTTCTCCGGATCGAATCCACGCTTCTTCGCCTCGTTGCGAACCAGACGCACCGCGCGCTGCCCGTCCTGCCAGGCGCTCTGGTGAATCGGTAAGCCTTGGGGCCGCGGCGTGCGGTAGGTCAAGCTCACGCATACATAACCAAGCTCGGTGAACTTCTTTGCCACCTTGTCAATCCACCACGTGTCACAGCAGTTGTTGTAACCGCCACCGGAAATCAGCAGCATGCATGCACCGTTTTTCTCCGCCGGTGCTGCAAACCAATCGAGATGCGGCATGGTATGTTCCGCCGCCTTGAAGCCCGGCGTTCTAACCTCTTGGGTTGTCGCAGCAATCTGCTGGGGCTGGAAATCAGGAATTTTCCCTTCTGGCCATAGATCAAGCCGATCTTGTGCGCCTGCTAGGAGTGCAAACCCCAACCAAGCTCCCATCATTAAAATATTTCTCATCATGTCGATGGGTTTGTAACTTACTTACGCAATCCAATGAACAACAATCTTATGGACACTCAATTTAGCACTCATAGGATCATCTATAAGCACCACAAAAGACGAGCATGTTCCCCACTGAGATCAAAAAGATTCACCAACGCATCGAGCAAATCAACCCGGTGCAGTATGCACGCAGTCGTAATTTCAGCGATGGCGCGGTGACTCACCTAAGCCCTTATATTTCCCGTGGGGTGATATCGACCAAACAAGTTTTTGATCACCTGCTCTCATTAGATCTTCCCTGGTACCGCGTTGAAAAACTTGTGCAAGAATTAGCCTGGAGGGACTACTGGCAAAACATCTGGATCGCCAAGGGAGATAGGATCAATGAGGACCTTAAGCATGCCCAGGATCCTGTATCCAACCACGGGATCAGTGACGCCATCGTAGATCACCGCACGGGCATCAACGCCATCGATGATGCCATCGGAGACCTCTTCAAGACGGGCTACATGCATAACCACATGCGCATGTATGTCGCCTCGGTGGCATGCAATGTCGCCCAATCCCACTGGCTTACCCCCGCCCGGTGGATGTACTACCACCTGCTTGATGGGGACTGGGCGAGCAATGCTCTGAGCTGGCAATGGGTGGCAGGCAGCAATGCCAACAAGAAGTACTACGCCAACCAGGACAACATTAATAAATACTTCAACAGCGGCCAAAAGCAGACTTTTCTCGATGTCGACTATGAGCAATTCAGCACCCTTGCCATACCAGAGTCATTATTGGAATGCTCAAACTTTGATCCCCTCACTGATCTGAGTGACACGTCAAACATCCAGCTTGAGAGAGACAAAAAAACGCTAGTTTATAATTACTACAACCTCGACCCGGATTGGCACGCTGACGAAGAAGTTCAGAGAGTGCTCTTACTCGAGCCCTCGTTTTTTAAAACCTATCCCGTTGGCCAAAAATGCATCGATTTCATCATGCAGTTAGCCAACAACATCGCCGACATTAAAATACTGGTGGCTGAGTTTGAATCACTCTCGCAACAAGTAAATCCCGCACACATCATCTACAAGGAACACCCGACCAACCGACACTACCTCGGCCAAGAAGAACCCCGATCATGGATGTTTGATGTGAGCGGAGACTACCCCTCGTTTTTTTCCTTCTGGAAGAAGTGCAAAAAACTCATCCCAGCCTGACACGACTCAAATAGCGCCACATCATGAAACACCGCAAGAAGTCTGACCTGCCAAGTAAAGTATGCCCCGTCTGCGGCTTACCATTTACCTGGCGTAAAAAATGGGAGCGCAACTGGGACAGTGTCACCTACTGCAGCGAGCGTTGCAGACGCAACAAAACCACCAACAAAACCACCAACAAAGCGGAGCCAAAGTAAGTTATTTTAGAGCCTATCTCAGAGCGTCATCAGTCAATACCCGCGGACGGGCAAAGATTTAGCGGCAAGTGCTTCAAGCCCTTAACAAGCAAAAAACAATGTCTTGGCTATTACCCCAAGACATTGATCACACACTTGGTTCCTCACGGGACCAAAAATAAATGAATATTGCTTGCCCTTTATTAGCTACGCTTACGGCGCATGAGAAGCGCAAGACTTCCGAGGCCAAGCAGTGCTGTTGAGCTAGGCTCGGGCAC
>CAWVVN010000064.1:0-11862 GCA_963933605.1 uncultured Verrucomicrobiales bacterium
CAAGCGGTTGGGCAAGCGGTTGGGCAAGCACCACCGAGCCAGCCACCAGCAAACAGGTCAACGCCCCAAGTAATTTAATCATAACAAACTTAATCATAGTGTCTTAGATGGGTTTTCCCTTCCGTTCTATGGCGCAGCTGGCCTTACGATGCTTTGTAACTTGCCAGCTTACCGGCAATACTGGCTGGAACGACCGCCTTCACGATTACATCATTACCATCATATTCCGTTTCCAAAACTTTAGCGTCACGGTGTAACAAACCTGACAAATCACCACGGCTTTGCGGGATCCGGTACGTTTGTGTGGATACTCGGTCGGCCAGCATCTCACTACACCTGACCAATAACTCATCGCAACCCTTACCTGTGATGGCACTCACCGAGATCGTATTAGGGAATGTGACCTCAAGCCCAGCTAGCTTGACTGGGTCATTGAGCACATCGATTTTATTGAGCACCGTGATGACCGGCTTGTCCCCTGCCCCTAGTTCCTCGAGAACCTCCATCGTGGTTTCGTAATATTTCTCCACCTCAGGAGAAGAGGCATCAAGCACATGGATGATGAAATCTGCTAATACGGACTCTTCTAGGGTTGCTTTGAATGCTTCCACAAGGCGGTGTGGTAAATTTCTGACAAAACCAACCGTATCCGTTAATAATAAGGGCTGTCCATCTGGGAGTTCGATCGCCCTGGTGGTGGTATCGAGAGTGGCAAACAGCATATCCTTGGCCATTATATCAGATCCTGACAGGCAGTTTAACAGAGTTGATTTACCTGCATTGGTGTATCCAGCGATTGCCGCGCATGGGACCCCCTGCTTCTCACGCTCCTTACGGCGAGTGCCGCGCTGCTTTCTGACTTCTGCCAACTCACGTTTACATTGGTCAATGCGAGTCCTGGCTAGGCGCCGGTCCACCTCGACCTGCTGCTCACCCATTCCACGGGAGGCACCACCGCCCCCTTTGCCGCCACCGCCATCACCGCCGCCACCACCCTCACGGTCCAGGTGACCCCACATCCGAGTGAGCCTTGGTAATGAATACTGCATTTTGGCGAGATCAACCTGTAACCTTGCCTCACGAGTTTGAGCCCGCTGAGAGAATATATCTAAAATCACCTCCTCGCGGTCGATTACACAAGTATCTGCAAGCTCTTCCCAGTTTCTCTGCTGGGAGGGAAGGAACATATTATCAAAAACGATGCAATCACACTCATGAGCCTTAGCGAGATCAACCATCTCCTGAGCCTTACCTGTACCACACAAAAACTTCCTATGCAGTGAGCGGGTGTGAACCAAACATGATTCTATCACCCCGATACCAAGCGTCTTCACGAGTTCACCCAACTCCTCTAGTAGGGAAATAGCCTCCTCCTCCTCACGCTTATCCGAGTAGATCCGGATCAGCAGCGCCCGTTCCACCATTTCCGGCTTGTCCCTGACCTCAAACATATGCGCCAATCAATGCCCCAAGTGACAGCACAAGGCAAGCAACATAATAGATCAACAAGCCCCACCCATCGGGGGTGTGTCACCACCTCACAGCTAAGAATCGTCTGATTTCTTCATCGGCACAATTAAAGCGGGCAACTCAGCTTTACGCACACAACCCTCAGCAACACTGCCCAGCAGCAAGCTATTTAAAAAGCCGTGTCCATGAGAACCAAGTACCAGCATCTCACCGCCCACCTCTTTAGCATACTGAAGCAGTGCATGCAGCGGCTGTCCTTGCACAACCTTTGTCAGAACCCCCGCTAGGCCACATTGCTCAGCCATTTTAGCGAGTTTGATTTGAGCCCGAGATGCTGACTCAACCTGTATTTCGTGCATGGCGGGGTAATC
Organism: uncultured Verrucomicrobiales bacterium; assembly: GCA_963933605.1. Lineage (GTDB taxonomy): Bacteria > Verrucomicrobiota > Verrucomicrobiia > Verrucomicrobiales > Akkermansiaceae > Oceaniferula. The sequence goes on from CAWVVN010000064.1 coordinate 1,842, forward strand.
ATCTGGGGAGAACCCGTAGGCGGCGTAGGTTGGCTCCGCCTCAACCACGTGCACGAGGTGAAGCTGGCCACCTAGGGCTTGGGTTATCTTCACTGCCGCCTCAAGGACTGGCACACTGACATCCGAAAAATCAACTGCTGCAATAATCTCTTTCATCACATAAACCATTACCACAAAGCTACAGGAGGATCAAGATCATAAGGCATCTCGTTCTACCCCCCTCATTATAGCGTGCCGCCGAGCAATAAGTTCCACGTGGAACAATTGCCAAGAGATCGACCACCGCGGCCATCATCTTTTCGGAGCAGAGCTGGTATTTCGAGTTTGAATCTCCTCTATTTAAGGGTAAAGACTCCACCGTGTTCACCTACCCCCAAACATACGATGTTCTTGTCATCGGCGCCGGTCACGCTGGAGTTGAGGCCGCGCTTGCCGCTGCCAGACTCGGATGCTCAGTCGCCGTGCTTACGCAGAACTTGGATACCATGGGAGCCATGTCGTGTAATCCCGCGATTGGTGGCCTAGCAAAGGGGCATATGGTTCGTGAAATTGATGCACTCGGTGGTGCTATGGGCCTGAATACAGATGCCACGGGGATACAGTTCCGTATGCTCAACGCCAGTAAAGGACCTTCCGTTCGCGCCCCACGTGCTCAATGTGATAAAAAAGCTTACCAGTTCCGCATCAAACACACCCTTGAGTCCACCCCCGGCATTGACCTTCACCAAGCCAACGTTACCGAAATTCTTACCAAGAACGACACCATCACCGGTGTGGCCACCTCACTGCAGATGCAGATCAACGCCCACTCCGTCATCCTCTCTGCAGGCACCTTCATGCGCGGGTTAATGCACGTCGGCATGAAAAACGAAAAAGGAGGCCGCATGGGCGATGCCACCTCAACCGTATCTGACTGCCTCTATGAGCTTGGTTTCCAGGTGGAACGCTTCAAGACCGGCACCCCCTGCCGCATTAACGGGCGCTCCATTGATTTTTCCAAAACAGAAGCCCAGCATGGTGATACTCCCCCACCCTTCTTTTCCTATCTAGCTGATACACTGACGCGCACAGCAGATGATGTTCATAGTCTTAATGGACGCCTGATTAAGTCTGAAGATGATCAGCAAGCTGAGGATTGCGCTGAAACAACAGATGAAAAGTTCCACGTGGAACAAATCCCCTGCCACATCACCTACACGAGCCCCCAAACCCACGACATCATTCGCAATAACCTCGATAAATCTCCCATGTATGCGGGGAAAATTGAGGGCCCTGGCCCACGCTACTGCCCTTCTATAGAGGATAAAGTGGTCAAATTTGCTGAGAAAGAGCGCCACCAAGTCTTTCTTGAGCCAGAGGGTCGCCATACTCGTGAGTATTATATCAATGGGGTCTCCACCTCCCTACCCTATGATGTTCAGCTCGACTTCATTCACTCTATTGCGGGGCTCGAAAACGCCCAGATTATCCGCCCTGGCTACGCCGTAGAATACGACTACTGCCCCCCTACCCAGCTTACCCCCACCCTTGAGACTAAAAAAATCTCAGGCCTTTATTTTGCCGGTCAGATCAACGGCACATCAGGTTATGAGGAAGCCGCAGCTCAGGGCCTCATGGCAGGTGCCAATGCAGCCTTGAAAGTGCTCGGCAAATCGGAATTCATCCTCCAACGAGACCAGGCTTATATTGGAGTCATGATTGATGATCTTGTTACCAAAGGCACCACCGAGCCTTACCGCATGTTCACCTCCCGTGCTGAATACCGTTTACTACTGCGTCAGGACAATGCTGACCTGCGGCTTACGCCCCTCGCCATCGAAAACGGCCTCGTTACGGGCACTCGAGCTAGCCGCACTGAGCAAAAAATAACGGATTTGGCCACCGCTAAAGCGCACGTCCCTACCCTCTCCTATGAGGGTGTGAAGCTCGATCACTGGTTCCGCAGATCTGAAAATTCCCACACCACCCTGCCCTCTGAAATCCTCTCCCAGGCGCCAGCCAAGCTCTGGCCCCTGATTGAGACTGACTTCAAATACGCAGGCCATTTGAATCGCCAACAAATCCAAGTTGAGCGGCTCAATCGCATGGAAGACAAAAAGATACCGGAAAACTTCGACTATTCTAAGGTCTCCGGTCTCAAGGCTGAGGCCCGCCATCATCTTGACACCATCCGCCCAACCACGATCGGTCAGGCCTCTCGTGTCTCCGGCATCACCCCGGCAGACCTCGCTATTGTTGCCATCGCTTTGCGGAAATAAACACTCCTTGGTGTCACCCGAGCCGCCTTTGAGCGCGTCATTCTGCTGAAAAGTCGAACTTCAGTCAGGAAATAGCACATCTAGTATGTTTTTATCAAAACAGCACAACATGTGCTAAAAACCTGCAAAAAACCCCAATTTATTGATGTGGGTATATATTGCTCTTGGTGAGTTACTTAAGACCATAAAAAGCCTTATTTAAGGCCCTGAGAATAGCGCCAAATATCATATGCTGGTGGATGACCCGCACCAATACAATCTCAGACCGTAAAAATAAAGCCGACAAGCCGCACAAATCGAAATGGGCAGACCCATTTATACCCCTTGACTCCCGTTTTTCTTTGTTTGCCTAAAAAACGACCCAGCCAAAAAATACTTTCATATTATTGGAAATATAAACTTATATTAAACTTCATCAAAGCAGGGGCAGGGGAGAAGAGAAATAGGCATGCTGGCGTGAAAGTAGGGGATCGCTTACTGATCCAATATAAGAAATATGATGACGATAAACCTGCGCCATCCGGATCTTATCCTATTACAGTAAAAGAAGGGCAGAGGTATAAGGCATACCTGGGTATGAAAAAAGAAGACGAGAATGCGGCGGAGGTGGAGGGCCTAGTCGTCTACTCGCCTCAAGCTGCTCGAGGAAGTTTTGTATTAATGCCTGCTCAAAACTAAAATGCACAAAAGGATGAGTGCCGCTTGTTAGTTAGTTGTAATGCAATAGGTCTACTTGAGTAAGTTTTCATACCAGACGACGTTCTTGGAACCGCGCCCGGCATTCAATAAGTCGACGTCACCATCGCCATCCATGTCAATTGATCGTAAGTCGTAGCTTTGTTGAGCTTCGTCAAGGGTATGGATGGTGAAGTTTCCTTTGCCATCGTTTTCATACCAGCGCACCCACTCACTCTCAAACCCACAGCTTGCGATGTCGATGTCGCCGTCTTGGTCATGGTCAGCAACAGTGAGACTGTGAGGTTGCTTGATCTCCTGATCAATCTCGTGAATTTTCCAGCTCGGGTTTTCAAACCATAAAACTCCAGTGCCGTGACCCCGGCTGGCAACCCAGTCGACTTTGCCATCGCCATTAACATCAGCGGCTAGAATGTTGGTCGCGCCCAGTTGATCTTTGGCTAAGATGGTTTTCTTCCACGCTCCTTTGACATGGTCTTTACCTGGGTTTTTCCAGAACGCGAACCAGTTGCCGTCGTCGAATGGTTTGCCCTTCGCGCCAACAGCGATTTCTTTCCAGCCGTCGCCATCAATATCGGCGGCACTCATATAGTGACTGCCACCTCGGGCGTCACCGTCAGCAAAGATATAGCGGTGCCACTTTTCTGCGGCATGAACATTTTCTGGCACGCTAAACCAGGCCATGGAGTCGGCGATGCCTTCGTCCGGCAGGAAATTATTGATCACGAGGTCCTGCTTACCGTCGTTATCGATGTCTGAGGTGATTAGACAATGGATGCCGGTGATCTCTGGATCGATAATGCGCTTTACCCATTGGAGGTTCGCAAAGTCTGAGGGTCCAGGGTTTTCCAGCCAGAAGGGATGGTTGTGCGCTAATGATCCAGCCCAATCAAGATCACCGTCATTGTCCACGTCGATGGTGGTGCTGTGAATACAACCAGCTGCTGCGTTTTCAAATTGATATAAGAGAACCTCTTGCTTCCAGTCAGGCGCTATGAACAAGCTTACTTTGCCATTAAAGCTGGCAATGACATCTTGCTTGCCGTCTTTGTTAACATCGATAGCGACGGCGGAGTTGCAGTGACCTTGCTCCATGATGATGTGCTTTTTCCAACTTGTTTGTGCATTTGTATGAGTGCAAAAAATCATGAAAACAAAAGCCATGAGAGCTAAATAACTAGGCAGGTGATTTATTGTTCCCATGTCAGCAGGCTAGCGACATTGTAAGTTGGTAAAAAGCGAGAACTTGGTATCTTGTCTAATGCTAATGCTTATTCACCGTAGAAGAGAGAGTTTTCCTTGATCAAAAATAAACGGCACATTCTTCGCTGGCTGTTATCAGCGAGTTCGTTTGTCTTATTTGTGATCTCGATCAGAGCCGCATTTAAGATGGAGTCGCTTGAAGCTGCACCATATGTGATTTTTGCTTTGATCTGCTTGATCGCGGCCATTCTTTTACTCATACCGGAGACGGTGAAGCCGACGACCCGGTATCTTAGCGGCATCATTACCTCATTTATAATACCTGATCATAAGTTCAGTAAGCCCTCGTTGAGCTACGCACTAGCCCGCAGATATATCGAGCAGTCTCGCTATGACGATGCCATGCAAGAATACGGGAAGATCATTCATTATTATCCAAATGAAATAGAAGCTTATCTGGGAATGATATCAGCAAGTAGCCTAGCTGGGGAGACTCAACTAGCGGAGAAATATAAGAAGCAATTAAAGAAGCGCACAGCGAACATGGTATCTGTTGATGCTGATAGGTGAGCAACTCCGGTAGGCAGAGCCAGAAATAAGACGTTAAACAATAACAAAACCACATCTAGAAATGAATCCCATTATCCTAAAGTCCATCGCCAAAGGAGTCGGAATTGCCTATGAGAACCGCGAGGTAGCTCTTGAGCTTTTAACGAAAATGAAGGTTTGGCAGAAACCAAACGATTCAGCACCTGATAAGGAAGAGGGAGCGATGTCCTTGGAAGACCGTTTAGATAGACTAGAGAGCCGCGCAGAGGCAAAAGACAACCTCGATGAAGAACAATCTAAATTGACGGCTTCTTTGGCTGCTAGCGTAGCAGAATTATCATCTTCCACGCAGGCATTACTGACGCGCACAAAATGGCTCATGGGGATAATTGTATGTTCCCTGTGTTTGTCTGCTGCGGCATTGGTGGTGGCGCTGATGCAATGAGCGGCCTAACCAGTCACTGCGTCGCTTGAGCTTTATTTGGGTTGGGCCATGCAAGAGACTTGGAAGGACTACAGCAAGGGACTGAACGACAAGTCCCGCCGGCGCCACAAAACAATTTGCAAACGACCAGCACACGACTAAACATATAACCATGAAACCCTTCCGCTTACTAAGCAGCCTTTTGATCTCCGGATCTTTTTTGATTTCGGCCGCCCTGGCAGAGGAGCAAGGGACAAAGGCAGCAGTATTTTCTATCGCAGCGGTTGCTGATATTCAATACGCGGATACAGACCCCCGTGGCGCACGTGAGCCGAGGCAGGGCATTAACCGCATTAAAAACGCGATCTCGCACTGGAATAAACGTGACTTAGACTGGGGCGTGGTGCTCGGCGATATCATCGATTGGGATGATATTGATTACGGCAAATTCCCCGGGGAAACGATTTCAAAGGAGCCTAAGCAGCCCAAGCAGTGGAAGCATACCCGTGACATACTCGCGGCTTGGAATACCCTCAAGGTTCCCCAATACACGGTCCTAGGAAATCATGATTATTATGTGCCTTATAAGGATGCGGATGGATTGAGTAAGCCCGCCAGTGTATTTCGTGCCTTTGGCTTCAAGGATAAGGCCTACTATGAATTTTCTCACAAGGGGTATCGATTCATCGTGCTCGATGGCGACATGAGCCATCTTAACTATGATATTGAGAGCAAGGAATACAAAGAAGCAAAAGCCTATTACGATTCCCTGAAAGGCCCCGCAAGAGGCATCTGGAGCGCCGGCATATCCATTAAGCAAATGGATTGGTTGAAGGGCGTGCTGGCTGACGCGCTGAACAAGAAAGAACCAACGGTCATTATGTGTCACTATCCGATGCACAAACCTTATGGTGGCCATACCCTTTTTAATGCAGTGGAGATGACGACACTTTTAAACCAGTTCCCCAATGTGGTGATGTGGTTAAATGGGCACAATCACTCGGGTGGATACGCAAACATCGAGGGCCGCCATCACCTGAACCTCAAGGGCATGCAGAACGAGGCTGAAAACTGGTATCAGATTGATTTTAGCCCCGAGAGCATCACCGTCTATCAAGCTGAGGATTTGAAGACCCCTAAGTTCGAACTCGAACTTTCCTGGCCCCCGAAAGAGAACCCAGAGAAATGAGATCTATAAAAACACCCATTCATGGGTGCATTGCTCTATGGCTTTGCATTGCCAGTGTTTACGGCAAGGAGCCGGCCCCGCTTGAATCTCTCTTCAACGGCAAAGACCTCAGTGGCTGGTCAGTGCTTCCCGCGGGGCAATGGAAGATCGAAGACGGGGTCATCAGAGGCACCTCTCGGGCATCAGAGAAACGTCATGGCATGTTGGTTTCTGAGAAGTCATATAGGGACTTTGAAATCACGATCGAATATAAGGCAATAGCGGGGAATAGTGGGCTCTATTTCCGTTCTAAGTATGATAAGAGGGCATCAAAAATGAAAGGCTTCCAGGCAGAAATTGATGCTAGCGGCAAGCACCCGGGGGGATTGTATGAAACAGGAGGTAGGACATGGGTGGTCAAACCAGACCGCACAAGCAAGGCGTTTAAGCCAGGTCAATGGAATGAGATGAGAGTGCGGGCGCAAGGCCGAGATATCATTGTTTTTCTCAATGGGGTGAAGACGGCAGAACTTAAAAATGACTCAGGGAGTCTCGAGGGGCACTTTGGTTTACAGCTTCACGGCGGCCAGAGGATGGACGTCTCCTTCCGCAATATCCGCATCAGAGAACTTCATTAGCTACAATGCGATGAATAAGCTGACAAGTGACCCATCCTGAGCTTAGATTGCTATCCACCTATGAAAGTACTTATTGTTATCACATCACATGATCAGCTGGGAGACACTGGCGAGAAGACGGGTTTCTGGTTGGAGGAATTTGCCTGCCCGTATTACCAGTTCAAGGATGCAGGGGTCTCACTGATCTTGGCGTCGCCACGTGGGGGCCAGCCGCCGCTTGATCCTAAGAGTGATGCACCAGATTTTCAAACAGACGACACACGCCGCTTTGCTAACGATCAAGAAGCACAGCAAGCATTGGCTAACACCGTCAAGTTGGCAGACGTAAAAGCAGATGATTTTGATGCGGTCTTTTATCCCGGTGGTCATGGGCCACTCTGGGACTTATACAATGACACCGACTCGATTGCTCTGATTGAAGATTTTATCGCTGCAGGAAAACCTGTGGCGGCAGTCTGCCATGCTCCTGCGGTGTTGTTAAAAGCAAAAAATCAAAGCGGTGAGCCACTCGTCAAAGGCAAGAAAGTCACAGGCTTCAGTAACTCTGAGGAAGCGGCAGTAGGGCTGACTGATATCGTTCCTTATTTGTTGGAAGATGAGCTTACTACGATGGGGGGGCTGTATCAAAAAGCGGATGACTGGACTTCGCTAGCGCTTACCGATGGCTTGATCATCACCGGCCAAAACCCAGGCTCGTCCGCCGCTGTAGCAGAGGCCTTGGTGAAGGTATTGAAATAGCGAACACTTGCTGAGCCTTCGCGCTTATCGAAGTAACAAAACCAAGAGCATTAACGTGCCAGAAGCAAAGCTGATGAATGAGAGCGCACCTTGCAAAGGGAACAATTATTTGAGCGGCCATGCCGAGCTGATTTTATCGAGTTTTTTGCGCACAACCGGCAAACACCTTATCGATCCAAACTTAGCTGAACACAGCGATCGTGCATTATTCGAAGCTGGTTTTTGCGTGTTGTCTCACAATGACGACCCTGATCCTATTTTTAGCTATGGCAACCAAGCTGCCTTAGACTTGTTTGAAATGAGCTGGGATCAACTCACAAGCCTGCCGTCTAGATTATCGGCAGAGCCTCAGCTAAGGGAGGAGAGGGAGCGCTTACTTGTGGAGGTCGCAGAGAAGGGCTACATCGATAGCTACCAAGGTATCAGGGTGTCATCGAGTGGCAAAAGATTCATGGTGGAAAATTCCATTGTTTGGAATCTGATCGATGAAGCGGGTCAGCGCCACGGTCAAGCTGCGGTGTTGTATCAATGGAAGGCATTATGAATAAGCAAGGCGCAGGCAAAGTGCTCAGAAGTCGGGCAGTAACAGTTCAGCTCGTTTTATTAAGCATACTGTTCTGTGTTGAGGTGGAGGCTGAGACTACGGAACAAACGCACACTTATAATCAGCCCAAAATATTTCCTATCAAAGTGACGCAAGGTGTTGCTGTCGATGGGGGCTTTTTTTACGCGATTAGTAATACCCGTATCGATAAGTGCGATAAACAAACGGGGGAGGTGGTTGCGACATGGGCCGCAGACAAAAGACTAGCTGCGCAAAAGCATTTTAAGCACCTCAACAGTGGCGTGGTGATCGGGAATAAGCTGTATGCTGCCCACTCACGTTTTCCCATTGCACCCAACGATAGTTCGGTTGAGATCTTTGAGCTAACGAGCGATAGCCTCAAGCACATGCGAACGATCCCCATGCCAGCAGGGCACGGCTCGCTGACGTGGATTGATAGGCACAAGGACGGCTCATGGTGGATGAGTTACGCTGTCTATGGCAAAACCAAGAACAAGCAGACCAAGCTCATCAAGTATCGTTATGAGGACGGGCAGTTCAGCGAGCTAAAGACTTACTCTTTTCCAAATGAAGTCGTTGCCAGGTGGGGCTCGATGAGTTGCTCCGGAGGTTCCTGGGGGCCGGATGGCCTTCTCTACACCACCGGGCATGATCACGCGGAGGCCTACGTGCTCGATATAGATGCCGAGGGTGGGCTGAAATACCTCAGGACGGAGAAAGACATGGGTTTTTATGGTCAGGGCATTGCCTGGGACCGATTTGCAAAAGCCGCCGTGCTGTGGGGGATTGTGAAAAATGAAAAGGTGTGTGCCACCAGGGTTGCTGCAATAAAATAGGGCGCCAGCACGTAAGCTCCAGGCATGCTTCAATGTGTGCTTTGAAAGAGAAACAAAAGAGCATGATGAAAATACTGAAGAACTTCACCCTTGTTTGTTGTCTGGCCACAGCCATGGCCAAGGTCTCAACTGCGGCAGAGCGTCCCAATATTGTTTTCATCCTCAGCGATGATCAGGCATGGACGGATTATGGCTTTATGGGGCACACGGAAATCAAGACGCCTCACTTGGACAAGCTCGCTGAGCGCAGCGTGTTATTCGAGAGGGGGTATGTAGCAGCACCTCTATGCCGCCCCTCACTGGCATCGATGGTGACGGGGCTTTACCCCTTTGAGCATGGGATTACTGGTAACGATGTCGACGGGAAGAATCAGCGTGCTGAGTTGGATGTGCCGATGCGTGAAGCATTCCACAAGCACCCGAGCTTCATCAAAATGCTGACGGAGAACGGCTACCTCACCCACCAGTCCGGCAAGTGGTGGGAGGGGTCCTATAAAGACGGCGGTTTTACCCACGGCATGACCCACGGTGATGCGAAGCGCGGTGGCCGGCACGGGGATGTCGGCTTGAAAATCGGGCGAGAGGGCTTGCATCCGGTGACGGAATTTATCGACATGGCGGTGGAAAAGAAGAAGCCGTTTCTGCTGTGGTATGCGCCCTTTCTGCCGCACACACCGCACAACCCACCGCAAAGACTGTTAGAAAAATACACGGAGCCGGGGCGTGGCATGGATGTTGCCAAGTATTACGCGATGTGTGAGTGGTTTGATGAAACCTGTGGAGAGTTACTCAGTAGCCTTGATGAGCGTGGCCTCACCAAGAATACGGTGGTGCTCTATATCTGTGACAATGGCTGGGCGGCGCCGAGCACCAATGCCGCTGACCCGAATCAGAAGCTATGGGGCGGCTACGCGCAACGATCCAAAAGCAGCCCCTATGAAAACGG
>CAWVVN010000065.1:0-11800 GCA_963933605.1 uncultured Verrucomicrobiales bacterium
CATTTCCGAGATTGCCCCCTTTTTGTTGGAATCATCTTTTGGCATTTAGCCCTGCGGGTGATTGACAGATGGGTTCTGGCATGGATGCTCTGTCCACAATCAACGTCTTAACCTAAAAACAATATGCCAGAAACACCTGCTGATGTAGCCGCCGCCCCTGCCGATTCCACGAAGACCGAGAGCGGTCTCGCATGGAAAGTCCTCCAAGCCGGAGCCGGCGATGAAAAACCAACCGCCGCTGACACGGTGAGCGTTCACTACTCCGGCTGGACCACGGACGGAGAAATGTTCGATAGCTCGGTAGAGCGTGGTGAATCAGCCAGTTTCCCGCTCGGTCAGGTGATTGCCGGTTGGACTGAAGGTCTGCAATTGATGGCGGTCGGAGAGCAGCGTCGTTTCTGGATTCCGGAAGACCTTGCCTATGGTCCAGTCGTTGCTGGTAGCGGTCGCCCAGGTGGGATGCTTTGCTTTGATGTGGAGCTTCTCGCGATCAAAGCAGCGCCGAAGCCTCCTGAGGATACAGAGAAAACCGCTGGGGGAGTTGCCTACAAAATCATCAAAGAAGGTTCTGGCCAAAAGCCGGGAGCAGACCATGTCGTCACCTTCCATTTCACCGCCAAGACGATGGAGGGAGAAACCATGCAGGATACCCGTAAAGAGCAATCTCCTCCAAGTATGCCGCTCGATAAAATGCCGTCAGCTCTCGCCGAGATTATTTCCGAGATGATTACCGCAGAGCAGCGCCAGGCATGGTTGCCCGAGCCCCAGGCTCCCGGTGGATTCATCGTCGCGGATCTTGAACTTGTTTCCTTCAAGCAAGCACCTCCAGCGCCAGCGGTTCCTGAAGATGTGGCCGAGGTTCCTGCTGATGCCCAGAAGACCGACAGCGGACTTGCCTTTAAAGTGCTCACCGAAGGAAAAGGTGAAGACAAGCCCAAGGCAAGCGACACTGTGAAAGTGCACTACTCGGGATGGACGACGGATGGAGAAATGTTTGATAGCTCGGTAACGCGCGGAGAACCCACTCAGTTCCCGCTTGACGGCGTGATCAGAGGCTGGACCGAGGGATTACAACTCATGGTCGCAGGCGAGAAGCGCCGCTTCTGGATTCCGGAAGACCTTGCCTACGGCCCAGCCGTCCCTGGCAGTGGTCGCCCTGGTGGGATGCTCGTTTTCGATATCGAGTTCCTCGAAATCGTCAGCTAGTAAAAGGGGCTTTTATGTCTATCGGGCTTCCTGTTTATTTTTTCAATGAGGCTGGGACCGGCACGTTCAATGCATGGAGAACATTTGTAGCCAGAAAGTGGTTGCCCTTTTCGTTCATGTGAACGCGGTCTCCAGTCAGAATACCTCGCTCGGCATTGTCCGGATTATGTTGCTTGAGGTAGCCGATACATGCCGCTCTGAGATCAAGTAGTTGAGACTTTGTTTCCCGCGCAACCTTACGGCTGATGTCCGCATACTCGTCGAGCCGCTTGTCATCGGGATTAGACCCGTCAGGCTTCTCGCCGATGACTGTGGGCGTGCAGAGGATAACCCGTGCACCGATGGCATTGATCTTGGCGATCATATCCTTCAAGCCACTCTCGAACTCCTCCGGCGTCGTTCCTTTCCTTAAGCTTTTACCGCCCCTCTTAGGCAGGCTCCAGTGCCAGACGTCATTGATGCCGATGTAGATCACAACGACCGTGGGTTTCTTTTGAAGGACATCGCGGTCCAAGCGCTTCTGACAGTCCGGAACTTTATGGCCGCTGATGCCTGCACCAATGACTTCAATTTTCAGTTTTGGATATGCCTTGGAAATGGCCTGTGAGCTCAAGGTGATATAGCCATTCTTCTTGGTTCCCGCCGCGGTGATCGAATCTCCTAGAAAGACAATTCGATCGTTCTTTTTTAGTGAGGTCTTGGAGAGTGGTTTCTTTTTAGAGGAAGCGGGTTTCGCTTTTGTAGGAGCAGGAGCCAAAGCATCCGTCGCCACGGTATGATCCCGGATCTCAACCTCGGTGGTGAAGATCGAGGCGGGCAGGCCCTCTTTGTTATACAAGTTGGCCGCTTTGGCGTTCATTGACCAAGCATAGCGAACCACGGTGGGCTTTGGTACTTCGGGATGGAAGACCGTCACGCTGTCTTTTCCGGTGATTTCAGCCTGCGCCCATTTCCACTGACGATCAGCTCCGCAAATTTGGAAATAGCTCAAGGGAGCCTTCGTTTCCTGGGTGGCTTCCATGCCGGTTTTTGAACCAGTCATGAGTCCGGAGCCGGCATGATCAAACTGGATGATGACTTGGTTACCATCGATCTTATGACTCTTGTAAAGAGGTCCACTACACACGGGAACTTGCTTCTGATAATCATGCTTCAAGGCCCAAAGTGCTAGGCGCTTACCGACATCTATTTTGTTGTGCGCGTGCACGTCATAGGCTTCGCCGATATCACTCGACACCGCCATGCCGGTATTTTTCACACGGAGTGTGCGGCGCTGCTGGTCGCAGATCGAGGGCCAGCCGTTATACTCCACGGGCTCCATCTCGGACGGATCGTAGCTGGCTCGGTCACGTCCTTGATAGTTTGTCAGCTGGACGAAGTAGAATGGGAACTCACCCTGTCCCCACAGTTTGCGCCAGGCGCTGATCATCGAACTGAAGTGGCGCTCATACTTGAGGGTATTATAATCGCGATTGGATTCACCTTGATACCAGATCGAGCCGCGGATGGCATACGGGATCACCGGGTTGACCATGCCATTGAAGATGGTAGATGCCTGTTTTTGATTCTTTTGGTAATAGGCTGCCATTTCCTTGTCCGCCTGAAACGCCTCAGCCGGCATCCATGGTTCGATGCGTGTGCCGCCCCAGGCACAATTGATCAGACCCACCGGAACATCGAGCTCTCTGCGCAGCTCGCGAGCAAAGAAATAGGCGGTGCCTGAAAAACCAGGATTGTTCTGCGGTGATGAATCCAACCAAGTCCCCTTGAGGGTTGTCAGCGGCTTGAGTGGTGATTTGCTCTTGGCCACGGTAAACTGCCTCAGCAGCGCATCACTCGCGGTTTCGATTTCCTTTTTGACATAGTTTGCCGTGGGGATGTGTTCCGGCGTGGTGCGCTTCTTGGAAACTTTGGCCAGCTGTTCCATCCTCCACTCCATGTTGGACTGGCCGGAGCAGAACCAGACTTCTCCGGAGAGCACGTCTTTGATGGTAACCATATTGTTGCCCTTCAGGGTCAGGGTATGAGGGCCACCTGCCTCCGGGGTCTTCAGCTTGACCATCCATTTGCCGGAGGCATCGGCGGTGGTCATCGAGGTGTCACCCCAGCTACCGGTCACGGTCACTTCTTCACCTGCATCGGCTGAGCCCCATACGGGTGCTTGCGTATCGCGCTGGATGACCATGTGATCGGTGAAGAGTGCAGATGGCACGACATCCGCTAAGCTGACACATGGTGTCAAAAGGATCACTCCTAACGCGACTTTAATTGACTGATGTTTCATTTTATTTATCCAGCTGCAGCAGGATTTCGGCACCATCGGTGAGGGTATGTGACTCCTGGTACGCTGCGAACGGGCTCGAGATGGTGACAGTGTAAGCTGTATCCGCTGGCGAGGTGATCTCGAACCTGCCTTGCTCATCGGTAACGACGGAAAACCTGCCACGCGCTTGGTGAATGATCTCCTCGTATTTTGTGGCACTATGAATACTGTAGCCGTAACTCCGATTGAAACGAACCAATTGACCGGCAATGGGTTGACCGTCCGGGTCAAGAACACGTCCCGTTGCACGGGCGATCGGCTTCATGTGGACATCCATACCGTCGATGACTTTATGGTCACCGGTGCTACCACCGAAGGCCGCGATGGCCAGCATCCCCTTGGAGCGCGCCGTGACGGCGAATGAACCTTGCCTGACCATTACCTGAAACGAGCCGTCCGGCCCGGTCACCGCCTGCGCAATCGGCTCCATCTCGAATTGCTTTTCCCCAGGGAAGGGGGGCCTAGGGAATACAAGAACCTCTGCACCCGATACGGCGGCATCATCTGCGTCCATCACCGTGCCCCGGATCATGACATCTGCTGCGACGGATTCTTCGCCGGTGGCAACTTCGGACGAACGTTGGCGTTCTGGATCCTGATTGGTTTGGTCGGCAAAGGCGGGTGCGGTTATTAAACCCGCTAACAAGGCGATAGCGACTGGTATTAATTTCATAAAGTGAGTTTTGGGCATGGATGTTGTGAGTGTTAGTAAGAGGGCAAATGGCTTGATATGTCTTATTTGATGCATGGGAAATGATATCGTGTGATGAAGCCGCGTGCGACTTAGGGATGGAGCGGATAGGTTTTAAAAGTCATTTTTTTGATTGTTTTCATGTATGTCAAGAGTGAACCAGTTCGCTGATGGTCCCCGTGCTATGGCTGAAGCTATCCATTTCTACACCTGATTGTTGGCAGAGGGTGAGCCAGTAGTTGGCGAGTGGTGTGTCTTGCTCTGGCAGGATGATGTGCTCACCGGTTTTTAGCTTTTCTGCGGCTCCTCCGGTGTAGATGGCGGGGCAGCCTTTGAGCCCGTGACCAGAGCGGATGTTTGAGCCGTAGCTGATGAGGGTGGAGTCAAAGAGACTTTGCCCATTCACGTCTTGGGTGTTCTTAAACAGGTCGATGAGGCCTGAGAAGAGCTCCATCGATTTGAGGTCTTTTAATTTAGACGCGGCCATGCGAGATCGATTTAGGTTGTAGTGTGAGAGGGGGTGCGCTCCGACACCAAATCCCCAGCTTTGGAGTAAGGTCTCAACGGGTTGTCTATAGGTGATGACTCTGGTTGAGTCGGTTTGAAAGGCTGCCACGATGAGACGTTGGAAGGCTTTGAGTGACGCGAGACCGTCCATCTCGCCGATTGGTTGTTGGAGTGGAGCGTTTGGCTTGGGGGTGTCTGCCCATTTGACTTCTTGGCTAATGCTTTGTTCTACCTGACGGATTGATTGGAGATAGTCCTCGAGTTTGTCCTGATCAAACTTACTGAGTTTCCTTTTAGAGAACTTAAGGTCAGCGACTACGGCGTCGAGGATGCTGCGTTTTTGAGAGAGACGGTACTCTCGCTCGGCGGCACTTTCTTTACTTTGACCGTAGAGTTCATGATAGAGGGCGAGGGGATTGTTATAGCCTGGAATGGGGTGCCCTTTCTCTGACCAGGAGAGGGAGAGTCCGGGGCCATGTCCGCCCCCATCTCCACTGAGTGAGATGCTTGGAAAGCGGGTGTCTTGACCGATTTTTTTTGCGATGACTTGGTCTAGTGAGACGGAGTTAAGAAATTTTCTGCCCCTTGTAGCTCCGACGTCCGCTCCCGTGAGGTAGGTAGTACTCCCGGCGTGAGGGTTTCTGGCCCCTAGGTTGGTGAGGTTTGACACGATGGTGATGTCATCCTTGTGTCGGTCTAATGGTGAGAGACCTGGGGTGAGGCCTATCTCTGAGAATTTTCCTGCTTTTGTGGGAAAGAAGCTGGTTTTGGTAAATCCAAAACCGTGGCCTATCATGAGGAAGCGTTTGGGGGTGGCTCCGGTGGCGACTTTGGCTACGCTTGCAACTTCGGCCATACCGAGCGACTCCATGAATGGCAGTGCTAGTGAGGTGACCCCTGCTTTGAGCACGGTGCGTCGATTATAGAGGTGAAGGCTCATAATATTACGTTGTTAATTTTTTGTGGTTGAGGTGTCTCTAGCTTGATCGGCTTTTCTGAATAGAGGGTGGCTGATGATGGAGAAGATGAGGTCGCCGATTTGTTCGTTGTTTTGGCTGGCTTGCTTGCAGATCTCATCGAGTGCTTGCTGGTCGGCAAATTCGATGTGTCTACCTAGTCCGTAAGAGAGTAGTCCTTCTGAGATAGAGCGGGTCAGCAGATGCTTGTGATCTATTAGGCCAGCTCTAAATTCGTCCAGGTTATGGAAGGGCTCTTTGTTAGGGAATACCCCTTCAGCTCTCACGGGGATGAGGGTTGGTTTTTTTCCTTTTTCGGCCAGCGCCTTTTTGCCGATGTTTCCTACTGTTTCCTGGTCGCGCCACTGCCCGAGGAGGTCAAAGTTTTCTAATCCAAACCCTAAGGGGTCGAAGCTGCTATGGCAAGATGCGCACTGGGCCTTCTGCTGGTGCAGCTCAATGCTCTCTTTTACGGCTAGGGGTTTGTCACTGGCATTAGCCAGCTCAGGGACGTCTGGTGGTGGTGGAGGAGGTTCTCTGTTGAAGAATTTTTCCTGGATGAGCGCGCCACGGATAATGGGTGATGAGCGTTCTCCATTTGAGCCCATGGAGAGGAACGCTACGGTTCCGAGCAATCCTCCACGTGGCGAGTCTGCGGGGAGTTTGACTTTGTGGAACCCTCCCTCTTGCGCAGGAACTTCGAGCCCGTAATGTAGGGCTAAGAGATCATTGATAACGACGAAGTCTGAGTCGATCAAGTGAGTAAGGCTGAGGTTTTCCTTTGCCAAGGTGTGGAAGAAGTTTTGTACTTCGAGTTTAGCAGAATGTCGTATTCCTTTGTTGAATTTGACGTGGGAGGCTTCATCGATACTGATGTTTTCAAATCGCTTCATGTCTACCCATTGATCGAAAAACCCTTCAGAGAGTGCCATGCTGTTTTCATGCTTGAGCATCCGGTCGATGTGCTTTTTTAGCACTGTCTTATCCTTTAGCTTGCCCGCTTTAGCGTCTGCTAAAAGTTGGCCTGACGCTGATCGGCTCCAGAGGAAGTGGGATATTCGATTGGCGAATTCCACCTCATTGACGAAGCCTTCATTGGTGGCGGGGGCGTCTTCCATAAGATAGAGAAAGCTGGGAGAGCTGAGTATCATGGCTAGAGGAGTGTTGAGAGATTCTTTGACGTCTTTGCCCTGCTTGCGGTCGAGGCTGTATATTTTAAAGACGAGTTCCTGGTACGCTGGTGCGGGGTCTTTACCTCGAAAAGCAATGCTCATGAATGCTTGCAGAAACTGTTTGGCTTGTAGGTCCAGCTCAAGATTGCTCTTGTTTGCATCTACGGTGGCAATGGTTTGTTGGTAGATGGTTTCGATGACTGAGGGCTCCTTATAGAACGGGCCTTCCACGGTTATGTCATCTACCCAGATAGAGGCCTTTTTTGTGCTCACCCCTATCTTCTCGAGATAATCTGTGATCGCAGTGCCTACTTTGTTTTCCGACATGTTGAATCTGCTGCTTGATGAGGAATCATTAAATCGAGGTTGGTATTCCAGCGTTTGCGTTTCCTTGGGTGAATCCAGTGAGCCGGAGACCTTGAGATAGCCGATGGTTCTACTCGCAATTCCGACCTTCATAAAATGACGAATGGCGGGGGGCTCACCATTGAGTCCTGCCTTCACCTTAAATTGATAAGTCGCTCTCGGATCTGTCGGGAATCGAAAACTTTCGAGGCTAGGATATTGACTCGATTCGAGTAGAAATACGCCTTTGTCATTATAGGGCACCTTGAGGTAACTGACTATTCCGGCATGCATATTGCTTTTGCGCCTGTCTATGTAGCCGCCTCTAGCTTTTGCAAAATCGAGATATTTGCTCAAATTATCGCGCTTTTTATACAGGTGTTTATGCTGGATCTCCGCTGGGTATGTATACGATTTTAGCTCCCACTTCTCTTTGTCTGCCCATTTAAGGGCGACTTTGGCGACTGATTTAGCCGTTTCAAAGTAGTCCTCAAAGTGATGGCTGGAGAATTGTTGGTCTTGCCCTATGGTGTCGTATCCTTCTGTGATGGCGTCGGGTGGCAGGATCGCTTCGGGTATGCGCATTCCCAATAATTGCTCAATGGTGTATCGGTACTCACGTCGATTGATTCTGCGTAGTGCGATGTTTCCTCCGGTTTCAGAGAGGCGTTTTTTTGATGTGTCCAGTGCAACGGTGAGGTATTTGATGATGGCTTGGAGTTCCTTTTTATCCGGTTGCTTTTCATCTTCCGGAGGCATTTCACCGAGGTTGAGAACATCGAGTACCTCCTGCCAATGTAGAGCCGTGTCGCTATTGGATAAGTTGAGCGAAAGAGTATCCAGTCTGGTGTCTCCCTTTTGTTTTTTGGGTCCATGGCACTTGGTGCAATGACTGGAGAGGAAGCTGCTGAGTATATCAGGGTCAAGGTGAACAGCGTTGGAGCTGCTTACATGGACGATGTTGGAGCCTTGGCTAGGAGAGCTATCTGATGTGTTCTCAACGGATGAGCTTTCATCCGCACCCTCATCGACGAGATCAAAGATGAGGGGCTCAATGATATAGCCCATGCAGACACATACAGTGACTAAAATAAAAGTAGCTAAATTTGACATGATGGATGAACCGCTAACATAGCAGCGCTTTCATTGGCACGGCCTGAGCTGAGGCTTCGGAAAAACCCGAGTCGTATGGACTCGATTGTTGGCTCCGTACGATCATTTCGCTTTTCGTGCTTTCGGTTGTTTCACGACAATGCCGGGCGTCTTGGTAACCTGCGGTATCTTTTTACGGATCGGTGTAGCGTGCATCAATTCCGCAGTTTGCTTCAGGATGGCGAACGCTTCGGGCTGAACCTGGCCGCTGCCGTCGGGCCCGACGTTGAGTAGGAGATTCCCGCCCTTTTCATTGATGTCCTTGAGCTTGTCATAAACCATTTGGGCATTTTTCCACTTCGTATCATGTTTTTTATAGCCCCACGATTTGTTCATCGTGTAGCAACCTTCCCAGTGCTTCGGGAAGGCTCCCTTGAAGTGGTGCTGTTCCTGGGTGACGAAGTCTAATTCAAGCTCATCGCGTTTGGCCACGCGGTTGTTAACGATGACCGTGGGGCTGGCAGTGCGGATCGCGTTGTAAAGATTAATGCCATCCTGCATCGTCCACCAATCGGCCCAGTCAGCGTCGAACCAGAGCATGGCTGGATCATACTTCTCAATCAGCTCCAAGACCTGGTTCCTCTGGTAGTCCACATACTCCTGTTTCCGGCCTTCCACGATTTTAGTCTGCCCACTCAGGCCTGTCTGTGCGGGGTGGTGCCAATCGATGATGCTGTAATAGAGCCCGAACTTGAGATCGTGCTTCTTGCATGCCTTGTTCAACTCGTCGAGAATGTCCCGTCCCTTGAACGGCGTGCTTGCAACGTCATAATCGGTATATTGGCTGTCCCAAAGGCAGAACCCTTCATGGTGCTTTGTGGTGATCACCAGATACTTCATGCCTGCCTGTTTCGCCGCGCTGACAAGGATTTCTGCGTCAAACTTAGCGGGGTTGAATGTCTTGAGCAGCTGAGTGTAATCTTCACGGGGAATCTTGGACTTGCTCTGGATCCATTCGGCATAGCCCCTGACACTTTTCTCCTTCCACACTCCGCCGAGTTGGGAATAGAGACCAAAGTGGATGAACATCCCATACTGGGCATCCGCGAACCATTGCATGCGCGTATTGTAGTCCTCGATGGATTCTTTCTTGAGAGTGGCTTCCTGCGCGGATGCGGAGGATAGAGTCATCATCAGCGATACGGCAATCACTGCGCAGGCGCTCAGGTGCTTTGTTTGCCTATTGATCGAAGAACGATTCTGCGTTGGGGTATTCATGATTATGTTTTGCTTGTTCATTGACGATTTATTCGTCAATACGCCAGTCGATATGATACAGATAACAATACCATTTAGATATCCTCATTTTTTAGGAGCTCTAGCCTGCGGCACTTTGCTGCCGCACTTTGTTTGCCTGTCCGCCTACTCACCATGAGCATCCCAGAAAGAGCCTTCTTCTTGAACTTGTGATTCAAAGGCCTTTAATTTTTTCATCATTGGCTCGATCTGGTTCGTCTGATCTCCAGCACGATCAATTCTCTCTCCGAGGTCTTGTTCGACTTGAAACAAGAGTGGCGTTTCACGAGAAGCCTTGAAGCCATAGTCGTTTCCGGTTTGTGATAAGATGCGAATATGCATCTTCCAGGGCCCGCTACGAACGGCAGAAGGCATGTTGTCAGGTCCCGAGTAATAAAACTCAAACTCCGGTATATTCTCCTGATGGGTTTGCGGCATCAAATACGGCCGAATGTCACGGCCATCGATGCTGCGATCTTGCGGGGTTTCCAAGCCGGCTAGAGCAAAAACGGTGGGCAATAGATCCAAGGTGCTGACTGGTGAGAGTTCAACGGAATGGGGAGCTATTGTGCCCGGCCAGCAAAAGATGCCTGGCACCCGGTGTCCACCTTCCCAGTTAGAGCCTTTGCCGTCGCGGAAGGGCTGCGCGTAGCCCACCTGAAGGCGGGTATCACCGTATTTGCTGTCCTTGACGTCTCTGAATTTGATCCATGGCCCGTTATCTGAGGAGAAGATAATCAGGGTGTTTTCCTTGAGTCCAAGCTCTTCGATAAGGTCGCGTATTTGGCCAACGCTGTGATCGATTTCCTCCATGACGTCACCCAGCAGACCTCGGCGGGATTTGCCGACGAACTGGTCACTCGCATGAATTCCCAGGTGCGGCATGTTGAAAGGAATGTAGGCAAAGAAAGGGGTCGCCTTGTTTCTCTTGATAAATGAAAGTGCCGCCTCGGTAGATCTTCCTGTTAGTGAAGCGCAAAGGTCATGCTTGGATGGCAGGTTCTTGGCGATAAGAGAATAGCCTTTGATGGGGGTGGTTCCAGTAGGATCTGATTTCAGCAGCATGGCGCTGCTATAATCATGGGAGACGTTGGTTCCCACCCATTCATCAAATCCGTGAGCCAGAGGTAATGTGTCTGCAGATGACTGATTCTTGCCGTTGGGGTTTCCAAGATGCCATTTGCCAAAGATGCCGGTTTGGTAACCGCGAGTCTTCAGTCCCTCCGCAATGGTGATTTCTTGGGGGTGAATATGCCGCTGCGCACCGGGTCCGGTAACCCATAAGCCCAATCCTGAACGACCGGGATAACGGCCGGTTAACAAGGAATAGCGGGAGGCACTGCACGCTGGTGAGGTGACGTAAAACTGAGTGAAGTTGATCCCATCATGCGCCAACTTGGATATGTTTGGCGTGCGTATGGTGGGATTGCCATTGTGGGCGTAATCTCCGTAGCCACTGTCATCGAGAAAAAAAACGATGACGTTAGGCCGATCGCCCGACTCCCTCGCATGCACAATGGGTGAGGCAAGGGATGGCACGACGGCGGCTACCAATGCAAGCAGGGCATGGCCAAGATTTTTGCGTTGTGTGAATGTTTTATTCATCTCCAGCATGCTGCACGTCTACGATCTCCTTGGCCTGCTGGTCGCGAACGATCATGAGCTTGATAGGTTTGCTTTCCGCTTGGCTGCAGGCTTTCAGCAGCTGATCACTTGTGCGCACCGCCTTGCCATTGACCTGCTGTACTACGTCTCCTTCTTTCAAGCCTTGTTGAGCGGCTATGGAATCTTTGGGGACTTGATTTAATACGACTCCTCCATCTTCTTTGCTAACGCCGTAGGCGGAAAACTCTTCGCCACCCAAGTTCTCTAGGTTTGCGCCAAGCCAGACAGAAGGCGGGGAAGGCCGCTTCGCGGATCGTGCATTTTTAGCAGGTCGGCGCTTCGGCTGTGCTTTCTCAAGCACCAGGGTGGGTATTTGTGGAGTGCGGGCAATCTTTTTGAGCGAAGGCTTTTTCACTCCGAACTGATCCATCGGGAAGTTTTTGAAACCAATATCAAAGGCGGGCGATCCTTCCTTAACACGGAAGTCTCCGCTGGATGGATCAACAAATTGCGGGTCACCGAAGATCGAATTCTTATCCCATCCCAGCTTGTCCGAGGCCGCTTTGACTCTGGACTCATTGGCAACGAAATACAGGTTCTGGTCGAC
>CAWVVN010000066.1:0-11736 GCA_963933605.1 uncultured Verrucomicrobiales bacterium
CAGTATATCCCTCACCAGTGGCGGGCCGTGGTAGATGAAGCCGGTGTAGAGTTGGATGAGTCTGGCGCCTGCGTCGAGTTTGGCTTTGGCGTGCTCTGCGGTCATGATGCCGCCGACGCCGATGATGGGGACTTGTTCTCCCAGATGGCTGTAAAAGGCCTGGATGACTTCTGTCGAACGTGAGGTGAGGGGAGCTCCGGAGAGTCCGCCAGCCTGGGTGGCGAAGTCACAGCCTTCGACTTTGGTTCTCGAAATCGTGGTGTTGGTGGCAATCAGGCAGTCGAGGCCACCGTCGAGGAATACTTTGGCGAGATCGGCGATGTGTTGGTCCTCAAGGTCGGGGGCGACTTTGATGGCGATGGGCACCCGGCGTCCTGTCTCACCAGTAAGCAGCTCTTGTTCGCTTTTCAGAGCCTCGATGAGTCTGGCGGTTTCATCTGCTGCTTGCAGGTCACGCAGTCCCGGGGTGTTGGGGGAGGAGAGGTTCACCGTAATATAGTCTGCTACGTCCCAGGCGCCACGCAGGCAGGCGAGGTAGTCCTCGGTGGCTTGCTCGTTGGGTGTGTCTTTGTTTTTGCCGATGTTAAAGCCGACAATGCCGCCGTTTTTGCGGAAGGTCGATGAGGCGGCGACGTTGCTGGCGCCACTATCAATGCCGGAGTTGTTAAAGCCCATGCGGTTGATGATGGCTTCCTCCGGGATGATGCGGAACAGGCGTGGCTGTGGGTTACCCGGCTGGGGGCGTGGGGTGATAGTACCGATTTCCACGTGTCCAAATCCCAAGCGGCCGAGCGCGTCAATGCAGCGTCCTTCTTTATCAAGGCCAGCTGCGAGGCCGACGCAGTTGGGAAAGGTGAGGCCCATGCATTCGACGGGCTGACTTGCCGGGGCCTCGGGGGTGAGGGGACCGAGGAGGCGAAGCTTTTCCAGCCAGCGTAGGCTACCTAGCGAGATGTCATGGGCGTGTTCCGCATCGAGGCGGAAGAGGAGGTTGCGGGCGAGCTTGTATTGATGGCTGGTCACAGATAAAAAGTTGCTGTTTGCGATCTAGCCTCTTGAGGAGAACTAGTAAAGTGTCTTCCGCGGCTCGTCGGGATTGTCCTCCTCGTGCATGCGCTCAAAGTCACCCTGCTCACAGCAACGCACAAAGCCCTCTGTGTAGCCTTTGAGCCTGTCCCAGCTGAGGCGGATCTGGCGCGCCTCGTCCTGGGTGATGGAGCTGTCCTGAGCGGCGTGGGAGATACGCTGTAGCATGGCGGAGAACTGGCTGACAATTTCGTTGGTCGCTGGCAGCATACCGTAGTCATCTTCTTTTTTGCTCTCTGGGTTTTCTACGTAGTAGCCGTCACACTGCTCACAGAGCCACTCGATGATGGGTGTGTGCTGGGTATGATCATAAATCTCGATGATGCGGTCGAGCGGATTACGGCTGCCTGATCCGGTGTCGGACTGTTCCTGCGCCCACTTGTAAACGAGTGAGAGGGAGACTCCTAATTCAGCGGCGATGTTTTTCGGGCTGGTATTTTCAAAAGCAGATTTCAGCACCTCGTGAGATTTCATGGGTCTTAATCTGGATGTTTTTATGACAGATGGCAAGAGCGCGAGAGGAGGGCGGGGGCATGTTGTCACACGCAGATGACATTTTTTTTCATGAATGCGAATGATTGCGTTGATAAATAGAATGATTGCAGGTATGAACAAGTAGATCTTTTTCTTGGTCTTTATTTTTTACAGTTGTGACACCTAAACCTGCAGAATCCTACAAAGTCATGCTCTTGCTCGCGTCGGCGGTGCTAGTGCTGACGGGTATGTATTTCGCCCGTGATTTTTTCATTCCTGTATCGCTGGCGTTCTTTTTAGCGGCGGTGAGTTTCCCTATTACCAACTGGCTGAGGGAGCATAAGGTGCCGCGCTTTTTTTCCGTGATGATATCGGTGTTGGTGGTGGTTGCCTTTTTGTCCGGAGTGATGGTGGTAGGATTTCTACTGGTCAATGACTTAGCCGAGGGCGATCGCTTAGAGCAATACGGTAGTAAGCTCTATGAGGCGGCTCTCTCAGGTGGCGCTCAGCTCGAGCAGCTCAAGATCGAGGGCGCTCAGGAGGAGATTAAGAAGTTCCTGACTCCGGAGCAGATCGGTAATTTCTTTAAGGAGAATATCACCTCACTTTTGGGAGGTGTGATCGAGACGCTAAAAAGCTCATTTATTGTGCTGATTCTGCTGGTGTTCATGCTTAGCGAGGCACGCATGTTTGGCCGCAGGTTTGAATCCATTGTTGAGGCTCAGGGGCCCAATCTTCAGCGCATGCTCAGTGCTACTAAGGACATTCAGAAATACCTTGGTATCAAAACAATGATCAGTATTGCCACCGGTGTGCTGGCGGGCTTGCTCTGCTGGGCAGCTAAAGTAGATTTCCCATTGTTGTGGGGCATTGTTGCCTTTGCCCTCAATTACATCCCTGCGATTGGCTCGATCATTGCAGGTGTTCCACCTGTGATCCTCGCTCTGCTCACCCATGACATCAAGCATGCTGCGGTGATCGCCTTGGGATACCTGGTGATTAATGGTTTCTTAGGTAATTTCCTCGAGCCGGCCTTGTTGGGTAGGCGTTTTGGTTTGTCCACGGTGATCGTGGTTGTTTCGGTGCTGTTCTGGGGTTTCCTCTGGGGGCCTGTAGGCATGCTGTTGGCTGTGCCATTGACGATGATTTTCAAAGTGGCTCTCGATAACAGCCGTGAGCTTCGCTGGCTAGGTGTGGCGATCAGCCAGGGGAAGAACCAGTCTCCAGAACTTGAGCGGCAAATCATCAAGGAGTCTACCCAGGCTCAGAAGAAGAAGGAAAAAGCCCATCAGGATAGTGCCCAGCAGGAGGCAGATGCTGAGGCGGCCGAGGATGCGGCCAATGCGCTGACGGCAACCGGAGATCAGTAAGTGAGTCGGTCAGTTACTAAGCTGAGGCTCTGATTGATCTCTCGATCAAGCTCTTCTTTAAGCTCTGCCTTGAGTAGCTGCGCTTTTAGAAAATGAGGAATGAGGAGTGAGGCGGCGAGAGGCGATGAGGTCTTCGGCAGCGATGCCTCAGGAAATCGCGATTTTCTCCAAAGACGCTTCCACATGTTTTTGGCAGGCTTGTGCAAAGTTTTTTACGCTGAGCTCTTGATCACACTCATTCTCTAAGCAGGTCATGAGAACATCATCGATGCCGCAGGGGGTGATGGAGGAAAATCCCTGAAGGCTTTCTTTGGTGATGTTGATGGCGAAGCCGTGCATGCTGATCCATTTTTTGACACCGACGCCGATGGAGGCCAATTTCTTGTTGTTGACCCAGACGCCTGTGAGGCCATCGCGACGTGTGGCTTGCACACCATATTCAAGGCAGGTCTCAATGAGGGCTTCTTCGAGGGCGCGGATATAGGCATGCAGATCTTTGCCAAGGGGGCGTAAGTCAACAACGGGGTAGCCGGTGAGTTGTCCCGGACCATGGTAGGTCGCTTGACCGCCTCGGTTGGTCTCGATGACGGGATAGGGGAGGCTCTCGGTGTGCTCTCCTAGCGAGCTGGTATCACGCGTTCTGCCAATGGTGTAGATGGGTGCGTGTTCGAGGCAGAGGAAATGGTTCTGCTCATCGCCAGCGAGGATGCCCTCAACGAGGCTGTGCTGCATTCTCAGTCCTTGATCGTAATCAATTCCTGAACCTAGCCATTGGTGCCTCAAGTGCATGCTGCTTGGGTAGTGGCTGTGAGCTAAGGAAACAAGTCTCGAATGCTGAGTTGAGCTGATCCTGCTAAGCCTGTGGTTGAAGCTTTTTAGTTTGATTGTCTTAAATAAGAGTCATGCTACATGTAGTGTGAAAATCACCAAAATACACCATATGTGCTATTTTTATGCTATTTGGCTTGGAGCGGTCTGGTTTGAGGTTATGGTGATTCATCTCAAGAAGGTGGTCATAAGGACTACTGAGAACGTTCCGTTCACCCTGTTTATTCCTGCCTGTTTATCCCTGACACTATTATGTATCTTAAATCATTAGATCTCCACGGATTCAAATCCTTTGCCGACAAAACGAAATTTGAATTCCATCCTAATGGGGTCACCGGAATTGTTGGTCCAAACGGATGTGGTAAGTCAAATGTCGTGGATGCGATTCGTTGGGTGCTGGGTGAGACCTCGGCCAAAGCTTTGCGAGGAGGTGAGATGGCGGACGTCATTTTCAACGGCACGGATAAGAGTGGCACCAGCAAGGCACGGGCGGCATTGAGCATGGCCGAGGTGATCATGACCTTGGCTGATTGTGAAGAGACTCTGAAGGTGGACTACAATGAAGTGTCCATTACTCGCCGTGTCTTTCGTGACGGTAAGTCCGAGTATCGCATCAATGGTAGCTTGTGCAGGTTGCGTGATATTCATGAGTTGTTCATGGACACGGGCATTGGCCGCACATCCTACTCGATCATGGAGCAGGGTAAGATCGACATGCTACTCAGCTCGAGACCAGAAGATCGCCGCATGGTCTTTGAGGAGGCCGCTGGCATTACTAAATTTAAGAAGGAAAAGAAAGAGGCGCTGCGCAAACTGGAATACACAGAGGCAAACCTGTTACGCGTTTCTGATGTTCTAGCTGAGCAGGAGCGCAGGATGAATTCTCTCAAGCGTCAGGTCGCTAAGGCGCGTCGCTATCAAGAGCTGGCTACCGATGTGCGTGTGTTGGACTCACACCTCAGCCACCGTAAATACACTCAATACACGGCTGAACTCAGCGAGTTGGAAAACTCGATCCACTCACTTGAGGTGAGAGAGGATGAACTGGAGGTAGGTCTACCAGAGAAGGAGCAGGCAGTAGTCCAGGCGCGTGATGCAGCCCAGAGTCTTGAGGCGGAGCTCTCTGAGATTAGGCAGCAACTCAATCATCACACCAATGCTGCGAGTGCTGCAGAGAGCCGCATCGCATTCAACAAAGAAAGACAATCCGAGCTGGAGGCACGCGTTAATCAAAACAAGGACGATATCCTGGAAGCTCAGAAGAAGCTCGATCAGCAGCTGCTTGATTTTGAGGAGGCGGAGCAGACGCTCAACAATCTAACGACAAGGATCGAGTCACAGCAGAGTTTATTGACCGAGCATGAGACCCATGCAAAGAAGCAGCGCAGTGAGCGAGAGCAAAAAGAGACGGTTGTCCGTAGTCTGCGCAGTGAGGCAAACACCACACAATCAGTCATTGCTGCCAGTCAGGCAAAAATTGAGAGTGTGCTCACTCAAATGGAGACGAGCCAAGAACGTTCTCGTAAACTGGCTGACGAAAATGAACGTCTAGAGGGCGAGCACGAGCAGGCCGTCATGGAGCTGGACGGTATCACGACTGATTTGGAAAGCCGCAGCGCAAAGCTTGAGACATTTGAGGAGGAAGTGGCAGCGGCAGACCGTGCCTTCCAGCGCAGCCGTGGTGATCTTGATGCTTCCCGTGAGCAGGCGTCCTTGGCTCACAAGGAGCTGGCCAATGTGTCATCCAGGATGGATGTGCTACGCCAGCTCGTTGATAGTGGTGAGGGTTTTGAAAAGGGCACGCAATCGGTCATTAAAGGACTGGATGAACCTGAGTTCTTCAACAACGGCGTGCGCGGTGTGCTCGCCGGTCTCATTGAGGTGGAGAAGGATTACACGGCAGCAGTTGAGGCGGCACTGGGTTCTCATTTACAGGCGGTTTTAGTAACGGATTCCAACTACGCACAGGCAATCATTGATCGTCTCACAGAAAAGAAACTTGGTGAGGCTGCAATCATCCCTGAGGACTTTGTGTCCGCAAGTGCCGCGGGTCAGATGATGACGGTGCCAGACGGTGCTGAGACGTGGGCAATGGATCGTGTTAAGGCAGACCCTAAGGTGGCCGCCGTCGTTGAGAGTCTGCTCTCAAAGGTTCTTATTGTGAGTGATCTCTCTACCGCGATGAGCATGCGTGATGAGCTTAAGGATATCACTCTGGTCACACTACGAGGTGAGGTGTTTACCCCTGAGGGATTGATCACCGGTGGAGCAAGTTCGGGAGATCAAAGCTCTGTGCTTGATCGCCAGAATGAGGTGCGCGATCTTGAGGTCCAGGTGGCGGAGTTAGAAGGAGTCGATGAGGAGGCTCGTGAGCAGCTGGCTAAGCTGGAGAAGCTGGTCACGGCAAATCGTGAGGCCGCCGAGCTTGCACGTGAGCGCTTACAAAAAGCACGCGTTGAAGAGTCTACTCTGCAAGGGCAGTTTACCCTGGCGAGCCGTGAGGTTGAGTCACTCGAGAGCAAGCTTTCTGGTGTTGTCTGGGAAATCAATGATATCAAAGAGCGTGAGCTTAGTGCCGTTACCGGCCGCGAAAAACTTGAGCAGGATCTCGCTACAGCTCGTGCACGTCTTGAGCAGTTAGAAGAGGATCAGTTGAAGATGGTTTCCGAAGTAGAGGAGGCGAGCCGGCGTGAAAATGAGGCGGTAGCCCAACTTCAGGAATTCCGCACCAGTCTCGCAGTAGAACGCCAGGCACTTGAAGCTGCCCAGCGCCAACGCTCACCGATGGAGGCTCGCTTGGCAGAATTACGTCAGATCAGTGGCCGGCGCGATCAGGAGATTGCAAGTTTCACTGAGCGTATGGATGCCGCGGTGGCTGAAAATACAGAATTGGCTGAGACCATTACAACCAATAGCGCTAAAGCCGGTGAGCTTGAGCAGCAGCTTGATTCGAAGTCATCGAGCCGTGGCGGGCTGCACCAAGCCATTGAGCTTAGTGAGAAGGAGCTCGCGGATTTACGCCATGAGTGCGCCAAGATCACTGAGCAAAAAGGACGTGAAGAAATCGCATCGACCAAGATCGGTTTGCGCCTAGAAAATCTCAACGAAAGTGTGATGGAACGCCACCAACTCGAGTTGGAGCATTTCCGCCCTGATTCTCATGCGCTACTGCGTTGTATGCAGGAACGTGCTAAGCAGTATGATCGCCAAGAGATGCGTCGTAATGATCAGGCAGAGGGTGAAGATGATGTTCAAGGCTCTGCTGAGGTTAATGAATCTGTTGCAGCATCTGATAATGCTCAAGCTGAGGCGGAAATCCCCGGTGACGTAGGTCCTGACTGGAAGCTCATTGAGAAAATCGTTATCGATCTTAAGCGCAAGGTGGACTCCATGGGGCCAGTTAATGTCGATGCCATTCAGGAGTTTGAAGAACTTGAGGAACATCACACCAACCTGCGCAATCAGCATGATGACCTGGTGAACTCGAAGACCGAGCTCATTACTGTCATTGAGCGTATCAATGTCGAAACCAAGAAGCGCTTCACGGAAACCTTCACTCAGGTTGCCAACAACTTCAAAGAAATGTTTAAGGTGCTCTTTGGTGATAAGGCCATCGCCAACCTGGTGCTGGTGGATGAGGATGATCCCCTGGAGTGTGGCATTGATATCATCGCCAAACCTCCGGGTAAAAAGCTGCAGTCCATCAGCCTGCTCTCCGGTGGCGAGCGTTCGATGACGGCTGTCGCTCTGCTGTTTTCCATCTATCAGATCAAGCCCAGCCCGTTCTGTGTGCTTGATGAGCTCGACGCCCCGCTCGACGAGGCCAACATTGGCCGCTTCCTGCGCGTGCTCGACAAATTCATCGACAACAGCCAGTTCATTATCGTCACCCACAGCAAACGCACCATGGCCCGTGCCGATGTCATGTATGGTGTGACCATGGAAGACTTCGGTGTTTCCAAACCCGTCGGAATGCGCCTCACTTCTGCAGATAGTGCCCACAAGGGAGAGGCGAAGACGGCGGCGCAAAAAGCGGCACTGGAGCTGGATGCATAGTTTGCTTCGGCATTCCTGTGTCACTTATTTTCTCTGCAAAACAAAGCTGGCATGCTAAGCAAGCCATGAACGATGAGCAAGCTGCCATACCACCACGACTGGGAACCGGAGTTCGAGACCTCGCTTGGGCTTCAGGTGAAGTGGTTCGGGAGCTGGGGAGGGGATCCTGAATGGGTAGTTGAGCCTTCGCGTCTCGGCTCGGATCTGATTTGCTTTTTTTATCTCAAAGAGGGTGCGGTGACTGCCGAGATCAACGGGGTGGCGGTGCCGTTAAAGCCGGGAGAGGTGGTGGTGTGGCGCGGGGGGGATATCTTTTCAGCAGCCAATCAGCAACCGGCCCAGCCACAGACGCACCTATCGGCTTGCCTCTCGCTGAGCCGGGATGATGCCGCCAACGTGTTGTTGCGGCACGGCTACCAGCGCCACTACCGGCTGAAGGACGGGGAGTCTTATGAGCGAAGTTTCGGGCATGTGCTCGAGGCACTGGAGGGTGATAGTCGCTGGCGAAACCTACACGTCACCAGTGCCATCCTCGGCTGGCTGGCAAAGCTGCAGGAGGACCTTTGCCCCGCTCCTGGGGCAGCAGCGGGTAATCCAAAGACCGTGCATCATGTGCACGCGGCGCAGGAATGGATCAGACAACGCCTAGGTGAGGACGTCACCGTCGCAGACTGGGCAGGAAGCTGTGGGCTTAATGTGGATTATTTTAGCCGTTTGTTTAAGTCACATACGGGCATGAGCCCGAAGGTCTGGCTGATCGAGGCCCGGCTGCAGCGAGCTTCACGCATGTTGGCCTATCCAGAGCGAACGGTCGAAGACATCGCCGAGAGTTGTGGTTTCCATTGCCCGTTTCATTTTTCCCGCACCTTTAAGCGTCGCTTTGGGCTACCGCCCGCGGCCTATCGTCGCGTTCGTCAGGTTCGTGGCTTCGTGGACCCGTAGATCCGTCGGCGACACCCTAGCATGCCTGGACCCGCACGGCATTCTCGAAAAAGTCGGATTTGTGCATGTTTCTTGCTCCGTCAATCCATTGTCGCAGGCTGAATTCTACGCTAGAGTCTTTACGTATTCAAGCAGTCGGGCCTCGTTGGCGCGGTGTTTGGATAGAGCGTAACGGACAACCATGAAACAAGCACACCCATTTCCGATCCTCGCAGCGGCCGCGGCACTGCTGTTATCCTCACTCAGCGGAGAAAGTGCCGAGGCTCTCGTCGAGAATGGACGGTCCGATGCGTCGATCACCAATGGCACCGACTGGGTTGATACGGCAGGACGTCCTATCATGGCGCATGAGGGCGAGATTGCTCGCTTCAACGGCGTTTTCTACTGGTATGGCAGCAGCTATGAGAACAATCCTAAAGGTCTGTTCCGCATGACCGCCGGTCCCGTTTGGAATGGCGTGCAGGTCTATCAATCCACCGACCTCAAAAACTGGACCTACAAAGGTGTGTGTCTGCCCCGTCCGGGGAGTGGCTTTGGTAAGATAGGTGCCACAGGTCGTTCTCATGTGATCTACAATGAGAAAACAAAAAAGTATGTGATGTGGTATCGCTGGTTTGTGGCGATGCCGGCATCGTTCCTCTGTGTTGCGACAGCCGATCAACCTGAAGGACCATTTACTCCACACGGGCCACGGCAGATGGGCACCTCCACTGGCTTTGGGTCTGACATGAATGTTTTCCAGGATGACGATGGCAAAGCCTACGTGATCTACTGCGATCACAACGCCCCAGATGCCAAGCCAGCAGGCGGTTGGCGATATGCGATCCGTATTGATAGCCTCAGTGATGACTACCTGAGCAGCAACAGGGATGGTGTCTTGGTCTTTGATCGCGGCTGTGAAGCTCCTGCGATGGTTAAATACAAAGGCAAATACATCGCGGTTGCGTCCGGTGTGCATGGCTGGTCCGGCTCCGATACCAAGTGTGCCGTGGCTGATTCTCCACTGGGCAGCTATAAAAAGCAGGCAGATATCAGCGAGCAGAAAACCTGGAGTTCCCAGGTCACTGACCTCATTTACCTCAAAGAAAGCGACACCATAATGGCTCTTTGTGACCAGTGGTGGATTCCGGATAGAAAAGACATCAACAAGTCACGTTACCTTTTTCTGCCACTTTACTTGAATGAAAAGACCGGCAAGGTGAAGATGGAATACCGTGACAAATGGAACCCATTGAGCCCACAGAAATAAAAAGGACTGAAATCAAACATCACAAAATCAAGACAACGACGATACTATGAAAAACGAACAGAATATTGAGCAAAACAATGAAGGCGATTCTTCCGCACGATCTCAGCTCTCCCGCAGAGGTTTCCTTGGCGGCTTGAGTGGGGCAGGGGCATTTCTGGGCATGGCCGGTCTGGCGGGCAACGCCAAAGCGGACAATACCCCGAAAGATGCGCAGGGCAACGTCATCCCAGGTTTTGAAAAAAATCAGCAGGCAACCACCGCGGCTAAAGGATGGCAGTCGGTCTCTGATCGTAAGATTCGCGTTGGTATCGCCGGCTACGGTCTCTGCTCATTTGGAGCTCAATTTTTCTATCAGAACCACCCTAATGTGGAAGTGGTCGCCGCCACCGATCTTGATCCTGGTCGCTGCGCCAAGCTCGCACAGGCTGTGGGAGCCAAGAAGACCTACCCGTCCTGTGAAGAGATGATCAAGGACAAGAGCATCGAAGCCGTCTTCATTGCTACCGACGCGCCAAGCCATGCTCGTCTGGCCATCATGGCCCTGAATCACGGCAAGCATGTGGTCTCTGCGGTGCCCGCTGTCTTTGGCTTTGAGGCCGAGGGTCAGGCGGAAGAATTGTTCAATGCCGTCAAGAAGAGCGGCCTGAAGTACATGATGAATGAAACCTCCACCTTCCACCATGACCTCTATGCCAAACGCATGCAGTATCAGGCAGGTGCATTGGGGAAGGTGAAGTATTCCGAAGGCGAATATTATCATGACTTTGGCAAAGGTTTGCCCGGCTATAATCCGAAAAACGGCAAGATCGATTTGATGGGCTGGCGCAGAGGATTGGTGCCGATGTGGTATCCTACCCACTCAGCGGCCTATTATACGTCCATCACCGGTGGGCGTTTTACGGATGTATCATGCCTGGGCACTAAGAGCCTTTATGCAGAATTTCAGAAAGAGAATAACAGCTATCAAAACCCCTTTGGCACCGAAGTTGCGATGTATAAAACCAGCGAGGAAGGCATCTCACGTATGGTTGTCGGTTGGGATTTGAAAGACGCGCACGGTGAAAAAGGGCGGGTCTACGGTGAAAAACCACACAATAAAAACATCAGCGGCCAACGCCCAGCGCTTCCCCCCGGAGTAGGTGGTGGTGGCCACGGTGGCTCACACGGGCAACTCACCAACGACTTTATCGAATCTATTTTATTAGATAAGAAGCCGATTGTGGGCATCAGTGATGCATTGAATATGACCCTCTCCGGTGTGATCGCGCACAAGTCAGCCCTTAAGGATGGTGAGTGGATGAAGATTCCTCAGTACGAGTTATAGGTGCTCTCATCAAAAAAATAATCACATGACTCATCAAAAAAATAATCACATGAAAAACCAATTTGTAAAAGTAGAGCTGTCGCTGACGGATATGTTTGGCGAAGAATACATTTCTTCAGCCTGTGCCGCCAGTGCGGTTCTGACGGGTAAGGACCCCGAAGCATTATTAGCAGTTGCAGCAGAGAAGACGGAGTTCTACCCGGAGGCGATGCAGAGTCGTCTCGCGAACATGCTGGGAAATGTCGGCACACAGGTGATGGACGCGCCAGTTAAGACGACTTCAGCCGGCGCAGGAACGGTGAAGTTTAACGAGGCTCTGAATGTAAATGCCGCCCCGGTGAGTGCCTTTGGATACTATCGCGTTGGTGAGGATGGCCGACTTTATCTGACGACCAAGAGTGAGCACT
>CAWVVN010000067.1:0-11671 GCA_963933605.1 uncultured Verrucomicrobiales bacterium
TAGAGCGCGCACTCAGCAATCAATCCCTTTTTATTCGGTGACAGCCTCTAGGGACTTAAAGAATCGCTCAAAGGCGTCAGGGAAATGAGTCTTCAACGCCTCGGCATAGGCCACGGCATCGAGACAATGAACCATCTCGCCATCAGGGCCGGTGAATTTTTTCAGCACAATCTCTTTGGGAACTTCAGATTCCCAGTAACGTTCCCAGAAAAAAGCGGCCTCATAACCATCTCGGCGCAGGACCATCGTCTCGGGTGTTTTACCAACATAGTCGGTGCTGGAAATGGATGTTTGGCTTGGTGTGTCATTCCATAGATTGCGCCCGGCAAGCTGCTGATAGCTTGCTGGAGGCATGCCTAAGGCGTGCATCAATGTCGGCATGACGTCGATGTGGTTAACGTCCTTGCGAGCCTGACCACGCCCCATGGAAGAAGGCCACTTGATAAGGATGGGCACGGCCACTTGCTCTGGCCTCAATGATGAGCAGTGAAACCAGCTACCCTGCTCCTGGAATTCCTCTCCATGATCACCGGTGAGAATAATGATACTCTCGTCGTAGCGACCTTGCGCTTTGAGAAATTTGCAAAATTGTTCCATCTGCAAGTCCACCCACGCCACGGAGTTCCAGTAGCGGTTCACCACACGCTGCACTTCTTCCTCAGACGGATTCATGGGGAACTGAGTATCCTGATCGTAGTCCTTGAATGGCGGATCAAATTCCTCGTGCCAGTAATAGTTGTAATGCGGTGAGTCCAATGCTGTGACATAGACACCACCACTGGGGCGGGACACAACGGCCTGAACCAGCCGATTCATAATCACCACTTCTCGTTGAGCAATACCGAGCTTTGTTAGTTCATTACCATCGCGAGCTTGCTCGAGGATATGGAGCAGGTTCTTTTCGTGACCAAAGTTAGAAAAGCCGAAGTCCTTGTAGCCAAGATCACAAATCGCACGTGCTTCAATCTGGTATCCAGCCTGCTTTAAATACTGCAGAGCTAAGGCGCCTTGAAACTCATCTCTCTTGGGAATCTCTTCGAGTGCCTGACGCCAAAAAACAGGCAAGCGGCTGTGGAAAAAGCTAAACCAGGATAAATGGGTGGCGTTAGAGGCGGCCCAAGTCCCGTCAAATTCTTGACACTCGTGATCACGAAAGCGAGTCATGAACGGGGCGATGTCAGGCTTGAGCGCATCACTGCGAAGACTCTCAAGCATGAAAATAAAAACGTCAGGTTTCTTCGCCAGCTCAGGAACTTCTAGAGTGGCTGGCACTTGACCCTGATGAAAGACGACATCAAAGCTGCCCAAACCTTGGGGCGGCGTAAACATACCGATGTGCACGTGAAAATTGGTCTGCTCACCTTGCCTTACTGTGATCTTTTTCCATGTTGCCCCGATGCCCTGTTCGGCCAAAACACCGAGCCAGCTAAAGACAACAAGCAGGACAAAAAAGCCTAAGGACAAACGCGTTTTATATCGATGAGAAATCCAGTGACAAGCTGCAGAGATTATAAAGGCAAATAGCAGCACCCCTACTACCATGAGCCACGCCCCAAGCGGCCCGATGTTCAAGCCACTGGTCTGTAATTCCACCGCCAAGTCTAATCTGCCGGTAGCCGTCAAGGCATTGGCCACATCGAGCAATGTCCTATTCCACATCACTCCGAGCAGCTGATCGACAATCACTAAGAAAGGCACCAAGGCCACGATCAGCCACGGCACCCAACGAAGGTACTTAGGCGCGGAGCGCATCGAGAGCTCAACGAGCAGGCAGACCACAGAAACTAAAAACAGATGGGTCAAAAACCGCCCGATGAAAATACTCAGCTTCTCCCCCCCGCTGGCATCCATACCAACAATCAAGGTGAGGTTGTTAATGAGCAAACTAGCCAAGAGCACAAAAAAGAAGACGATATTGACGTGGTTCTTTTTATCCAGCCAGCGCAGGACATCATTCAAGCCCATCCAGTCTGCGGACCTTACTCTGCGGCGGCCAAAGGCATAAGTGATGCTCAGCACTAATAAGCCACCGACGAGGTAAGGGTAATAAACACCCAGCCAATAAACACCCAACCAATCGGTATTGAGCCCCATTAGACCAAGGCCAAATAACAAGCCTGCCGAAACTGACATCACGCTGTCTTCCTTTCCTAATAGCCATCGACTCAGCTTCCACCAATATCCTGCAAGCATCGCACCCGCTGCCATCAGGCCGACGGCGGTGACCAGATTGAAGGCAAAATTCCCTGGACCATGGCGTAAAGCAATCTCAGTAAAGGGCCATTGCCATGCCTCCAAGAACGGCACCAAGAAGCACATCATTCCGCCCAGCCACGCCACGAGATGCTGCCAGTGGAAGGTGTCCCTTATTTTTGGTTGCCTTAGGTGCATTGTAGGCCCCCACTTAACAAGGCTTCCGCCCATTAGCAAGTGCTGGTTACCGGTTCACATTGAGACCCATACAGGCGTCATAAAATGCCCGCCTGTCAGCTTGCCATAAAGCTGTAATCGGTCGGAAATAGGGCGAAAATAGGAAAAAGCAGTTCTTCGATGGCAGAAAATAACGGGCTACGAATCATTTTTCGTCATAATTCGCCGAAAAACAGTTGCAATCACATACCTGATGGGCTAGTTCTGCCGCCCGCTCGGAGCTTACAAAGTGTAGCTCGGGCCCAGATTCAACTGATTTCCTAACTCGAGGCCACCATGAACATTATCGACAAAATCGAAAACGAGCAGCTCAAAGACGTCGCAGACTTCAATGTCGGAGACAGCCTGAAAGTCCACACCCGCGTGGTAGAAGGCGGTAAAGAGCGTATCCAGATCTTTGCAGGTCTTTGCATCGGCAGAAAAGGCAGCGGTCTTAATACTTCCTACACCGTTCGTAAAATTTCATCCGGTGAGGGTGTTGAGCGTGTATTCCCACTGCACACACCACGTGTTGCTCAGATTGAAGTGACACGCCGCGGCAAAGTTCGTCGTGCTAAGCTCAACTACCTCCGCGAACGTGTTGGCAAACGTGCTCTCTACGTGAAGCCTGCCGACGCAAGAGATAACTAGTAGGTTCAGGTTTCATCCAACTTACTTTTCTTTTACAAAAAGCCTCCTTTTCGGGTGGCTTTTTTTGTGCCAAGAAAGCATGAGTTTCCCTTCATAGGAGACTCCTTTATCGCGATCACGACATATGCGCATTCCCATTCCTACGGTCATCACCCTATCTGTCATCGTCACCTTGACGTCATGGTTCATAGGCACACGTAAGATGGATTTCGCCAAACCCCCTACCCCAGAGGAATTCGTGCAAATCGCCAAGCAATGGGAAGATGGCAAGCCGCACATTACGCCATTAAAAAAGTCCAAGCGCCAGCTAGCCAAGACAAGCGCGGACAATTCTGACCAAACGCTCAACCATGGCCTCAGGAAAAAGCCGGATCAATTCCCCGAGATTGACTTCGACCGATCCCCTTTACTCTCTGAGCATGGTGTTCTCCAAGATAAGGGCGCCGGCTATTTAAGTCGTTTCGCCGGTCATCTTGAATCGATGGGACAAGCCAAACATGCACTACTAGCATGGGAACGCGTCATTGATACAACATCCCCTGACAAGGATGAGCGCAAACAGGCTCTCTCGGCGATCAAACGCCTCAAAAGCAGCCAGCCGCCATGGAACCCAGACCCAAGCAGCGGCATCCAACTTACGCTCCAGGCAGGAGCCAGCGTAAATGATGCGCAGGTTCTCAAAAGAGCGCTTGAAATTACGGCTCAAAATATGAGCGCCGCATCGGGAGGCGTGGTCCAGGTCAGCGTAAAGCTGTCACTTGGCAAGAGCTCAAATGACCAGGCCGCTGATGTTCCTATCGCACTATGGCTATCACGGCCGGCATCAGCAACACGCACGACTCAGGCAGAGACATCTCCCGTTTCATTTATGGCTGACGCTAGTGACGAGAGCATTCTGATCAGCGAAATCCAAATGGGCGCATACAATATCATCCGCAAGCAATTGGCCAAGGAAACCAGTTTTTCTCAGCTAGCTGAGCAGCCAGAGAATATTCATGCTGAGAATACCAACGCAGAGAATCCCAACAAAGAGAATACCACGGCGGGTGAGCTCATCGAGTGTTACATCACACGCCTGATGTGGCGTGAATTTGCCAACAGCATGAAAGAGTAAGGGCTGATCAAAGCCCAATGCTCAGTTACATGGTGTAGGATTCTTCAACACGCTTGGCGACGTCACGATAGCCGTAGTCGACCTCATAAATTTGCTTGAAGCTATCTAGAGCTGCCGGCTTGTCGTTCATATCGAGGTGAACAAGGCCTTTTTCGTAGAGAACTTCTTTCTTGGTTCCGTCCATGCCGTGCAAGTCAGCCAGAGCGTCAGACAACTGCTTGATAGCGATATCGTGCATGCCTTTGGCGCGGAATGTCTTGCCTAGCAGCAGCAATACACGAGTTCGTATGTGAGGATTCCGTGTTGCCTGCTGAAGGTGGGGAATCGCATCACTGTAGTTGCCCCCATTATACAAGGCCAAACCTAGCTCGTATCTTAGCTGCGGGTCCGTTGGATTTCTCTCAACCCTGGCTTGAGCCTCGCTGACTTGCTGAAAGGTACGATCGTTGAGCATGGTCTCATACTGCGCTCGCAATTCAGGATTCTCCGGGTTTTCATCAGCCGCTTTTTTAACGTTGGCAAGCTCGAGCTCGGAAGACTTCGCCTTCATGTAATTGGCCTTGCTCTGCAGGGCTACATCCATGCTACTCAATTCATAAGCACGGGCATAATAAACGTAAGAATTAGTCCAGTCCTCGAGCTGCTCGTAAAGATTGGCCGCTTCCTTAGTGAGCACCAGGTTCTTATTATCTGTCGCAAGCCTCTCGAGCAGCATTGCTAGCTTTCCTTCGATTTGGTCACGTGTCATTGCGGCACGATTAGAAGCTTCCAGTTCAGCCGCTGCACCTGAATCCTTCATCACATCACGGAAACCTTTTGCCTCCTCCCAATTCTGCTTCTTCATCGATGCCCTTGCGGTAGAATCTTTACCACCCTTGATGGCATCAGTGTCAGACGAGTCACGTTTGACGATGTCAGCGTAGACATCGGCTGCCTTGTCTGGCAAATCCCGAGCCAAGTAGTGCTCGGCCAGCTTGTGGAGCAGCGTGGTATTAGCCGACGCGTTGTTCCTTACATTCTCCAAGGCATATGCTGCCGTGTTGAGCATGTTGAGACGCATCGCACAATCATAGAGGATATCATTGGCCTGATCGTCAAAAGGAGATTTAGCCAATTCTTTTTCGACTGCCATCATGCCCGCCACAGGATCTTTCTTGCCCAGTGATGCTACTTTCATCAATGCCAGGCCGCTGCCGCCGAAGAAGCTCTTTTTAACCTTTTTACCAGCATTCGCGGCAAGGGCACAACTTCTTGCCAGCTTGCGCGCATCAATAAATCCAGGATTCTCTTGCAAGACAGCATGACACAGCTTGATGGCATAGGCGTGATGACCCATCTCTAAAGCGCTCTGTGACTTGAGCCAAAGCGTTCTAGAATCCATAGGCAGATCCGCTTCTGTAATTTCGACAATCTCGATGACCTCTGACTTCTCTGCCTCGAGTTCTTTTGACTTCGCCTTGTCTTTGCTCTTCTTCATATCAGCTGGTAGGATCGCAGGGCTTGTCTCGGATATGAACAAGCTCACTGGATAACTCCCAATAGTTTGACTCATTCTGATTTAATAGCAAGCGATTGCGATATTTTCTGCCGCCAAAAAACAACGATAATAAAGCAAATGCAGCTCACAGGTATATACGAGAAATAGGATCTATAAGTCACCTCTCACCCTCTTGAGCCTGCCCTCCTCTGCGCTTGCCATCATTTCATTTACATTGACATTTTGGCTGACTAATGGATGGTGTTTGCGTGCGTAAGCTTTGCTCATACCTTTTAATTCTGACATTTTTCACTGCCTATGGGCGTTGTGTGGCTGATCAGTTGGGTATTTTGCACACCAGTGGCACTGCCTGCTGCACCGTCGTATGTGAGGATGTTGATCGTAGCTGCGTCCAATGCCCAGAAACCGAAGCTGCAGAAACCCAGCAACCGCACCTCCCTGCAGACCAGGAGGAACCCAAACCCTGCCAACTCTGTTTCATTCTCGACTCAGACAGTGTCGTGTTGGGCGCTGAAATGAAAATGCCGACGCCGCATTTCCATGATTCCCCTGATGCTCTCGCTTACACTTTATTTTCGGCACACACCTTGCATGCCCACTTTGGGTTGTCAGATTTTGTGCTCCGAAGCTCGGGCCAACCAGGCCCTGCCATCGAACAGCATTCGCGTTTATTGCTTACGTGCAGCAAGGCGACTCCCGTTCGAGGCCCATCAGTTGCTTGATGCACACGCTCCCACAACCTGCCCATTGTTGAGCAGTTTTTTTGTGTGAGTTCGTGTTGCCATTTGCCGGGGTCGTCTTTCAACCCACGTCATTCACTCTCGAGTATTGGGTATGTCCATCTCGATTCCTATTTCAAAACACTACGTTATTTTCTCACATGCCATCGCACCATCGCCTATCTTTCATCGGCCATCTGAAAACACCATTAATGGTATCCATGATGACCCTCTTCACTCTATCCGCCACATCACTGCATGCGCAGGAGTCACTGATCATCTCACTGGACTCGATCGAAGACCGCATTCAAAAACAAAATCCAGACCTGGCCGCTGCACGTAAGCGCATTGCTGAGGCCAAGGGCCGGCTCGATCAATCAGGACGCTTAAGTAACCCTGTATTTGGAGTCGAGGCCTCACAGGACCCCAGTTTCGAGGAGCGCGCGCTGAGAGTCAGCATCGCGCAGAAATTCCCTGTCACCAATCGGCTGGCTTTGGCAAAGGCTGTATCTCAGACCTCGATGAAAGCGGCAGAGGCCGAAGTGCTTGATGTCGAGCGGCGCCTTAGCGCAACGGCCAAGCAGCTAGTCATTCACATTCTAGCGAATCAAAAGCAGAGGCAACTGCTCAAAAAACAGCAGGCTCTTGCCCATCAATTTGCCACACACTTAAGCGAATCAGCAGACAAGGGCGAAGGCTCCGTTCTCGATGCTGGCCAGGCTAAACTAGAGGCCGCGCAATTCACCAATCAACTTCGCCAGCTCAGCGCTAGGTCAGCCTCTCTTCATGGCCAGCTCAAGCCCCTACTCGGCATGGGCATCACAGAGCTGCTCTCAGTAACCGGTAACTTATCGGGCTTTCATCTGCCATCAAGCTCACCGCACACAAACCAGCGCCCGGATCTGAAAGCCGCCAAACTTCATGCTGCCGCTGCCACTCAGTCAGCCGCACTGGAGCGCGCCAAATCACGTGACGATATAGAGCTCACCTTCACTGCAGGAGTAGAGCGCACAGAAGATGTCCCCGTGGGATACGACTCCGAGAAGCATTTTGGCATTGGCTTTCGCATTCCCCTTCCCCTCTGGAATAATAACAAAGGTGCTATCGATGAAGCAGACGCACGTTCTGAGCGCAAACATTTAGAAGCCAGCGCGCTCGATCACAAGATTCAACACCAAGCCTCTACCGCATATACGGAAATGTCAGAGTGGGCAAAAATCGGACGGGAAATATCCCTCAATCTACTACCCATGGCTCGCAAGCAAGCAGAGCTCGCTGTCAACGCCTACCACGAGGGACAAGGAGACCTTCAGGCCACACTTCGTGCCCGAGAGCAGGTCCTCGACCTTAGCTCTGCCGAACTTGAGGCGCTTCGTGACTTCCATCTAGCAAAGGCTCGCTATCAAGCCTCTCTCAACCAGTAACTTCATCCTATTTTCTAACCAGCCAACACCATGAAAAATTTACCAATACGCACTTCCCTGGCTCTCTCACTCTGTGTGATGAGCTGCATGATGATCGAGGCAGGACAAACAGACAGCTCCTCTGAGGGGTTTATCCCCTTGAAACCGGAAGGCATCAAAAACCTAGGCATTGAATACGCCGTCGTTGAACGCAAAGACTTTGAGAGCACGATCTTTGCCATCGGCCATATTCGAGAAATTCCACAGAATCACTCGGTCCTCAGCAGTCGTATTTCTGGACGAATCATCAAGGTCAATGCCTTTGAAGGAGACATGGTTAAAAAGGGTGATGTCGTCGTTCAGGTAGAGAGCAGGCAACCGGGCAGCCCTCCCCCCATCATCGATCTGCGTGCCCCGCGTGATGGGCTCATCGTGGCCAGTCACATCCGCCTAGGTGAACCGGTAGAACCTGAAAAAGAACTACTCGACATTATGAATCTGACTGAGGTTTGGGCTGCAGCTCAAGTGCCTGAGGATGTCATCAGTAAAATCAAACCTGGAACTAAGGCTCACATCCGCATCCCCGCCCTCGGCGGCACGATTATTGATGGCGAGTTGTTAAGGTTTCAACCCAAGGCCAACCTCGAAGGCGGCACCATCGGAGCTATCTTCAAGGTTCCCAATAAAGGCAATCTGCTGCGCCCGGGCATGCGGGCAGAATTTTCTATTGTAACGTCTAGCCGAGAGAACGTGATGGCCGTGCCTAGAGAGGCGCTGCAAGGTGACGCTGCTCACCGAGTGGTTTACGTCAAGCACCTTGAAATCCCTCATGCATTCACTCGCTTGCCGGTTCAGACTGGTGAAAAGAATGACCGCTATGTTGAGATTATTAGCGGCCTCTTCCCCGGTGATGAAGTTGTCACGGCGGGCTCATACGCCCTGAGCTTTGCCAGTGGCTCCGGACTATCACTCAAGGACGCACTCGATGCCGCACATGGTCACGAACATAACGCAGATGGCTCTGAAATAAACGGGGCAAAGAAGCCGGATGCCGCTGACTCAGAAACCACGCATCAGCCCTCTGAGAGCACCGCACTCGTTCTATTCCTCTCCGCATCCTCCATCGTATTGCTAGTGCTACTGATCACCAGCGGCATCCGAAACTCACGGAGGAACAAAGATACTCAACCAACGAATCTCTAGACGAGGAACGTACGCTATAGACTCATTATGCTAAACTCGCTCATCCGCTTCTCCCTCGCTCAAAGAGGGCTGATTCTGACCATTGCACTCACCTTACTCGGGGTAGGTTATTACCGGAGCACACAGCTGCCCGTAGAAGTGCTACCAGATCTCACCAAGCCTACGGTCACCATTCTTACTGAGTCACCTGGTCTCGCCCCCGAGGAGGTGGAGACATTGGTTACGGTTCCCCTTGAGAACAGCCTCATGGGGGTGACTGGCGTGACTCGATTACGAGCAACCAGTGATGTCGGGCTCTCCCTCATTTTTGTCGAATTTGACTGGGGCACCGACATTTACCAAGCCCGTCAATTTGTTCAGGAACGCCTGCTTGGAGTGACCGACAACCTCCCTCAAGACGTCGTTCCTTATATGACCCCCGTCGCCTCACTTATGGGCAACATCATGCTACTTGGTGTCACGGACCCAACAGGCAAAACTCACCCCCGTGATTTACGCTCCTTAGCGGACTGGACAATCTCCAGACGCATTCAGGGGATCCGAGGCATCGCTGAAGTGCTCTCCATGGGAGGTGGCATTAAGCAGCTGCAGATTCAACCAGACCCAGAGCGCATGCTATCACATGGAGTTAGTTTCGACGAACTCCGAGAAGCATCAGGCAAGGTCGTGAGTAACACCACCGGCGGCTTCCTGACCCAAAGCGCACAGGAAATCATGGTTCGAAACCTAGCCATGACAACCGACCTGGATGAAATTGGCAATACCGAGGTTCGCCGCGTGCATGACCGCTCTATCCGCATTAAAGATGTCGCCAATATCGTCTGGGACACCGAGCCGATGCGTGGTGATGCCTCCGCCAATGGCCACCGAGGTGTTGTTTTGAGCATCACCAAGTCGCCAGGCTTTGACACCTTGAGCCTTACTCAAAACATTGATGATGCACTTGCCGATCTGCGTGGCAGCCTGCCGCAGGGCGTGGTGCTGACGCCTATTTACAAACAATCAGATTTCATCAATCTCTCTTACCATAACCTCACCGAAGCCCTCTGGCTCGGGGGCATCATGGTCTGCCTGGTTTTATTGCTCTTCCTGATGAACTTCCGTGTCACCTTCATCACGCTGACATCCA
Organism: uncultured Verrucomicrobiales bacterium; assembly: GCA_963933605.1. Lineage (GTDB taxonomy): Bacteria > Verrucomicrobiota > Verrucomicrobiia > Verrucomicrobiales > Akkermansiaceae > Oceaniferula. Next base: position 10,127 of record CAWVVN010000067.1, read on the forward strand.
TCCCCCTGTCACTGGGCATCGCCATTCTGGTCTTTGACTTCTTCAATCTCAGCGTCAATTCGATGACCTTGGGTGGACTTGCCGTTGCCATCGGCATTGTGGTGGATGATGCGATTGTGGATGTTGAAAACGTCTTCCGAAGACTCAAAGAAAATGCGGTGCTAGCCTCACCATTGCCACGTCTGGAGGTCATTGCCAAGGCGTCTTCGGAAGTGCGTAGCTCGATCCTTTATGCCACTATTTTAATCATTCTGGTCTTCATCCCCCTGCTCGCACTGAGTGGCGTTGAGGGCAGGTTGTTTACTCCCATCGCCATCGCCACGATTGTCAGCATGGCGGCCTCCTTCTTGGTGTCACTCACCGTCATACCGGTCTTATCCTCATACCTGCTTCACCCAAAAGAAAACGAGGAGCACCAAGACAGTAAAATTGTCAGCTCGATGAAGTGGTTGCTGCAAAGAACCTGGCTAAGGCTAGCGCTCTGCCACCCTTTTGCGGTACTTGCCATAGCCGCTATTCTGCTCGTTGGAGCTGCGGCACTCTACCCCACGATGAGTCAAAATTTCCTGCCAGCATTCAGGGAGCCGACTGCAGTCATTGCAACCGCCACGGCCCCTGGTACCTCGCTCAAACAAACCACCGAACTCGCAGACACCGCCAGCCAGATGCTAATGCAGATCGATGGTGTTAAAACGGTGGGATATCGTGCAGGCCGAGCCGAGCGTGGCGACCATGTCGTGCCCGTATCCACGGTTGAGTTCGAAGTGGACTTTGACCCCGAATCACCTCGCTCCCGCACCGACATTCTCAAAAACATCAGGCGCGTCATGCACCCCACTAATCTGCCGGGCACGTTCTCCGCAGTGAGCAGCCCCCTTGCAGACCGCATCGGTCATATGCTCAGTGGTGTCTCCGCCAAAATAGCGATTAAGATAAAAGGTGATGACTTGCAGGAACTTCGCCGTATTGGCACGCTCATCCAAGACCTCGCCCGTGAGATACCCGGGCTTGAGGAGGCCCGAGCCGAACAGCAAGCCCCCATCGCACAGCTACGCATCGAGGTCGATCGTGAGCGTGCTCGAGCATATGGCATTACTCCCGGGGATTTAAACAACCGCCTTGCCACGCTCTTGGGCGGCGAATCGGTAACCGAAATCTATGAAAACCAACGCATTTACGATGTGGTAGTGCGCTTGCCTCTAGCATGGAGGGAATCACCTGAGCGCCTTGCCAATATCTATTTCCAAACCTCAAGTGGGCAGCGTGTCCAACTCAAAAACCTCGCTGACATTCGTCAGGCAAAAGGCCCCAACACCATTCAGCGCGAAAACAGCCAGCGTCGTTTTGTGGTCAGTATTAACCCAACAAGCGACAACCTCGTTGAGCTTGTTGAGCAGCTCAAGGCCAAGGTGGACAAAGAAATAAACCTTCCCGACGGCTACCACATTAGCTTTGAAGGAGAATACGTCGCACAGCAGGAAGCCAGCAAGCGCATCGCTATCATGTCAGTGGTTGTATTGCTCATCATCGCCTTCTTACTCTACA
>CAWVVN010000068.1:0-11477 GCA_963933605.1 uncultured Verrucomicrobiales bacterium
TCGAGTCCTCAGGGGCGAAGCCAAGCGAGGAACTCACGATTACCCTCGGCTCCTTTGATCGGGGAGTCGATATATTCAATCCAGGTGTGGCCTAGTTCCTCGGTGACAAAGTGATGGATTTTATCAACGGCTCGTTGGTGCAGCTTCGGATCCCTGACAATGCCGCCTTTGCTGATGTCCTCACGATCAAGCTCAAACTGAGGTTTGATCAGGCAGACGATCTGGCCGTCGGGTTTCAGACAAGAGAATATCGGCGGGAGGATTTTAGTAAGGGAGATGAAGGATACATCGGTAACGGCGAGGTCAATAGGGTCACCGATATCAGCCGGGGTCATGTAACGCGCATTGAATTTTTCTTTGACGATAACACGTGGGTCATTGCGCAGCTTCCAGACGAGTTGATTGGTGCCAACATCGACGGCGTGAACCTTAGTGGCGCCGTATTGGAGTAGGCAGTCAGTAAAACCACCAGTAGAGGCACCAACATCCAGGCAAGTCATGCCGGTGGGATCAATGTGGAAGGTGTCCAGCGCGCCCTCGATCTTGAGCCCTCCTCGGCCGACGTATTTGGGCTTTTCCTTGATGCTGAGCTCGGCATCAGTGGGTAGCTTGGTGCTTGGTTTGGCCACCACCGTGGTGCCGGTACTGACCTCGCCAGCAAGGATGAGCCGCTTGGCCTGCTCACGTGAATCACACAAGCCCCGTGAGACAAGCAGGGCATCGGCACGTTCCTTCGCTGGCATAGGCAGATGCTACCGCAATGTGTAGTGATGAAAAGCCAAACAGAGGGATAAAAAAACCGCCTGGCTCAAGAAAGCCAGGCGGTATGAATAGAATGAAATAAAGCCGGCTATTCCGCAGCAGGGGCTGGGGTAGCTGGGGTAGCTGGAGTTGCGGCTTCAGCGGTTGGAGCAGCAGGAGCAGGGGTTTCTGCAGCAGGGGCCTCGGTGGCAGGAGTTTCAGCAGCAGGAGCTGGGGCAGCAGCCGGAGCTGGCTGTTGTTGTGGGGCCTTATTTTTTTGGCTGCCAAAACGCATGAATACTTTTTCCTGTTCTGCCATGCGCTTACCGAAATTTTGTAGGGCAGGAATAAGGATGCCGGCAACTTCTTTGTTGGACATGATCTCGCCTGCGGCCTGCATCTTTTGTTTGATTGCCATGCTTGCCGTTTTCATTTTTTCGTCGACGGCAATGTTGGCAGCTTCGTCAGGTATTTCGATTTTATCGAGGCGGGCTGCGATAGCGGCGATGGCATCGGCTACGGTATTAAGGTTAGTGACGGCTTCTTGTGCAGTAGCAGTGTCCTTTACGGCAAGAACGATGTCAGCGTATTGGTTTAACTGAACAACGAGCTCGTCAGTGAGGCTGTCCAGGGTGTCGACAGCTTGTTCGACTTCGACACCTTCAGTAGACTCAGCTGCTTTTTTCTCGCAGGCGGAAAAAAAGAGCGATGATGACGCGAGGGTGATGACGGATAATAGGCGTAAGTTGGTAACTGGTTTCATAGTTATATAGCGTGTAGGTTGTAGATCACGTGCTGGCTATGTAGCGGTCTGATTGGCTCATGGAAAGGCTATAAATGGGCAATATGCTACCACTCATCCTGACAGTCTCGCTGAAAAACGCGATGGGGTAGGGCAGATCGTCTATCTTAAAAAAAAATACCGCCGAGCTGATGGGCCAGGCGGTATAAGGTGAGTGATTGCAAGCAGTGGCTATTCTGTAGCTGGCGTTTCTTGGTTTGGAGCTTCTGCCGAACTATTACTGAAGCGCCCAAATACGATGCCGAATTTCTGCATGCTTCTGCTGAAGTGCTCTCTAGCAGGCGCCAATGCCTGGAGAATTTCTGGGTCATTGAGGATGTCTCCCATAGCGGGCGAATTGGCCTTCTGAATAAAGAGTTTGAACGCCACCTCACTTTTGTCGAGCAGCTGGCGTCTTTCTTCGTCGCTGGATGTCTCGAGTTTGTCGAGGCGGGCTGCGATGGCAGCAATGCTGTCTCCGATACTGAAGATCTTTTTGCTGGCCTCGTCCGCGGTGGCCTTGTCTTTGGCTGAGAGCATAGCGTCCAGAGACAGGTCCATTTGCACAACAAATTCATCGGTAAGACTCTCAGGGCTGTCTTGCTGCACAGTCTCTTTTTCAGTCACTGCGGTATCTGCTGCAACGGCATTAGCTGCTTGGGTGGCGGTTTCAGTCTCCGGGGTTTCCTTCTCTCCACAGGAAGAGAAGAAGCAGGATGCCGTTGTAATCAGGGCGATGGCAAAGAGGCGCAAGTTGGTCACGGCGGGCATGGTTCGTCGGCGTTTGGTTGGGGTTTTAGCGGTTGTCAGTTGAGTGCGTCAATGAGCGCCCCCGACTTGTTAGGCCAGCGAGGCTGGCGCAGTGGCGATATCGGTGTCCGCCTCATAGTCGACACCGTTCAGACCGAAGCCGAAGAGTCTCAAGAAGTCATCCTTGTAACCTTGGAAGTCGGCTAGCTCATTGAAGTTGTCATTGGAAATATTTTCCCATGCGCCAGCGATGGCTTGCTGGATGTCGTCGCGCATTTCCCAGTCGTCGACACGGATGCGGCCGTCTTCATCAAGTTGAAGGTCTCCAGAGTAAAGCCGATCGGCCATGAGGCGCTGAATTTGCTCAATGCAGCCTTCATGGATACCTTTGGCCTTCATTTCTTTGTAAAGAATGGAGATGTAGAGAGGCACTACGGGAATGGCTGAGGAAGCTTGGGTGACCAGGGCTTTGTTGACTGAAACATAAGCACAGCCGCCGAGCGACTCGCTGAGCTTTGCGTGGATGGCAGCACTGGCGCGCTCACAGTCTTTTTTGGCACAGCCAATCGTGCCGTCGGTGTAGATGGGCCAGGTGAGTTTGGGGCCGATGTAGGAGTAGGCTACAGTTTTGACACCCTCGGCAAGGCAGTCGGCATCCGCGAGAGCATCGATCCAGAGTTCCCAGTCTGCGCCACCCATGACTTTCACGGTATCGGCGATTTCATCTTCAGTGGCAGCGCCAATAGTAACTTCGGATACTTCTCCTTTATCGGTATTGAGGGTTTTGTTGGTGTAATCTCCACCGGTGGTTTTGAGCACGGATTTGAAGACTTCGCCGGTGTCGGGATCGGTGCGGCGAGGGGAGGCGAGTGAGTAGACGATCAGGTCGACCTTGCCGCCCATCTCATTTTTGATGATGTCGACTGCCTGTTTTTTAAGTTCGTGGGAAAAGGCGTCGCCATTGAGTGACTTGGCAAACAGGCCTTCAGCCGTGGCCGCCTTTTCGAATGCCGCTGAGTTATACCAACCCGCTGAGCCGCTGCGAGTCTCCGTGCCGGGCTTTTCGAAGAAGACACCGAGAGTGTTAGCACCCGAGCCAAAGGCGGGAACAATGCGTGAAGCAAGGCCGTAGCCAGCAGAGGCACCAATGACGAGAACGTTCTTTGGGCCGTTTTCGATTTTAGGGTGAGATTTGACGAAGTTGATTTGTTCCTGGACGTTGGCAGCGCAGCCGTCCGGATGTGAGGTCGTGCAGATAAAACCGCGGATTTTTGGAGAAACGATCATGATGTTTTTTTAGACAGGATTTTCAGGATGAACAGGCTTTTTTACGGAACTCAAAAAGAGGGTCTTCAGCGGGGCTAAAATTCACAATGCCCAGGGGTTCTCGGAAAGGGCAGCACATCACGGATGTTTTTCATGCCGGTGACGAACATCAGCATGCGCTCAAAGCCCATCCCGAAGCCCGCATGTGGGCAGCTGCCGTATTTGCGCAGGTCAAGATACCAGCTGTAGTCCTCGAGGCTTAGATCATCCTCCTGCATGTTGGCACGCAGAATGTCGATGCGCTCCTCACGTTGGGCGCCACCGATGATTTCGCCGATGCCAGGCACCAGCAGGTCCATAGCGGTGACGGTGAGTCGGCCTTCACTGTCCGGCTCGTTGGTGCGCATGTAAAAAGGCTTGATGCTTTTCGGGTAATTATAAACCGTGACGGGACAGTTGAAGTGTTGCTCGGTGAGAAAACGCTCGTGTTCTGACTGCAGGTTGATGCCCCAGGAGACGGGGTAGTCAAATTTCTGGCCGCTGTTTTCAAGAATTTCTACGGCTTCCGTGTAGGAGACGCGCTGGAAGGGTTTTTCTGAGACAAAGCGAAGCCTTTCTAGCAGGCCCTTGTCGACAAAGCGGGCAAAGATGTCGAGGTCGCCCTCGTTGTTGTTCAGGGTGTCATCGACAAGATACTTGGTGAACTCTTCGGCGAGGTCCATGTCACCCTCGAGGTCACAGAACGCCATTTCAGGTTCGATCATCCAGAACTCGGAAGCGTGGCGGCTGGTGTGGGAGTTTTCTGCCCGGAAGGTGGGGCCGAAGGTGTAGATGTTGGAGAGCGCGGTGGCAAAGGCCTCACCTTCAAGCTGGCCACTAACAGTGAGGTAAGTGGCTTTGCCAAAGAAGTCATTTTCAAATTTCTGGGCCCCGGCTTGGCTGGGATTCAGCGTAGTGACGCGGAACATTTCTCCGGCACCTTCGCAATCGGAGTCGGTGATGATCGGAGTGTGCACGTAGGTGAAATCACGTTCGTCAAAAAACCGGTGCGCGGCTTGAGCCATACGGGAGCGCATGCGGAAGAGCGCGCCATAAAGGTTGGCGCGCGGGCGCAGGTGGGCGATGGAGCGCAGGAACTCAGCGGTGTGGCCTTTTTTCTGCAGGGGGTAGTCGGCGGGGGCCTCGCCAATGAGCTCTATCTCGGTAGCATGGATTTCCCACTGCTGTCCCTTGCCGGGTGATTCCACCAGCTTGCCAGTGATGCCAACGGCAGAGCCAGTGGTCATCTTGGTGACATCCTCGTAGCCGGGGATGCCTGTATCGGCAATGCACTGGATGTTGGCAAGGCAGCTGCCATCATTCATTTCCAGAAACGAGAAGTCCTTGGAATCACGGCGGGTGCGCACCCATCCTTTGACCGTAATGATATCCATGGCGGCCTTGCTGTGCAGGGCGTGTTTGATCAGCGTTCGCATGCGCTGAATTTAGAGGCTAGAGCGGGGTTTTCGTCAAGGCTGCGTAGGGTTTGTAGCGATTTCCTAGAATTTGCTTGGGATTTGACAAATTTTCCCTTGCAAAAGAGCGTTGCCTCGCTAGCTTCGCCGCCCCATGGCCAAATCAAAAGGTACAGCAAAGACCCGTAAGGCCGTCGCCAAGAGATTCAAGGTGACGGGCACAGGGAAAATTCTTCGCCGGAAGCAAGGGAAGCGCCACATTCTTACAAAGAAAAGCCAGAAGCGTAAGCGCAGTCTGGGTAAGGCAGCTCTTGTATCCGCCGCAGACTTGAAAGCCGTAAGAGCTTCTCTTCCCTTTGCCTAACATCAAGAATCCGGCGTATAACAACGCCAATCCGGCGGCCAACGCCAACCACCCGCATCACGGGTGGCCCCTACGCAGCCTTCCCGGCGCTCTAAACATAGAAAACCGGGACCGAATGGACGAGACTGCGGGGGGTGTGAAAATAACCGTCCGTTCCAAAACAAAGAAACATGCCAAGAGCAACCAATAGCCCAGCAAGCCGCAAACGCCGGAAGCGCATTCTCAAACGCGCCAAAGGATTCCGCGGTTTCCGCTCCAAACTCTACAAGTATGCCAAGGACGCTGTCCGTAAGGCACGCGAGTATGAGTATCGTGACCGTAAGAAGCGTAAAGGTCAGTTCCGTCGCCTCTGGATCCAGCGTATCAGCGCCGGTGTCCGTGCACAGGACCTGACTTATTCACGTTTCATTGAAGGCCTCAAGGCCGCCAATATCGAGGTAGACCGCAAGATTCTTGCAGACCTCGCCGTGCACGACATCGATGCTTTCAACAGCGTCGTTGCGCAATCCAAGGCAGCCCTCGATAAGAAGGCTCCTGCGACTGCTTAATTCAAGCGAGCAATAACAACTTACAACGGCCATCGGGTTTAACCCGGTGGCCGTTTTTTTGTGGAAGGATGGAATGTTTGTAGGCAGCGGGAATGTCCCAGTGGGACAATAGTGTGTGACATAATGACACCTATGAAGGTGGTTGAGTTGTTTTTTGAAGAGGTTCTATATTTGCAACCTGCTTGTAATGAGCGGCGTATGATAAATATAAGCGGATTGGCATACAGATTGCATCTATGATTGCTGAACACATCAAATCAACAACGATTAACCACCATTATAATACCATGACTACCCACTACCCAATCAGCAACGGAATCTTCAGCGAGCTTAACCGCTTGGTCAATAATACCCTCGTGCCTGCTTATTCAGACAGGCAGCGCGCCGCGCCACAGCCAAAACATAATCGAGCTAGTGTGGAATCTCTCAGCGATGATGAGCTTGGCGTTAAGCTTCGGCTTGAACTCCCCGGCTTTAGCAAAGACGAGGTCAAACTCAGCATCGATGAGGGCATTCTCTCTATTGTGGCGGAGACCGAGGACGAGCAGCGTAGTTTTCTGAGCAAACAAGAACGACGTTTGAAAATTTCAGACGAGGCCGATATCGAGAATATCAAAGCGAAGCTTGAAAACGGTATTCTGTATCTAGAAATACCACATCGAGCCAAAGCCGAACCAAAAACGATCAGCGTCAATTAAGCAGCGCTGGCCCCAACTTCTCAGGCTCACCGTGATTCACGGTGGGCCTGATTGCTGTGATAGCTGCTGGCTGTTTTGTTTTACTCAGAGATTAAAGTTTTCAGGTTGAAGTTTGATCAACTGTGTCTAATAACCGCCTAGCCCAGAGGGACTTTTTTTAGAGGGGCTTTTTTAAGAGGAACTTTTTTTCATGAGCGAGGAATCCATACAGCCAGTCGAAGACTTTACCAAAGTAGAGTCTATCTTTGTGCGCCATCGCAATTGCCTGCTGGTGCGTGCTCAGTTCACACCTATTTTCACTGATTATTATCTGCACCTCCTAGAGCACAAGCTACGCTATGAAACCAAGATGGACGCGACCTTGAAGGACCTGCTTGCGGTCTTAACATTGCATCTGACAGCTAGGCCTTGGGCTGAAACAATTGCCTGGACGGTTAACCTGAGGGCACCGCGGGTTAATTATTTTGTCACCGGCAGCAGCACCTTTGAAAATATTACCGGTCGCCTTTTCACCAAAGACATACGAGAGCCTGACCGTAATATGTTTTACTCTCAGACAAGTGTTTCAGGACAAGAGCCACGCACCACCACGCTGGATTTGGCGACCAACGATCCGATTGACTGGATTGAGCATTTTTACCAACAAAGCGAGCAGCGCCCTGCCAAGTGCTTCCGCCTTGATAATGAAAATTACGCCCTGCTGGTAGCTCAGCCAGATTACGATGAGGAATGGTTTGAAGAAGTTGACGCCGCCAAAGTCGTCGACATCACCGAGGTAGAACAAACCAAGATGCTAGAAACACGGAAGTTTTATTTCAACTGTGGCTGCAGCAAGGAGAGGATTCTACCGACACTAGCTTCATGGCGCTCTCGCCTTGATGAGCTCTTCTTGGATGACCAAGAGATTACGGTTAATTGCCCACGTTGTGGCGCTCATTACCATGTTTCGAGGGATGATCTCAGCGAAGAGCCATAAGGTGATTTAGCCGACTGTGCAAAATTGGCGATTGCCCTACGCCCGATAATCCCCTAAATCGACCCCTCCCATGAACCAGGAAATTGAATCGATCCAGACTGACGCGCTTGCCGCTATTGCCGCCGCGGGCGATGAAAAATCTCTTGATGACGCCCGTGTCGCCTTCCTTGGTAAAAAGGGAGTCCTGACGGCTGCGTCCGCAGGAATGAAGGATCTTTCGAAAGAGGATAAGCCAAAGATGGGGCAGCTACTCAATGCAGCTCGTCAGGCGATTACTTCTGCACTCGATGAAAAGCAATCGGCACTTGCTGATGAGGCGGACCGCAAGTCCATTCAGGGCATTGATCTTACCTTGCCGGCAAGGCCTCTGCCCTCGGGTGCTTTGCATCCGCTGACCCAGGCCAAGGATCGTGCGATTCAGGTGCTGCGCCGCATGGGTTTTGCCCTCGCCGACGGGCCGGAGATTGAGACCGAGTTTCACTGCTTCGATGCTCTCAACACCCCCGAAGATCATCCTGCTCGTAACGAGAAGGATACGTTCTATTTCGACAGTGGCAAACTACTGCGCACGCACACCTCCAGTGTTCAAATCCGAACCATGGAAAAAGCGACACCTCCGGTGAGGATTATTGCGCCAGGATCGGCCTACCGTCGTGATGAAATTGACGCGACTCACTTGTCTGTCTTCAACCAGCTGGAGGGCCTCTATGTTGATGAGGATGTGAAGCTGGGTGATCTCAAAGGAACCTTGGAGTTTTTCCTTCGTAGTATGTTTGGTGATGATACCGAAGTGCGATTCCGCCCTCACTTTTTCCCGTTCACCGAGCCTAGCTTTGAGATCGATATCAAGCTGCACGCCAAGGGCCAAGAGCCGAAGTGGATTGAAATCGCGGGCTGCGGCATGGTTGATCCAGCCGTGTTTGAGTCACTCTGTGAAGTGCGCGGTGATGATGTTTTCTCACCGGATAAAGTCACCGGTTTTGCCTTCGGCATGGGCATTGACCGGCTTGCGATGATCAAGTGGGGCATCAAGGATATCCGCCTGCTCATCGAGAACGATGTGCGCTTTCTTAAGCAATTTGCTTAAGAGTTCGGCTAAGAGTTCGCTCAAGGTTACCCTCCCCAGGGTTGCCCGCTAAGCTAAGAGGCTAGTTGCGCAGGTGTTCGACGGCCTCGCGTATCATATCGAGGCTGACCTTGGTGGAGACTTCTGCGGCTCCAGGTGCTGTCAGCAAGACGAACTTGATGTTGCCGCCGGTGAATTTTTTGTCGTGGCTTAGCTTGTCCATCACGATGTCTGTGCTGATGTGCTCAGGCAGAGTGAGCGGCAGCTGGAACTGTTTCAGCAGGTCGAGGATGCGCTGGCTTTGGTCGGCGGGGAAGCCGTTGACTTTCTCCGAAAGGTAGAGCGCCGCTCGGATGCCGAGGGAAATAGCTTCACCGTGAAGCATGGCGCCGTAGGGTAGGGAGGCTTCTATGCCGTGGCCAATGGTGTGGCCGAAGTTGAGCAGGGCGCGTGTGCCTTCAGTTTCACGTTCGTCTTCCTCGACGATGCGAGCCTTGATAGCGAGGTTGCGTGCTAGTAGATCAGCGGAAGGGTGTTGATTGTCGGGGTCAAGGGCGGCGAGGTCATCGATCATGGCCGCGTCACGGATGGCGGCATGCTTGATCGCTTCTGCGTAACCCTCGCGGTATTCACGGCCTGGCAGGCTGTCGAGGGTGAGGGGGTCAACGATCACCAGACGTGGTTGATGAAATGCACCAATCAGGTTTTTGCCTTCAGAGGCATTGACGCCGGTTTTTCCGCCGGCAGAGCTATCTACTTGGGAGACAATGGTAGTGGGAATCTGGACAAAGGGAACACCGCGGTAGAAAATGGCAGCAACAAAACCAGCGAGATCACCGACAACACCACCACCAAGGGCGATGACAAAGGAAGATCGGTCATGGCCCGCGCGGTTTAATTCGCCACAGAGCTCAGCTGACTGAGACATCGATTTGCTAGCTTCACCAGCCCGCACGGTGTGGAGACTGGCGTGGATGTCCACCTCCGCAAGCTTGGTGACCAGCATATCAGCATAGTGAGGTCCGACATTGCTATCGGTAATGATGGCGGCTTTACCTGATAAACCACATTCGCGTATCAGCTCACCTGCGCGGTCGAGCAAATGGTCTTCGACGAGAATATCATAGGAGCGCTCAGCGAGGTCTAGATGAACTGTAGGCATGGGAAAGGTGAGTGAGGAGTGGTGAATTTTAAGTAGTGAATGCGGAGTGGCTTCGATCTGGCGGTGCGCGGAGGCGAGGCTATTTTGATTGCTCGAGCATCCGTAGTAAAGGTGCCTCGGCACGCTTTCTGATGTCTTCTGGGAGTTCTACTCGTGGCTCGAGCAGATCAAGGCAGTCGTGAAGATTTTGCAGGTTATTCATTTTCATGAATCGGCAGTCATTGCACGCACAGCGGTCAGTCGGTCCGGGGATGAGATTTTTGTCGGGGGCTTCTTTCTGTAGGCGGTGAAGCATGCCGCTCTCTGTGACCACGATGATGTTCTTCACGGGTGCCTTTTGGCAGTAGGTGACCATCTTCTCCGTCGAGCATACCTCATCGGCGAGAAGGCGCACGGCGGTGGTGCACTCAGGGTGAGCGACGACGAGAGCGTCAGGATACTCAGCTTTGATTTTATTGATGGAATCACGGGTGAACTCAACGTGAACATAACAAGCACCCTGCCAGAGATCCATTTTACGGCCAGTTTGCTCCATGACCCAGGCACCGAGGTTGGCATCTGGCACAAAGAGGATAGGACGGTCTGATGGCGCCTTGTTGACTATTTTCACGGCATTGCCTGATGTGCAGATCACATCACAGAGCGCCTTGACGCCAGCAGAGCAGTTGATGTAGGCGATGACGTAGTAATTCTTTTCCTGATTGTCGTTGATGAATTTTTCCAGGTCTTCGGCAGGGCAAGACTCTTCCAGAGAACAGCCCGCGTCTTTATCCGGAAGCACGACGATTTTCTCAGGGTTAACAATCTTGGCAGTCTCGGCCATGAAGTGCACACCACAGAAAGCGATCACATCAGCATCTGTTTCTTGGGCCTGATAAGCGAGGCCTAAGGAGTCACCAACGTAGTCTGCCAAGTCTTGAATATCGCCGGTTTGATAATTGTGGGCGAGGATGACTGCATTACGCTCTTTTTTCAGGCGCAGAATCTCATCACGAAGATCTAAGGATGTGCTTGGCATGGCTGGATGTTTGGTACTGCAGCCTTAGGAGTCAAGCAGGGAGTGGGAAAGCAGGAAATCGGCACAAACGGAAAAAGCCCCTTACTGCTGGATGGAGATTTTTCCATTGTGACGGGCTCCCTTGTCGATGGTCATATTGGCAACCACGATATTACCATTGAGCACGGCTTTCTTCTTAAGGTGTAGCTTGCCAGTGCAAACAAAATGCCCTGTGACATGCCCATCGATGATCGCCTCCTCACACACGACTTCATTGGCAAAAGCAACATCAGCGCGCTTATCAATCACCAGGCGTCGGCAGCTCACGTTTCCCATAATCTTGCTATGGCTGTTGAGTGTGATGTCACCGGAGCAGTCAATACCACCTTTGAGAGTTCCAAGAACAAGAATGTCATGGCAACGCACGGTGATGTCAGTGACCGAGCCCTTTTTTTGTATGGTGACATTACCTCTGGTTTCGATACGGCGATTCCAGTGGTTGTTAATGATGTAATTCTTAAGGCTGACGTAGGTGCCGCAGGCAGAGCAAAGTGTAGAGCTGGCCTCTGCTGGCGCCTCGTGCTCATGATCGCATTCTAGGCACATTACCTTTCTGCGCTTGTTTTTCCGCTGAAAAAAGCTGCCGGCGGAAGATGCCTTCTGGCTGAGCTGTG